>JAISSQ010000149.1 GCA_031273045.1 Puniceicoccales bacterium
GTAGGTGACTTTTGCGGTGACGCCGAAGCGTTCGGCGGGGAGGAGCCAGTTGTAGATGTTGCCGCCGAAGTAGCCGCCGCTGCTCCATTGTTTGGCGTCGGTGGCGTTGTCTATGTCGAGGTCGAAGCGCCACTTGTTGTGGACGTAGAAGAACCCGATGTTCCAGCCGTAGCGGGCGTGGACTTTGAGGGTGCCGGCGTCGTTGAGATTCCAGCCGCTGGTGGCCCAGATGTTGGTTTTGACGCCGAGGCCGGTGGTGAACTGCCACGTGAGCCAGCCGTTGACGCTGTGCAGAGGCGAACCCGGGTAGCGTGTGCCGGCGGTGTGGGCGGCGGTGGTTTGGCGGTAACTGGCGTCAATGTAGGTGTAGTTGATGCCGCCGGCGAGGGTGGCGGAGTGCTGCCATTGGAGGGCGAGTTCGACGCCTTGGTAGAGCAACTTGTCGGCGCCGACGTGTCCGCTGCCGAGGTCGGTGTAGGGGACTTCGCGTGTTTGGTGAAACCACGCGGCGCTGGCGAAGAGTTTGTTGGTGATGAGTTCGGCTTTGACGCCGAGTTCGATGAGTTGGGTCTCGTTGTCGAAGTAGGAGTCGGAGAGCGTGTTGTGGTGGCTTGTCCAACCGGAGGTTTGGCAGCAGCCGCAGTCCTGCGAGGAGACGTTGTAGTCGTAGGCGATGTAGAAACTGGGTTTGCCCCACCAGTCCTTGGGGTGGAAGGCGAGGGAGGTGTTGAAGTCGCCGTTGAGGGCGGTGGCGGTGTCGCGGGTGTTGAGCGGATTGCCGTCGGTGTCAACGAGGCCGCCGGCAGCGGTTCGCGCCTTGGTTGCGGCGGAGGCGCGGAGTTCGTCGTCCACGTAGGAGAGGCGGGCGCCGAGACGCCACGTGAACGCGGTGCCGATGTCGAGTTTGTGCTCGGAGAAGACGTTGTAGGTGGTGAGGAGGTTCGTGCGGGCGTCGGCGCCGCCGTAGTTGAGCGCGCCGCCGAGCGGGCTGGCGATGCCGCTGGCGGGACCGACGGCGAGGCGTTCGTAGATGTCGCCGGTCTTCCACGCGGGCGTCCACCAGACGGCGCCGTAGCCGGTGTTGGCGACGGCGAGGACGCCGTGGGCGGGGTTGGCGCCGGCGGCGGTGGCTTCGGCGGTGGAGGCGTAGAGCGGCGTGTGGAGGTAGTCGCCGGCGGTGCCGCCGAGGACGCTGGTGACGTCGTAGCCGCCGGAGACGGAGGCGTCGCCGTAGGCGAATGGCGCGGAGGCGTCCTGCGCGGGCGTATAGCCGGAGCAGGTGTTGGAGAGGAAGCGGACGGAGACGCCGGAGTTGCTCTGGTGGCGCAGCGGCAGTCCGCCGAGGACGGGGAGTTTGAACTCCTTGTCGGTGAGCAGTTCGAAGCGGCTCTCGACGAGTTTGTTGATGTGCCGTCCCCACGAGAGGTCGTAGTCGCGCCCGATGTTGTCGCTGTATTGGAAGACGGTGTTGTTGCGCAGCGTGAACGTGTCGGAGAGTTTCACGGTTGAGACGACCTGCGCGATGTATTCGTCGGCGTCGTTGCGCGCGTTGGCACCGGCGAGGGTCTGGTTGCCTTCGAGGGTGACGAGTTTGTCCGCGCCCCACTGCCAACCGGTGAGGCGGGCGGGGTTGTCGGTCGTCGGCGCGAACGCCGTGGTGGTGCCGGTGGTCTGGCGGACGGAGAAGTTGCTCGACGGACCTTCGCCGACGTAGGTGTTGCCGTTCCACGAGAACACCGGCAGCGCCTCGCGGGCGTTATACACCCAGCGGTCGAGCAAGTCCTGCGTGAGGCGGTTGACGCCCACCGGTATCGCGCCGCTGCTGTGCGTGTAGGTGAAGTTCGGCTCGATGGTGACGCGCGAGTTCGGCTTCCACGTGAGCGTCGCGTAGAGGTCGGAGGAGTTCGCCGCCGTGTTCGCCCAGTAGAGTTCGCGGCGCGAGAGCAGGTAACTGACGCGGAAGGCGAGTTCGTCCTTGATGAGCACGTCGGAGTGGTCGAGTTGCGCGTCAAACTGCGGGTAGGACGTCGCGCTGTCCAAACCGAGACGGCCGACGGTGACGCTCGTCGTCGTGTGCGAACCGTCCCAGAACGGCTTTTTCGTCTGGTAGTTCACGTAGCCGGCGGTGCGCGACGTGTTGCCCTGAATGACGGACGGGACGCCGGCGACGATGTCCACCGACTCCCAAGCGTTCGTGTTGAAGGGGCGCACGGCGGTGTTGAACAGGACGATGTTGTTGCGGAGCGTGTCCGCCGCGCCGCCGCGAATGCGGGGCACCGAGTAGGGCGTGACGGTGCCTCGCTGAATGCTCGGCGAGTAGCGCGAAAAATCGGTGAACGACGTGAGCACGTCGTTGGCGAGTTGCGCACGGGAAATCTGGAACACACTGCGCGGCGTCTCCGCGAGCGTCTCCTCGAAACCGTAAAGCGATTGCGACGGCCGAATCGGCAACACCGACTGCTCAATCGGCACACCGGCAACCTCCTCCGACGCGAGCACAACGGCTTCATCGCCGGCGGCGGCACTGCCGGTGGCGGTGCTACCGGCGCCGGCGGCGGTGCTGCCGGCGGTGGTGCTACCGGCACTACCGGCGGCAACGGTGCTGCCGGTGGTGGGCGTTTCGGCGGCGGATGCGCTTCCGAATCCGACCGCGAGTGCGGCGAACGCCACGAGCAGCGCGCGCCGCAGATGCGGCACCGGCTTCTTCGCCGGCACCGGCGAGGTCTTCTGCACCGGCGGCGCGGAATGCGTCTTCTTCACCGGCACTGCCGGTGCCTTCTTCGCCGCCTTCTTCGGCGCGGTTTTCAGCGCGGTTTTCGGCGCGGTTTTCGGCGCGGTTTTCGGCGCGGCACTCGCCGCCGGTTTCTTCGCCGGCAACGGCTTCGCCACCGGCGGCTTCACCGGCGGCGGCGTCTTGCCGCGCGACACCGCCGGCGTCTTGGTTTTTTGCGGTTCGCTTCGTTTGGTGCCCGTCACGGCGGATGCCGTCGCGGGCTTGGTAATGGCACCGGTGGCAGGTGCTTTGCGTGCGTGTTTGGTGGACATTGGTCGTCTGTGTTGGGTGCGCTGGGCGCGTGTGTTTCGTGTGTGTGTTCGTGGTTTCGCATCGTGGTATGCGCCGTTCGGCGCGGTGGTATTGAGCGAGTGCTTTCGGAATGAAAACGCCGGCAATCTTTACTTCTTTACCAAACAACGCAAGTTAAATCGCGCACCCCGCTCCATCACCCATTCCCCACGTAGCGCGCGGCTCTTACGCGCTTCCCCTTGTCCGCGCGCCCCGTCACACTGCGCCGCATGAAAGACAAGAGTGCCCCCGGCGGCATTTGGAGACGGATAAACGATGAGTTTTCCCTCCCGCTCAAAATCCTCGTTCCCCTAACGCTCCTACTTGGATTTGCGGGGCTTTACCAACTCTACCACGTGAAAACCCCGTGGGCGGTTTTGCATTACCTCGACGCCACGCGGCTCAACCGCGCCCTCGACCTGTTCAACTCCGCCCTCACCGCCTTTGGCGGCTTCTTCATTTTCGAGCCGACGAACAACGACATCACCCGCGTCCCGCTCACCGCCAACATCGCCAAAATCCTCGCCCTCGTCATCGTCATCCTGCTCGGACGCAAGGCGGTGCTGCGCCTCTTCCTCGAAGATTTCCTCCTGAACCGCTTCCGCGACCACGCCATCGTCATCGGGCTGGGCGAGCGCGGGCTGGGAAAAATCAGCGAACTGCGCGCGCAAAAAATTCGCGTCGTCGCGATTGACTCCGACGAGAACTGCCCCCTCGCGCGCGCGGCGCGCCGCCTCGGCGCGGTCGTGCTCACCGGCGACGCCACCTCGCGCGAAATGCTCGTCAAGGCGCGCATCGCGCACGCCTCGCAGGTGCACATCTTCCTGCCCGACGACAACCTCGCCCTCGACGCCGCCGCCGAGTGCCGCCGCGCCACCGCCGCCCGCCCGCGCCTCATCATCTACCCGTGGACGGAGCGCGCCGGCACCAAGGGCTACATCTACTCGCCCGATGACGTTTTCCTGTGCGACGACGCCGGTGCCATCGCCTCGCCCGCCGTCGTCGTGTGCGGGCTGGACGAGCGCGGTTCGCTCCAAGTGCGCAAACTGCTCGACGCCGGCCGCAAGCGAATCGTCGCCGTCGGCGAAAAACCCGCGTGCGGCGAAGCGGGCGTGCGCGCCCTGCGTGCGGCGGGCGTGCTGCTGCTGCGCGGCGACCCGCACAGACGCGAAACGCTCGACCGCGCGGGCGTCGCCGGTGCCGGCGAAGTCCACATCTTCGCCGACAACGACAACTACGCCGCCTCCATCGCCCTCCAATGCCACGACCTGTTCGCCGCCGCCACGCGACCGCCGGCACCGCCGCGCCGCCTCCGCTGCCTCGTCCACGTCCACAGTGCCCGTAGCCGCGCAATCCTCATGGAGAACACCGTCTTAAGCGAGGCGCGCAAAGTGGACGCCGACGGTTTCCTGCCGCAAATCATCGCCGACAACTACCGCGCCGCCCGCGAACTGCTGCTCGAATTCGCGCCGGCAATGCTCGCCCCCTCGCTACGCCGCGAACGCCCGCCGCGCCTGCTCATCGTCGGTGCCGGCACCCTCGGCCACAACCTCCTGCTCCAACTCTCCCCCCTGCTCCTCCCCGGAAAAGGACTCGCCCCGGGCGAGGGACGCCCCGTCGAAGTCACCGTCATTGACCGCGACCCCGCCGCCGAGCAGCGCTTCAACGCCGCCTTCCCGTTCGTCGGCGGACACCAGCCGCGCGCCGAGTCCCGCTACGCCTTCCTCAAGCCGAAGTTCATCGCGTGCGACATTGACCAACTCGGCGCCGCGGTCGTGGCGGAAATCGCCGGCGACGGCGGCTTCGACGGCGTCTTCTTCTGCGTCAGCAACGAAATGACCGCCATCCTCGCCGCAGGCGCCCTCGCCCGAAACCTCGTCACCGGTGCCCCAATCGTCATCTGCACCGACGGCAACTCCGGCTTGGACAAACTCGCCGGCGGTGCCTCCGCCGACCCGCGCTCCCCCGCCCCGCTGCTCAAGAACATCTACATCAAGAACGTCCGGCAGGCCGCCCTCGACGACATCGCCAGCAGCGACGCCGCCAGCATCGAGAAAATCGCCCGCGCGCTGCACGAGCGCTGGAACCTCGCCTACAACAAAAACGAGCCGTGGGACCGCACCATGCTCGCCAACCAACATTCGAGTTTGGAGCAGGCGACGAACGTCTTCCTCACGCTGAAATGCCTCGGCATGCAGTTCGCCAAAACACCGCCGGCACCGCCGCTCTCGCCCGAAGAGGCAGCCGCCGCATCGGTCAAAAACCAGACCCTGCCCGCCGCCGAATTCCCCGTCGAATGGCTCAAAGTCCTCGCCCAAATGGAGCACCGACGGTGGATGATTTACCACTACGTCAAGGGCTGGGAATACGCGCCGAAGCGCGACAACATCCGCCGCCTCCACCCCGACCTGCGCCCGTGGCCGAAACTCGGTGCCATCGAGCGCGAGAAAGACCTCGAACCGCTCCACCTCGCGCTCACCCTCCTCGCCCAAAACGGCTACGCAATCACCGGCGCCAAAGGCGAGGAAGGGAATGGCACCGCCGGTGCCGGTGAAAAAGAAAAGCCCGCCGGCACCGGCGGTGCCGCCGCGCTCGTCGCCGGATTGCTGCTCCTCCTCGCCGGAATGCTCACCGGCGGCGGCACCACCGCGCTCCACGCCCAAGACGAAAAGACCGCGCAAACCGCCCGTCCGCCCGTCCGCCTCGCGCTGCCGGACAACGCCGCCGGCGCGGACGCCTTCCGCGAAAGCGCAATCTACGACCTCGCCCGCGACCCCGACGGCGGCGAAGCCCGCGCGCGAAAAATCCTCGCCGACGGCACTGCCGGCGGAGCCGGAACGACCGCCGCCGGTGGTGCCGCCGGCGCGCCGCTCTCGCCCGCGTTCTGGGCGGCGGACGCGCTCGCCGCCGCCGGCGCGCTGCGTCCGAAAGAGGACGCCGGCGCGTTGCTCAACCTCGTCCGCTCGCCCTCCGACGCCGAGGCCGCCGCCGCACTCGCGCTGCCGCCGGTGCCGCGCATCGCGAACGCCCCCCTCGCCCCCGCGCTGCGCGCCGCCCTCGCCCGCCCCGCCGTCTTCCCCGCCGCCGCCCTCGCCGCCGCCGGCAGCGGCGTTGCCGGCGAGTTCGCCCCCGCCCTGCGCGCCGCCGCCCTCGACACCAAGGCGCCCGCTACGCGCCGCCGCGCCGCCGTCCTCGCCCTCATCACCGGTGCCGCCGCCGGCGCGCCCACCGCCGGCCTCGGCTCCGCGCCGGAGAACGTCGCCTCCACGCTCCTGACCCTCGCGCCCGACCTCGCCGCCGCCGCCACGCGTGCCCTGCTGTGGAACGGACGCGCCGTCCCGGAGGAATTGTCGCGCCGGCTGCTCGCGCTGCCCGACGCGCTCCTCGCCGCCGCCGCCGGCGAGTTCGCCGCGTTCCCCGACCGCCTCGACAGCGCGTTCCTGCGCGCCGCCGCCACCGTCCCGAACCGCCCCGCCACGAACCGCGCCGCCGCCGCCCTCCTCGCCTCGCGCCACTGCGTGAAAAATTCCGCCACGCTCGACACCCTCGCCACCGTGCTCACCTCGCGCGACAACGCGCTCGTCGCCACCGTCCTCGACACCTTCGCCAGCGACAGCGAGTTCGCCCGCATCAGCGGCGCCGGCGGCGGCTCGCCGGACACATCAGACAACGACCGCTTCGCCGCCATCGGCAACGCGCCCTCGTCAATCGTCGGTCTGGACGCGATGGACTTCCGCCGCTCGCGCCGGCGCGTCGGCTCCCACATCCCCGAACAGCAGTGGCCGGACACGCAGTCCATCATGCGCTTCTTCACCGCACTGGAGCGCGTCGCGCTGGGGAAAAATTTTGGGATGGAACTGCGCAACAACGCCTACGCGCTGCTGCTGCGCGAGAGCGGTCTGGCGCAGATGGCGGACATCCTGCACAAGTTTCTGGCGAACCCCTCGCCGGAGACCGCACGCCTCGCCACCCGCATCGCGTTAGAGGCGCGCCACGAGCCGCGACTGCTCGAAATCGTCCTGCTCGCCGCCGCCGCCAACCCCGCCGCGCTCGACTTCTCGCAGTTGGACGCCCTCGCGCCCTTCCTCGTGCGCGACAACGCGCGCCGGACGCGCCTGCTCGCCGGTGCCGGCAGACGCCTCGCCGCCGCGCCCGACGCCGCGCGCCGCACGCTGGGACTGCTCCTCATCGGCGCGCACGGCTCGGCGGACGACGGCGCGTTGCTGCGCGCGAACCTCAACGCCGCCGACGTCCGCGTGCGCCGCGCGGCGTTCTTCGCGCTCGCCCGCCACGCGCCGGAGGTGTTCGCGCTGCGCGCGGCGGTGCCGGCGGCGGCGGACCCGGACGCGCGCGTCCGCGCCACGGTGCCGCTGGCGTTCGCGCTCGCGGGCTTCCGCTGGGAGTTGGAAATCGCGCCGGGAATCGCCGTCGAGCAATGGGCGCGCCCGTCGGCGGGGACGACCCTCGACGCGGCGTCGGAGCAGTTGGTGCGGCAACTCACCGGCGACACCGACCCGCTCACGCGCCGCCTCGCGCTACGGACGCTCCTGCAGCACGGTCGGTTGGACGACGCCGGTGCCGGCGCGCTGCTCGCGCTGTGCCCGCCCGGCGAGGCGTCGGTGTTCACGGCGGAACTCGCCCAGAGCGTCGCCGCCGCCCTTTCCGGCGGACGCGCTGTGCCGGAGAAACTGCGGCGTTTCGCGCCCCCGCCCCGCCCCAAGGACGCGCCGGTGGCGGCACCGCCGGCACTCGCGGTCTTCGTCGCGCCGGGGAGTTTGCAGCAGTTGCGGCTCGACGCGACGGTGGCGGCGTTGCGCGACCTGCTGCCCGGCGTGCGCGTGGAATTTTATTTCAGCGACGCCGCCGCGAACGGCGCGCTCGCGTTGCTGCGCCGGCGCTTCCCCATCACGCACAGCGAGACGCGCGCGCCGGTGTTGGTGGTCGCGCCGGGCGTCTGGACCGCCGGCGCGCGGGCACCGTCGTTCGCAGCCCTCGCCGGCATGGCGGCGTTCGCGAGCGCGACGGGCGCGGAGCCGTTGGAGAAGATTTTGAACCTGAAGCCGCTGCCGGTGGCGGCGTGGCAGTCGCTGCTCGCGGAGGACGTGGTCACGGCGATGGAGAACATCGCCGACATCTCGACGAAGGAGGCGGAGGCGCAGCGCGAGGAGCGCGAGTCGCTGCAACTGCCGGAGGGCAGCGTGTTCTGGTTCTTCGTGGTGGTGTTCGGCGTTTTGTGCGCGCTGGGCATCGCCATCATCCTGCTCAAACCGTGGTATGAACGCCTCCCCGACCGCCGGCGCGAGACCGCTGCCGGTGCCACCGGTGGTGCCGCAAAGCCCCAAAAGGACGACAGCGAATAGCCGTGAGCCGCTGCCGGCGGCGGGGCTATTCGTCGTCGGTCTTGATGTCTTTGTTTCGCTGGCGCGGGCAGCCGGCGCGGAGCCAAGCGTTAATCATGAAGTCAATCTCGCCGTCCATGACGGACTGGATGTTGGCGGTCTCGGCGCCGGTGCGCAGGTCTTTGACCATTTGGTAGGGTTGGAAGACGTAGGAGCGGATTTGGTTGCCCCAGCCGATTTCGCCTTTCTCGCCGTAGAACTTTTCCATCTCGGCGCGCTTCTCGTCCTGCTGCCGCTCATAGACGCGGGCGCGCAGGATTTGCATCGCGATTTCGCGGTTGCGGATTTGCGAACGTTCGCGCTGACAGGCGACGACGATGCCGGTGGGCAGGTGCGTGAAGCGGACGGCGGACTCGGTGCGGTTGACGTGCTGGCCGCCGGCGCCGCTCGCGCGGAAGACGTCAACCTTCAGGTCGCCTTCCTTGATTTCGACGTCGAGTTCTGAGCCGTCAATCTCGGCGACGACGTCGAGCGCGGCAAACGACGTGTGCCGGCGCGCGTTGGCGTCGAACGGGCTGATGCGCACGAGGCGGTGGACGCCGCGCTCGGCCTTGGCGTAGCCGTAGGCGTTGGGGCCGCTGACGCGGAAGGTGGCAGTGGAGACGCCGGCGCCTTCGCCGTCCTGAATGTCGTCAATCTCGACGGTGTAACCGCGCCGCTCGGCCCAGCGCGTGTAGAGGCGGAGGAGCATCGCCGCCCAGTCGCAGGCCTCGGTGCCGCCGGCGCCGGCTTTGAGGGTGAGGATGGCGTTGCACTTGTCGTGCGGACCGGTGAGGAAGGAGGAGATTTCGAGGGCGTCGGCCTCGGCGAGGAGGGTCGCGGCGGTGCCGGCGAGGGCGTCGAGTTCGGCGGCGGCGGAGGCGTCGCCGTCGGGGGCGTCGGCGACGAGTTCTGCGAGCGTCTGGATGTCTTCGAGGCGTTGCTGGAATGCGAGGAACGGGTTGACGAGTGCTTTGACGCGGTTGCTCTCGGCGATGACTTTCTGGGCGGCGGTCTGGTTCGCCCAGAAGTCCGGCTCGCTCATCTGGTGCTCGAAACGGGCGAGTTCCTTCTGGCGCGTCGGCACGTCAAGGAACTTGCCGACACGCGCGGCGCGTCGGGCGAGTTCGTCAATCTGTGAGCGTGTTTCCGGCGGAATATACATTTTGGGATGGAGGAAATGGAGAGCGGGGAGCGGGGAGCGGGGAGCGGGGGAAGGTAATGCGGAGGCACCGGTGGCTACGGTGTGGTTCGGGTTGCAAAAAAGGACGCCCCGAAGAACGGGGCGCCCCCAACAACACAACCAGAACGGAAAGTGTGCCGCGCCGCGCGAACGGCGCGGTTTTAGATGTTTCTCGTGATGAACGAGATGACCTTCTGGCTCTCCTTCACGTTGCCGTAGGTGCCGTATTGGATGGTCGCGCGGACGGCGTCGGACTTCGTGCGCGGGTCGGAGACGACCTCAAGCGTGACGGTCAGGCGGATGTCGCCAACGGTGCGGGCGACGACCTCGTAGATGCGGTCTTTTTTGTCGGGATGCTCCTCGCCGACGCGCTTGGCACCGTATTGGTCAACGCCGCGAATGGTGGCTTGGAAGACCTCGTCGAGGGTCTTGCCCGGATAGGTGGTCGAGAGCGTTCCCGAAATGAAGTGCTCCCACTTGCCGTTGGGGTCGCTGGGATTGTCAACGCCGATGCTCTCAACACAGCCGGAGAAGGAGACGGCGGCGGCGGCGAGAGCGGAGAGGGAAAGGATGTTTTTCATGTTTTTCATGGGAGGCATGAGGGACTTGTTGCTGTGAATTTCTTGAACGCTGGGCATGGAAAGCGCGCCGGCGGCGCTTGGCAAACAATTTTTCGGGCGACAAAAGGCGCGCTTGCGGCGAACATGCGTCCCCGTGCGCCTCTTCCGCCTCGACCCGAACACGCGCCGCAAGTTGCGGCGGTTCCGCTCCATTCGACGCGGCTATTTTTCGTTTCTGGCACTGACGGTGTTCATCGCGCTCGCGCTGCTCGGTCCGTGGCTCGTGAGCAACCGCGCGCTCGTCGTCCGACATCAAGGCAAACTCTACTTCCCGACGCTCGGCGCCGACATCCCCGGCAACGTCTTCGGGCTGGGCTACGAGCACGAGACCGACTACCGCGCGCTCAAGCGCAAGTTCGACGCCGAGCGGAAGACCGGCACCGCCGGCGGCGACTTCGTCATCCTGCCACCGGTGCCGTTCAACGGAACGGAGGTGTGCGAGGCGCACGGCGAACTCGTCTGGCGCGAGGGCGAGCGCAAGTGGTTCCTCGACGGCACGCCTTACGCCGAGGGGCGCGCCTACCTGCTTCACCCCAACGGGCGCACGTGGCGCGAGTGGCGCGTCTTCAACGGCGAACTGCACGGGGTCTTCAACGGCTACGCGCCCGACGGCTCGCTCGTCGAGCGCGGCTACTGGGAGCACGGCAAGTGCGTCAAATACGCCAAACTCGCCGCTGCCGGCGGAGGAGAAAGGCAAGGGGCAAAGGGAGAAGGGCAAAGGGAAGAAGGCAAAGGGAAGAGGGCAGACGCCGGTGCTCCTGTCGTCCCCGCGACGTTGCTGTGCTTCCTGCCATACCCGAACGCGCCGGGCGTTGACGGGCACTACCTCGGCACGGACGAGTCCGGCCACGACGTCCTCGCGCGCCTCTTTTACGGCTTCCGCATCCTGTGCGCCGCGAGCGTCATCTACCTCGCGTTCACCTACCTCATCGGCATCGCCGTCGGCTGCGCGATGGGCTATTTCGGCGGCTGGCTCGACATCGTCGGGCAGCGCCTCATCGAGGTCTGGTCGAACATCCCGCACCTCTACCTCATCATCTTCCTGTCCTCGCTGCTCGTGCCGAACCTCTTCTGGCTGATGGTCATCATCGTCGCCTTCTCGTGGCTGACGCTCACCTACTACATGCGCACCGGTGCCTATCGCGAAAAGGAGCGCGACTACGTGGCGGCGGCGCGGCTGCTGGGTGCCGGCGACGCACGCATCATCTTCCGCCACATCCTGCCCAACACGCTCTCGACCGTGGTCACGTTCGCGCCGTTCATGGTCGCCGCCGTCGTGTTCCAACTCACCGCGCTGGACTTCCTCGGCTTCGGGCTGCCGCCGACGGAGCCGACTTGGGGCGAGATGCTGCGGCAGGGCACGGAGAACTTCGAGAGTCCGTGGATACTCGCGAGCGTCGTGGCGTGCCTCGTGGCGCTGCTGGTGCTCATCACGTTCGTCGGCGAAGCCGTCCGCGAGGCCTTCGACCCGAAACGCTTCACGGTGTATCGGTGAGGGCGGGCGGCGGCGGTGCAGCCCCGCCGGAGCACCCCTTCGAGGTTTGACAACCCGCCCGCCGGCGGTTGACCTGCTCGCAGGGTAAATTCCTCCCGAATCAAAAAAAGTCATGGAACCCACAGAACCGCCGGCGGAGCCGGTAACCATCAAGCGCGACATGGTCGTTGGTAACAGGAACGGCGTTCATACGCGCCCCGCCGCGCTGATTGTCCGAACCGCGAACAAGTATCCCAAAGTGGAACTGCTCGTCGCCAAAGGGTCGGAACAGGTTAACGCCAAGAGCATCATGGGCTTGATGATGCTCGCCGCCGGCAACGGCTCGAAGTTGCACTTCATCGCCACCGGTGCCTCGGAGCAGGTTCAGTCGCTGCTCGACGAGTTGCAGAAACTCTTCGACTCGCGCTTCAACGAGGAATAACGCCCGAACGCCACCGGCAACGCCCCGCAAATTCCCCTACCCCGCCCCCTCACTCCCTACACACTGCACCCTAAAACCCGCACACACCGCAAATGGCTGAAAAATTCTCAAAAGAAACCATCAAGGAAGTCCTTGAAGAATACCTGAAAGAGATGAAGGACTCGCCGCGCCTCGTCGCCGAAATCCTCAACAAACTCACGGACATCGCCAAGGAAGAGGACGCGGACGCCAAAAAGGAGGCACCGCTGAAACGCCAATTCGTCGTCCTGCTCAACGACGCCGAGGGCAAATTTGCGGAAGAGCACTCCATGACCGGTTGGGTCGTGCAGATTCCCGAAACCGAGAATGTCCACACCGCCGTCGAACGCATCACCACCGCCGCCTACGACTACAATCGCACGCGGAAAGGCAGAAAAAAGCCCGCTGAAAACTTCTCCGACGCCTGCATGGACACCCCCGCCGGCCTGCTCAAAGAGCAGTTCGTCTGGGTCAAAACCAAGGCGGAAGTCCACATCCTGCCCTGCGCGGCGGAACTCGGCGTCGAGCGCACCGACAAAAAGGTGGACCGCCGGCGCAAGTTGGAATGAAAGCCGCCCTGCTCATCGTGGGCACGGTGACGTGCTTCGCGTTCATGGACGCCACCGCGAAGTGGCTCGGCACCGTCGCCGCGCTGCCGTCGCTCCAAGTCGTCGCGTTCCGCTACCTCGTCAGCGTCGTCTTCGCCTCGCTGTTGCTCAACCCGTTGCGGTTGCGCGAGCACGCCCGCACGCGCCGCCCCGCCCTGCAAATCGGCCGCTCGGCGATGCTCGTCCTCTCGACGACCTGCTCCTACGTCGCCGTCTGCCACATGGAACTGACCGTGATGACGACGCTTGTCTTCGCCGCGCCGCTCATCACGCCGCTGCTCGCCGGACCGCTTCTGGGCGAGAAAATCGGACCGCGCCGCATCATCGCCGTCCTCATCGGCTTTGCCGGCGTGCTCGTCGTCACGCGCCCGTTCGGGCACGCCTTTGACGCATGGGCGTTGCTGCCGCTCGCCGGCGCGCTGCTCAACGCGCTCTACTCCATCGCCACGCGCAAACTCGCCGCGAGCGACCCGCCCGAAACGACGCTCTTCTACACCGGCACCGTCGGCTCCGCCGTCCTGCTGCCGGTGCTCTTCGGCGTCTGGCAGACCCCGCCGACCCCGCTGGCGTGGACGCTCCTGCTGCTCATCGGCGCCCTCGGCGCGCTCGCGCACTGGCTGCTCATCCTCGCGCACCGGCGCGCCGCCGCCTCCTTCCTCGCCCCGTTCAACTACGCCCAACTGCTCTGGACGATTGTCATCGGGCGCGTCGCGTTCGGAGAAATTCCCGACGCTTGGACGCTCACCGGCGGCGGCATCATCATCGCCGCCGGTCTTTACGTTTTCCACCGCGAGCGCGTCCGCGCCCGCGAGGGCGGCGCCGGCACTACGGCTTCTTAAACCGGTTTTCCTCGCCGCGCCGGAGGCGGGCGATGTTCGAGCGGTGCGTGAAAACCAGAAACAGCGCGACCGCCACGCCGAGCCAGAAGCGCGGGTCGCCCGCGCCGCCGTAGTAGAAATAGGCGGTCACCGGAAACGCGATTGCCGCCAGCAGCGAGGCGATGGAGACGATGCGCTTCATGAAAAACAGCACCAACCAGATGCCGCCGCTGACCAAGAGGCACACCGGCATCGCGCCCAAAAGCGCGCCGGCGCTGACCGCCACGCCCTTGCCGCCCTTGAAGCGCAGAAAAACCGAAAAGCAGTGTCCGAGAACGGCACCGGTGAAGCCCGCAACCTGCGCGGAAACAACGCCGGCATCGGTGACGTGCGCGAAGCCGAGCGCGCTCACGAGCGCGGTCCACGCCGGCCACGCGGCGGCGCAAAACCCCTTCAGCGCGTCCAGCACGAAAACGAGGTTCCCCGCGAACTTCCCGCACAGGCGTTTCACGTTCGTCGCGCCCGGATTGCAACTGCCGGCGCGCATGACGTCCACGCCGTGGCGGCGCGCCACAATCACCGCGAACGGGATGGAACCGAGCAGGTAGCCGGCGGCACCGGCGGCGATGAGCAAAAGGCGGGAGTCGCTCATAAAAGGCGGATGGGATTGGGCGCGAATGGCGGCGAATGCGTCCGGCGCGGGGCGCTACCGGCGGTTGCCTTCGAGTTCCGACTCCAACTCGGCGTTGCGTTTGACGAGCACCTGAACGTCCGCCTTCAACGCCTGAATCGTCGCGTCCTTCGCCTCCAGCGCGGCGCGCGAGGCGGCGGCGTCACCGACGCTTCCCGCTCCACTGCCGGTGCCGGTGGAGCCGGCGGCGGCGGCGGCGCGCAACCGGTTGTTCTCGGCGAGAAGGTCGGAAATCTGCCGGTCGCGCTCGCGCAGACGGGTGGCGTTCGGCTCGCGCGCGAGTTCCTTGTTGAGCGCCTCCAACTCCTCGCGCAGGTCTTCGATTTCGCGCAACTGGTCGGACACCTTCGCGGCGTTCTTCCGGCCCTCCTCGGTGAGAGCCGCCACGCGCTCCTGCAACTTTTTGTTCTCCGCGCGAAGGGGTTCCGACGCCGCGCGCGCCGCCGCCACCTGCTCCCGCAGAGTGTTCTCGGCGTCCTCGCGCGCCTTCACGAGCGCGGCGTGACCGGCGCGGCTCTCCGCGAGTTCGCGCCGCAACGTTTCGTTGCGGCGCAACACATCGTCGCGCTCCGCGCGGGCGGCATCGGCGGCGCGCTCGGCGGATTTCACCCTGGCGCGCTCGGCGCCCACCAACTGCTCCGTCTTTTTGTTGGCGTTCGCCACCCGCGCATCGGCTTCGGAAAGTTCGCTCATGCTCAAGAAGCACAGGGAGGCGAAAATTACGGCGGTCAGACCGAGGAAAAAGGCGGGCTTGTTCTTCATGTCGCGGCATGAAACCACCACCCGCGCCAAACGGTCAAGCCGCCTGTGCCGGCGCGCCGGAGCCGGCGGCGGCTTTCGCGTAGCGTTCGCCGGCAACGTCCCAGTTGAGCACGTTCCAGAAGGCGGCGATGTATTCGGCGCGGCGGTTCTGGTATTTGAGGTAGTAGGCGTGCTCCCAGACGTCGAGCGCGAGCACGGGCGCACCGGCGGTCTCGACACCGGCGGCGGTGCCCATCAGCGGGCTGTCCTGATTGGGCGTCGAGATGACGGCGAGCGAGCCGTCGGGCTTCGCGACGAGCCACGCCCAGCCGGAGCCGAAGCGACCGGCGGCGGCGGCGTTGAACTTTTCCTGCAAGCCGCCGAGGCCGCCGAAGTGCTTCTCGATGGCGGTCTTGAGCGCGCCGGAAGGCGACTTCGCCGACACCGCCGGCGAGGGCGCGAGCAACTTCCAGAAAAGCGAGTGGTTGGCGTGACCGCCGCCGTTGTTGCGCACCGCGCCGCGAATGGACGCCGGCACGGCGTCGAGGTTCGCGATGAGCGCGTTGACGCATTCGGGCGCGGCGAACGCCGGCTCCTTGGCGAGCGCGGCGTTGAGGTTGGTCACGTAGGCGGCGTGGTGCTTGGAGTGGTGAATCTCCATCGTGCGCGCGTCAATGTGCGGTTCGAGCGCGCCGTAGGCGTAGGGGAGAGCGGGAAGCGTGTAGGCCATGGTGTTAATCCTTTCGTTGTGTCTTCGATGATTACGGATGTGGTTCTGATTGCTCATGTTGCGCGTGTTGCCGGCGCGAACGACCTCGCCCCCGCCGAAAAGAACATCGCACAACACACGCGAGCGTGCCCCCGCGAAGACGTGGCGCAAGCCCTTGAATTGCACCGCCGCCACCGGTGGTGCCGCCGCCCAAAAGAGAAAATTGTCCTTTCGGGACGCACGGGTTTCCTGTGCTCCAATGTCCCGAAACGCCGCCAGTTCCCGCCATTCCGCCGGACGCAAAAACGCCGCCAACCGCCCGAAGCGCGCCCGCGCCTCCGCAAGACGCGCCGCCGCCGGTGCCGCCGGTTCCCGCACCGCCGGTGCCGCTTCCCGCGCGCTGCGCGCCGAGTTGGAGCAAATCGCCGTCCGCGCGCGCGCCGCCGCCGGCGTCCTCGCCACGGCGTCCACCGCCGCCAAGAACGCCGCGCTCAACGACATCGCGAGCGACCTGCTCGAAGCCGCGCCGGCACTGCTCGAAGCGAACGCGCTCGACCTCGCCGCCGCCGAAAGAGCCGGCCTCGCGCCGGCAATGCTCGACCGGCTGCGCCTCACCGCGGAGCGCCTCGCCGCGATGTCCGTCGGCGTCGCGAAAGTCGCCGCCCTGCCCGACCCCGTCGGCGAAGTCATCCGCGAGTGGCGCCGTTCGAACGGGCTGCTCATCCGCAAGCGCCGCGTGCCCATCGGCGTCGTGGGCATCATCTACGAGGCGCGCCCGAACGTCACCGCCGACGCCGCCGCGCTGTGCCTCAAATCGGGCAACGCGGCCGTGCTGCGCGGCGGCAGCGAGGCGTTCCGCACCTCGTCCGCCATCGCCGCCGTGATGGAGCGCGCGCTGGCGCGGCACGGCTTCTCCGGCGCGGCGGCACTCGTGCCAACGACCGACCGTGCGGCGGTGCCGGTGCTGTGCGCGCTCGAAAAGCACATTGACGTCATGGTGCCGCGCGGCGGCCACGGGCTGATTTCGACCGTCGTCCGCCACGCCCGAATGCCCGTCATCAAGCACTACAACGGCATCTGCCACGTGTTCGTGCACCGCGACGCCGACCCCGCGATGGCGGAGAAAATCATCCTCAACGCGAAGTGCCAGCGTCCGGGCGTGTGCAACGCCGCCGAGACGCTGCTCGTGGACGCCGCCATCGCGCCGACGTTCATCCCCCGCGCCGCCGCCGCGCTCGCCGCCGCCGGTGTCGAAATCCGCGCCTGCCCGCTCGCGCGCAAACTCGCGCCGGCGGGCGTCGAATTCCGCGCCGCCACCGCCGCCGACTGGGACACCGAGCACCTCGCGCTCATCCTCAACCTGCGCGTCGTCCCCGACCTCGCCGGCGCGCTCGCGCACATCGCCGCGCACGGCTCGCAGCACTCCGACGCCATCGTCACCGGCAACGCCGCCGCCGCCGAGGAGTTCCTCAACGCCGTTGACAGCGCGGCGGTCTATTGGAACGCAAGCACACGCTTCACCGACGGCGGCGAGTTCGGCTTCGGCGCGGAGATTGGCATCAGCACCGGCAAACTTCACGCCCGCGGTCCGATGGGCTTGGAGGAACTCACGACCTACAAATACCAAATCCTCGGCACGGGTCAGACGCGCGCCTGACGAACGAACTGCAAAGATGAACCCATGAGGAACACCGATTTTCTGCGCGAACTCTTCGCCACCGGCGGCGGCGGCAACGGCGGACTGCGACCACCGGCGGCGGCGGCGCGACCAACGGCAATGCCGGTTCCGGTGCGGCGCGGCGGCGCGCTGGGGCCGGCGATTGGAACGCCCGCCGCACGCGCCGGCAGCGCGTCCGGCTCCCTCACCGGCGGTGCCGAACCGCTGACCGTCAGCGAGTTCACGCGCCGCGTGAAGTTCCTCTTGGAAGGCGGATTTCCGAGCGTCGCCGTGCGCGGCGAAATCTCAAACCTGCGCCGCCAGCCCAGCGGACACGTCTATTTCACGCTCAAGGACGCCGGCAGCCAACTCGCCGCCGTGCTCTTTCGCGGCGACGCCCAGCGCGTCGGCTTCCCGCTCGCCGACGGCGCGCAGGTCATCGCGTTCGGCGCCGCCGGCGTCTATGAGCCGCGCGGTTCCTACCAAATCATCGTGCGGCAATTGGAGCCGGACGGCGTCGGACGACTGCGCATGGACTACGAGCGGCTGCGGCGGAAGTTGGAGGCGGAGGGACTGTTCGACCCCGCCGCGAAACGCCCGCTGCCGGTGCCGCCGCGAGCCGTCGGCGTCGTCACCTCGCCAGCCGGTGCCGCGCTGCGCGACTTCCTGCGCATCCTGAACCGGCGCGGCTGGCGCGGGCGCGTGGTCATCATTCCAACGCGCGTTCAGGGCGCGGGCGCGGGCGACGAAATCGCCGCCGCCGTCCGGCGCGCCGGCGCGCTCGGCTTCCTCGACCTGCTCGTGGTCACGCGCGGCGGCGGCTCCATCGAAGACCTCTGGGCGTTCAACGAGGAGGCGGTCGCACGCGCCGTGCGGGCATCGCCGGTGCCGGTGATTTCTGCCGTCGGACACGAGACCGACACGACCCTGTGCGACTTCGCCGCCGACCGGCGCGCCGAAACGCCCAGCGGCGCCGCCGAACTGATTTCGTCGCTGCGCCTCGAATGCGCCGAACGCGCCGGACGCGCCGCCGCCGCGCTCAACCGCGCCGCCGAGTTCCGCGCCGCCTCGCTCGGACGCGCCCTCGCCTTGTTGCTCGCGCGCCTCGCGCCAACGTCGCCGCGTCGCCGCGTCGAAACCGCGTGGATGCGCCTCGACGACCTGCGCAACCGTCTGCGCACGGCACCGGCGGCGCGCGCCGAACACGACCGGCGGTCGCTCGCGGAATGCCGCGCGCGGCTGCGCGCCTTCGACCCGCGCCAGCGCGTCAAGGCATCGCGGCAGCGGGCGAACGATTGGGCGGCACGGCTCAACACCGCCGCCCGGCACCGATGCGTGCGTCTCGCGGAACGAATCGACGCCCTGCTCGCACGGCTGCGCGCGGCGGGAACGGACTCGATTCTGCGGCGCGGATTCGCGCTCGTGTTCGACGCCGCCGGTGGCGTCGTCCGCTCCGCCGAAGCCATTCGCGCCGGCGACACCTTGCGTCTTCGCTTCGCCGACGGCGAGCGCTCCGTCCGCGCGGAACACTATTCGTAGAGCGCGAATTCGTTGATGGAGGGGGTGCCGGCGGCGGATTCGATGACGAGGCGCCAGCGGGTAGCGGTCACCGGCGCAGGAAGTTCGTAGTCGAAATAACCGGCGCGAATGCGGCCACCGGTGACAACGGGTTTCCAATTCTCATTTCCGGCACCGGCGGCGTTCTGACCGGCACCGGCGGCGGCGTTGTCGGCGAGGTATTCGACGCGGAATTTTTGGGTGCGCGGGTAGGTGCTTTCGTCAACGACGACGCGGCGGATTGTTTTGGGTGTGCCGAGGTTGACTTCGAGCCAGCCGGAGGTGGCGGTGCGGGCGGCGCCCCAACGGGTGTCGAAGATGCCGTCGGTGGCGGCGCCGGCGGCGTTGTCTTTGCCCCAGATGCTCGACGCGGTGGTGGGTTTGCCTTGGCTCGCGGGGGCGGGAAGGATGGCGTGGTGGCGGATGAGGTCGCCGACGGCGCGGAGGGTGGCGACATCAACGGCGCGGAGTTTGCCGGCGTAGTCGGGACCGACGTCGAGCGAGAAGATGTTCCCGTATTTGACGGCGCCGAGATAGTCCTTGTAGAGGGCGACGACGGGGCGGACGAGGTGGTCGTGGCGCGGGAGGGAGTAGAACCACATTGCGCCGCCTTCGTGGCCGGGGAGGATGGGGTAGGTGAACTCGGCGAGGAGGTGGCGGGGCGGGGTTTTGCCGGCACCGTGGGTGGCGTAGGGACCGGCGGCGGTGATGTCGTTGAGGGGACCGGGGCGTCCCATTTCGCCAAGGCGGATGTCGGCGCCGGACTGGTCGCCGTGGTTGTAGCCGATGAAGCAGCCGGGTTGGAGGGATTTGCAGAAGGCGGCGGTGGCGGCGTGGTCGAGGCCGCCGGTGCCGACGGCGTGGTCGAACCAGATGTATTCGATGGGACCGTATTGGGTGAGAAGTTCGCGCAGTTGGGCTTTCTTGACTTCGGGGTTGGTGCCGCTGTGGACGCGGTGTCCGCCCTTGGCGGCTGGCCAGCCGTCGCGGACGAATTCGCCTTCGGAGAAGTAGAGGGCGAGTTTGATGCCGTATTTGTCGCACGAGGCGCGGAGTTCGCGCAGGACGTCGCGACCGAGCGGCGCGCGGGTGACTTTGCGGTCGGTGGTTGCGGTGTCCCAGAGGCAGAAGCCGTCGTGGTGTTTTGTGAGGAAGAGGATGTAGCCCATTCCGGCTTCCTTCGCGGTTCGCGCCCACTGGTCGGTGTCAACACCGGTGGCGCGGAAGAAGGAGACGTCCTTGACGTGGTATGTCCATTCGTGGCCGGAGAACGTCGAGAACGACCAGCAGATAAACATTCCCCAGCGCAGCGATTTAAGTTCCTCGGCGCGACGGGCGATGTAAGCGGGATAATCGGCAGAGCCGTAGGCAGGGGCGGCGACGGCAGCAACGGTGCCGGCGGCAGCAGTGTTGCCGGCGGCGGCGGTTCCGGCGAAGATTCCGGTGGCAGCGGCGAGGAGAGATAGGGAGAGGAGCAGTTTTTTCATTGGGTTGGTTTTTTGTTTCTAAAAACTCTCTGCGACCTTGTGCGGGGTGTCTTCGTTACTTGCAAGGAACAAAATTTGTCCCACTCCCAACTCCAACGGGCAGGTTTTGGCACCGCGCCCAACTCCACTGGGACAGGTTTTTGGTGCCGCGCCCAACACCAACGGTGTTGCCCAGCAAAGGGCAGGGTTGAATTGCACCAGCAATTCTACCCTGTCTTACCGGCACCCCACCCGCGCAACCCCAACGCGGGTTGCCCACCGGTGCCGGTGCCGGTGATTCCCACGCCAACGGCGTCGCCCTCTCTCCGCATCTTCCGCGTGAGTCCTACGCTGCCGGCGGTCGCGCCGCGCCCGTCCGTGTTCCCGTGGACAAAACCCTGCCGACACCGACGGCGTCGGCGACCGTGCTCGTCTTATCGCCTCGCCTTGCGCACTCCGCGCACTCTGCGTCTCCGCGTGAGTCCTACGCTGCTGGTGCTGTCGGCGTCGGCGTCCATAGGCATCTCGCTGCCCCGCGCTGACGCTTTCTTCGCGCCTCCGCGTTTTCGCGTGAATCCTGTGCCGACGCCGACGGCGTCGGCGTCGGCGCGGGTTTGCACCTCGCTCCATGCTCGCGCTACACGCGCCAAAATTCCTCCCGAAGGTGCCCTCAAAAAAAGTTGAAAAAAAGTTTTCCAAAACGCTTGACACTTTTTGCGGAACCTGTTTTTCTCCGCGCTGTCGTGAGACATCGTTGCCTGCTCGACGCCCTGCCAGACGGCTTCCAGAGCCAAATCACGAAGCCGAAACAGCAGTCCGCCAAGCAAGCCAACGAAGTCACGACACCAGTCAAAAAAACGCAGCCCGAAGCCCGAGACCATTCGGACCTGTGTCAACCAAGAGGGTCGCCCTAACAATCAAACTCACACGTCAGTCAACAGTCAGTCCAACTCTAACCACCCTCAACACGAACCAGACACTCTTTCCTCCCCGCGAGATGCCGCTAACGCAACACATCGACGCTTCCTCTGCCACAGCACGAGTGCTGTCACAGGAATTGAGCACGAGCAACAACTCGTGCGTCAACGCGAGAGCACGACTGCTCTCCGAATGGCGGTAGCATGGG
>JAISSQ010000170.1 GCA_031273045.1 Puniceicoccales bacterium
GTCGGCGCTCCATGTGTGTGGCGCTCCATGTGTGTATCGGCTTGGCGTGGGGCGGATGGGAGCGCGGTGCCGGTGCGCTATCCGGCACCTTCGGCGGGACGCCATTCGAGCAGTTCCGCCTGCGGGTAGCGGCGGCCATTGTAATAGTTCCAGCAGAGTTTGACGGCGAGGTCGAGCGGGGTGTCGGAAGGCGGTAGGTTGTCCGCCTTGCGCCACGCGACAACGCCGAGGCGTCGCCACGAGTCGAGCGGCACTTGGAAGCGGTAATTGGCGTCGCCGAAGAGCACCGGTGGCGTTCGCAGGGAGACGTCGGCTATGCCGAAAATCGGTTCTGGGTTCCCCTCACCGAACGGATGCAGGCGTTCGAGTTGGTCGAGGAACTCATCCGTGATGTGCGTGGTGTCGAGCCACGAGACGATTTCGAGCGTCTCGTCACCGTCGGCGGCACCGCCCTCGCGCATGAGGCGGACGGCGTCGTCGAAGCGCCGGCGCAATTCGGGGACGTTCGCGGCTTTGACGGTGACGCCGACCGCCATCGGGTGCCCGCCCCACGACTCTAAAATTTCGGCGGCGGGCGCGAGTGCCTCGACGAGGTTGACGCCGGCGACGCTGCGCCCCGACCCCTTGCCCCAATCGCCCTCGCGACCGAGGACGATGCACGGCCGGTTGAACTGCCGGCAGAGTTTGCCGGCGACGATTCCGACGACCCCCGGATGCCAGTCGCCGTGGGCGACGAGCGCGTTCGGGTGCGCGCCGGCAATGGCGGTGAGTTGCTCGGTCGCCTCGGCGCAGACACGCCGCTCGATTTCCTGCCGTTCGCGGTTCATGGCGTTGAGCGAGGAGGCGTCGGCGGCGCACGCCTCCTCGTCGTCGCACAGGAGCATGCGCACGGGGAGCATGGCGTCGGCGAGGCGCCCGCTGGCGTTGATTCTCGGACCGAGGCGGAAGGAGATGTCGGAGGGCTGGAGGCGCGCGCCCGGGACGATTCCGCCGACGCGCATGAGGGCGCGCAGTCCGGGACGCGCGGTTTTTTGGAGTTGGCGCAGCCCGTGCATGGTCAGGAGGCGGTTCTCGCCGGTGAGCGGCACGAGGTCGGCGATGGTGCCCATCGCCACGAGGTCGAGGTAGTCGCGCAGGACGATGCCGGCGGCGCGTCCGTCACCGCGCGTGCGCAGGAGTTTCAGCAGGGCGTGGCAGACCTTGAAGACCAGCCCGACGGTGCAAAACGTGCTCCACGGCTCGCCGGTGCCGCCAACGTCGTTGACGTGCGGGTTGACGAGCAGGAAGCCGTCGCCGGCGCGCTCCTTCGAGCGGTGGTGGTCAATGACGATGACGTCGGTGCCGGCGGCGGTGAGCGTGGCGATTTCGGCGGTGGAGTTCGTGCCGCAGTCGAGCGCGACGAAGAGCGAGAACGGTCCGTCGCGCAGGGCGCGCTCCACGGCTTCGCGCGACATCCCGTAGCCCTCTTCGAGGCGGCGCGGGACGTAGTAAAGCGGGTCGCCGCCGAGGGCGCGCAGAATGCTCACGAGCAGCGTCGTGCTGGTCACGCCGTCCACGTCGTAATCGCCCATAATCGCGATGCGCTCGCCGCCGGCGACGGCACGGGCGAGGCGTTCGGCGACGTTCCCGACGTTTGCGATGAGCAGCGGGTCTTCGAGGTGGGCAAGGCGCGGGTCGAGGTGACGCTCCGCCGCCGGCGGCGTGTCAAAGCCGCGTTTAACGAGGATTTCGGCGATTGCGGCGTGGAGTTTCAAACTGGATTCGAGGGTGCCGGCGGCGTCGTTTTGGGGAGCGTGGTAAATCCAGTTTTTCATCGTGGGACGGGTCGTTTTCGGAAGTTCGTTTGCGTGCGGGTGTTTTGTGCCGGCGGACGCGGAAAAGGAAGGTTATTTTTGGTGTTTTTGACGGGTGTTTCCCGCCAAGCAAAAGGCCGGGAGCGCACTCGCTACGCCCCCGGCCGGGTTATGTTGACGCCGCTTGCTCCGGCGCCAATTCTTGCTCTCTCATGCTCCACCGGCGGGACGGACGCGCGTAATAATCTACCCGTGCCGCCTACCGGTGAAATTCGTCCAAGGGTTAGTCGTTGTAGCCCTCCTCACCGTGCTCGTTGATGTCGAGACCCTGACGCTCAACCTCGGCGGTCGGGCGCAGTCCGATGGTGAACTTGATGACCATCGCGATGATGACCGTCGCAACAACGCTCCACACCAGCACGATGCCGACCGAGGCGAGTTGCTTCAGGAAGAGTTCGCCGCCGCCCGCTTGGTCGTTGATTTCCTTCACCGCCAGAAGACCGGTGAGCAACGTGCCGACGGTGCCGCCGACGGCGTGGACGCCGAAGGTGTCGAGCGCGTCGTCATAGCCGAGCCACTTTTTCAGGTAAACCACCGCGAAGAACGGAATGACGCCGGCGGCGATGCCGCAGATGACCGCGCCGGTGGCGTCAACAAAGCCCGCGGCGGGCGTGATGACCACGAGACCGGCGACGATGCCGGAGCAGAAGCCGAGAACGGAGGGTTGTTTCTTGATGATGAACTCAAGGGTCGCCCAGACGAAGCCGCCGATTGCCGCCGCGAGGGTGGTCGTCAGGAACGCGCTGCCGGCGAGTCCGCTGGCGCCACCGGCGCTGCCGGCGTTAAACCCATACCAGCCGACCCACAGGATGGCGGTGCCAATCATGCAAAGCACCATGCTGTGCGGTTTCATGCTCTCTTTGCCAAAGCCGAGGCGCGGTCCGAGGATGAGCGCGAGAACGAGCGCGGAGTAACCGGAGGACATGTGGACGACGAGACCGCCGGCGAAGTCAATCGCGCCGAGCGTGCCGCCGATGTAGCCGCCGCCCCAGACCATGTGCGCAAACGGGAAGTAAACGAGGAACAGCCACAGCGCGACGAACGCGATGACGGCGGTGAACTTCATGCGCTCGGCAATCGCGCCGACGATGAGCGCGGGGGTGATGACCGCGAAGGTGTATTGGAACATCACCCAGACGTTTTCGGGAACGCCGGTGAGCGTGTTCGGCTTGAAACCGTCGGCACCGCCAATGCCTTTCAGGAAGGCGAGGTCAAGGTTGCCGATGAACTTGTTGTCCCCGCTGAAACACAGCGAGTAGCCGCACGCCCACCAGATAATGGCGGCGAGACCGGCTATGCCCAGACATTGGGCGAGCACGGACAGGACGTTCTTGCGGCGAACCAAACCGCCGTAGAACAGGGCGAGACCGGGAAGCGTCATGAACAACACGAGTGCCGTGCTGGTGAGCATCCACGCGGTGTGCCCGGGATTGACCGCGCTGGCGAGCGGACCGGGTTCCGTTTTCGACTTCTCGTCAGCCGACGGCGGCTTGTCGCCGGCAACGGCAGCTTCGAGGTCGGCGATGCGCGCCTCAAAGTTTTTCAAGTCGAAGGCGGGCTTTTTCGGCTCCTCCTTTTTGACTTCGGTCGCCGCGGGCGTTGTCACCGGCGGCGGTGTGGTTCCCCCCGCGTCCTGGGCGAGTGCCGCCGAAACCGAGGCGGAGCACGCAACACCGAGGAGCAGCGCGGAGAGTGCTGTTTTGGAAAAGAAATTTCGCATAACGGCGGCGAATAAAGCAGACCCCGTGCCAACGACGACCGAAGGCGAAAGATTTTCCCCAACCCCGCGCCGAAGGGGCGCCGCCGGTGGCGAAATCCCGCCAAAACCGCGCCTCACCACCGCTGGTGGAGCCGTGCGCGGCACCGCTGGCGGCGTCCGAGAAGCGTCCGGGAAGCCAGAAACCACCGGCACTCTCCGGCGGTGCTGTCGATTTTTCGACAGCGCGCCGGCGGCACTGTGGATTTTTCGACAGCACCGGTGGCACGTGCCGCACAGTCGCGCAACCCGCGCTCCCGCCACCGAAATCTCTTGCGCCTGCAAGTTTTTTTTTCTTCCTCGCGAACGCTATGACTTCCGAGAGCGTCAACCCGTCACTGAGTTTCCCAATCCGCCTCCAACAGGCGCGCGACAGCCACGAGAACGGCGAATACGCCAAGGCAATCGCCGCCCTCACCGAGATAATCGAGGACGCCGGCGCGCCGGGAATCATCAAGGCCGAAGCCCTGTTCAGCAGGGGCGTCGCCTACGAAAAAACGGGCGAGCGCGCCCTCGAACTCGCCGACTACACGCGGCTGCTCGACGTGCCGGAAGCCCCGCCCGAACTGCGCGCCCAGACGCTCTTCAACCGAGGCGTCGCCCTCGGAAAAAACAACGACTCCGAAAGCGAACTCGCGGATTATTCCGCCGCCCTCGAAATCAAAAACGCGCCGGCGAAACTGCGCGCCGAGACCCTGCTCAACCGCGCCATCACGCGCGGCGCCGCCGGCGACACGCGCCGCGAAATCGAGGACTACACGCGCATCGCCGGCATGGAGTCCGCCCCGCTCGACATCAAAATCAAGGCGCTGCTCAACCGCGCCTACATCCACGAGAAGCGCGGCGAGAACGCCCGCGAAATCGCCGACTACACGGACATCCTCGAACTGCCCGCCGCGCCCGCCAGCGCCGTCATGCTCGCCCTCTTCTGCCGAGGCGGGGCGCACGGACGCGCCGGCGACCACACCGCCGCCGTCACCGACTACACGCGCCTGCTCGCCCTCGCCGGCGTCCCCGCCGAACTGCGCGTCGAGACGCTCTACAACCGAGGCGTCTCCCTCGGAAAACTCGGCAAGCGCGACCTCGAAGTCGCCGACTACACCGAGTTGCTGCGCGTTGCCGGCGCGCCGGGCGAACTGCGCGGACGCGCCTACTTCGCGCGCGGGCTGCTGCTCGGTCTCGAAGGACAGACGGCGCGCGAACTCGCCGACTACACCAAGGCAATCGAGACACCGGGCGTCTCCGCCGAAATCAAGGCCGCCGCGCTCTTCAACCGCGCGGGCATTCGCGACGCCGCCGGTGACGCCGAGAAAGCACTCGCCGACTACTCCGAAATCATCGCCCTCGCCGAGGCACCCGTCGCGCTGCGCGTGGACGCCCTGCTCAACCGAGGCGTCGGTCACTGGCACGCCGGCCGACCCAAGCACGCCGCCGCCGACTTCACCTCCGTCATCCAGACACCGGAAGCGTCCGAGGAGACCAAGAACGAGGCGCGGCTCTACCGCGAGATTCAGGAGTGGACCGACGTGCTCGAAGGCGCCGGCGACTCCGCCGAGACCAAGGCCGCCGCACTGCTCAACCGCGCCATCGCCCACGAAAAAGCCGGCGAGGAAGCGCTCGCCGAAAAAGACATCCGCGCCCTCGCGACGCTCGCCGACACGCTCGACGGAGCGCAGGCCGACGCCATTCGCGACAAGGCGCTCGCCCACGAGTCCTTCAAGAAATTCGCCGCCCTCTTCGAGGGTTCCGCCGCCCGTCTGCGCCGTGCCGCCGAGGCGCTCGTGCGCGAAGGCGTCGAGGCGGGGCGCAAGGAGGAATTCCCCGCCTCCCTCGCCGCCTTCGGCAAGGCACTCGACATCGCCGGCGCCCCCGCCGATGTCCGCGCCCAAGCCCACTTCAACCGCGCCATCACCGTCTGGCGCATGAAAGACCGCGCCGCCGCCCGCGACGACCTCTCGCACCTGCTCGCCAACCCCGCCGCCGAGCCGCTCCAGCGCTGGCGCGCCCTGCTCTACCGAGGATACATCCACGCCAAGGAAGGCGTCCGCGCCCGCGCCCTCGCCGACCTCACCAAACTCGCCGAAAACGAGGCCGCGCCCGACAACCTCAAGGTCAAGGCGGTCTATTTCCGCGCCTTCGCCTACACCAAGCCAACCGACGTCGAAAAACGCCTCGCCGACCTCAAGGCGTTCGCCGACACGCCCCACGCCGTGCCGCCGGCACTGCGCGCGAAGGGGCTCCTCATCCGCGGGCACATCCTGTGGAAGAACGGAGACCGCAAGGGCGCCGTCGCCGATTTCACGCGCGTCATTGACGCCGCCTCCGCCCCCGCTTGGCGCAAGACGCGCGCCCTGCTCAACCGAGGCGTCATCTTCGGCAAGGACGGCGAGACCGCCCGCGAGGTCGCCGACTACGAGAAACTCGTCCGCATCTCCGAGGTGACCGACCGCGTGCTGCTCGCCGCGCTCATCAAGAAGTGCCGCTACTCGAACATCCGCCACATCGCCCTCGAACGGCTCCAACTGCTGTTCGGCAAACCCGACGTCGCCGGCGAGGCGTTCGTGCAGGAAACCTACGCCGACATCGCCGCCAACGGCTGGCACGCCGACGCGCGCAAGAGCGTCGTCAAACTGCTCGACCTCGAAAAATACCGCCCGCTGCTGACCACGCTCGCCAGCGAGGCGGGCGACCCGTCGTTGCGCAAAACCGCCGCCGCCCGCCTCGCGTAGCGCGGACATCCGCGAAGGCGTTGCCGGCGCAACTTTGCCCCGCCGCGCCTGTCCGAACTCCCCCCGCGCCTCACACAGCAGGCGCGGTCAACAATCCCAACACACCTCCCATGCAACGCCGCTCGTTCCTCTCACTCTCCGCCATCTCCGGCGCCGCCGCCGTCATCGGCAGCACCGCCGCCAACGCCCGCGCCGCCGGCGACGCCGCCCCCGCGTGCGCGTCGTCCGGCGCGACCATCGCCCTGCCCGCTCCGGCAAAACCGGCGCAACTCAACCTCTGCCACCAGTGGAACAACATCCCCGCCCGCGACATCAACGGCAAACTCGACTTCCTTGAGCAGAACGGCTACGCGGCCGTCGAATTGCCCACCGGCAGGCAACTGCTCGACATGGCGTCGAAACTGCAGGACGCGCTCAAAGGGCGGAAACTCTTCGTCGCCACCGCTTGCGGACCGAGCGACTTCTCCTATGCCGAGAAGGCGAAGCGCGACGCCGAGGTCGAAAAATTCCTGCCGCAGTTGGAGGTGCTCGGCGCGCTCAAGTCCGCCGGCCTCATCCTGTGCCCCGCGCGCCGAAGCGTCGCCATCGCCGGCGGCTTCCCCGCGCTGCGCGAGGACTTCGTCAAGAACACCGGCAAACGCCTCGCCGAGCACGCCGCCAAGAACGGCACCGCGATTGTGCTCGAACCGCTGCGCCGGCAGGAAACGGACTTCCTGCGGCAGGTCGCCGACGGTGCCGCCATTGCGCGCGACATCGGCGAGGGCGCGAAGGTCATGGGCGACTTCTGGCACATGGCGACCGAGGAGACGAGTTGCCTCGGCGCGTTCATCAGCGCCGGCAAGTGGCTCGCGCACGTCCACATCGCCTCGCTGGGCAACCGGCGCATTCCGGGTAGCGAGCCGAAGCGCGACAACTACATCAACGGCTTCCGCGGGCTGAAAGTCATCGGCTACACCGGTGCCGTCAGTTTCGAGGGCGGCGGTAGCAACCGCGACTTCTCCAAGCGCGCCCAGCAATTCGCCGACATGTGCAAATACCTGCGCGACCAGTGGGCGAAGGCATAAGGCACGAGGCGTAAGGCGCAACCGCTCCATTTCCCACTCCATGGCGCACGGCACCGGTGTCCTGTCGGCAACACTCTTGCGCAAGGATGGTGTTACCGGCGGGTTGGGAGCGCCGACTTTCAAGTCGGCTCGCATGCCCTATGCGGCGCAGCCGCCACGCTTTTTTTAGGAAAGCAAGGCGGCTGTGCCGCACCTCCCCCGAGCCGAATTGAAAGTCGGCGCTCCATGTGTGTGGCGCTCCATGTGTGTATCGGCTGGGCGTGCGGCGTAATGGGAGCGCGGGTCTCCCAACCCGCCGCACGCCCCATCGCACCGCCCGCGATTTAGGGTTCAACCCGCCGCCGGTGGCGGTTTCTATTCGCGCCCGAATGAGCATGAGTGCCCCGACGAGCCACCTGTTTGCCGCGCCGCGCGAGAGTTTCCGGCGCGTGCGGCACATCGCCGGCAACACGTTCCGCGAGGCGTCGCGCCAAAAATTCTTCGCTTTCGTTGTCGTGCTGGCGTCGGCGCTCGCGCTGTCGGGGCTGTTTTTGCGGGTGTTCAGTTTCGGCATGTCGGAACTGCGCTTCGTGGCGGATTTCGGCTTCGGCGGGATTTTTCTCTTCGGCTCGATTCTGGGCATCGTGATGACGGCGCAGTTGTTTTTCGCCGAGTTGGACAACCGGACGGTTCTGACGCTGCTGGCGCGTCCGGTGCGCCGGTGGGAGTTCATCGCCGGCAAGTTTTTCGGCATGTGGCTGCTGCTGGGCGTGTTCGTCGCCGCCACCGGTGGTGTTCTGGCGGCGCTGCTGCAAACGCGCTCGCTGGAACTCGCCTCGCTCGCGGCGGAGACCGGCGCGCCGGCACCGTGGTTTTCCGCCGGTGGATTGGGCGTGTTCCTCGTTTTGCAGTGGGTGCGCCTCGGCGTCGTCGCCGCGCTGACGCTCTTCGTGTGCGCGTTCGCGCGCTCGTTTCTCTACGCGGTGGTTGTGTCCGCGCTCGCCGTTCTCGTGTGCCAATTGCGCGGGTTCGGGGCGCTTGCGACAACCTCCACCGGCGGCGCCACCGGTGACGCGCCCTCGCTGCCGCTGCGCCTTGCCGGCAACGCGCTGGTGCTCGTCCCCGACCTGCAGGTGTTCGACCTCGGCGTGCCGCTCGCGCTCGAACCGGCGGGCGTCGCCGGCGAGGTTTTGCGCTCCGCCGCGTTGAGCGGACTCGTCTTCACCGCCGCGCCCCTCGCGCTCGCGGCATGGATTTTCAGCGACAGGGAGGTGTGAGCATGGATGCGGACAGGGCGGACAGAACCAGAGCGCTGCGGCGCGTCCTCGGCGTCGCGCTACTTCTGGGCGCGGGCTTTCTCGCGCGCGAGGCGGGAGCACCGGCGGCGCGCTGGCAGTTCGAGCGGCAGCCGGCATTCCGCGCCGCCTCGTTCGAGAGCGCACTCGGACAGGGCGCGCTGCTCGCGCTCTTCGGCGGTTTTCGCGGCGTTATGGCGGACTTCGCGTGGGTGCGCGCCTACGTCCACGGAACGCGCCGCGACCGCGCCTCGTTCGAGGTCTGCGCGCGCCTGTCGCTCACCCTCGCGCCGGACAGTTTCCTGTTCTGGCGCGACTACGCCAACGCCGTCGCCTACGACGAGCCGTGGTGGGAAACCGACGCGCACGAGGATGCGCGCCGCCGGCGGCTGCCGGAGAACGAGCGCGCGCGCATTTTCCGCGACGCCGCCCTGCGCGGATTGGACGCGCTTGCGCAGGGCATCGTCCACTGCCCGCAGCGCGAGGCGGAGTTCCGCGAACTCGCCGCCCTGCTGTGGCTCAACAAACTCGGCGACACCGCCAAGGGTGCCGAGCAACTGCGCCTCGCCGCCGAGTGCGCGCGACCCTCGTGGTGGGCGAGCACGGCGTATCCGGTCATCCTCTCGCGCGACCTCGGCAAACGCGACGCCGCCGCCGCGTGGCTGCGCGGGCGCATTGCGAAAATTCGCGCCGGCACCGACCCCGACCCGCTGCGCCTGCTCGCCGATTTCGAGGAAATCCTGCGCTCGTTGGAGAAGCCGCCGGCGGCGCGAAACTCACGCCGCGAGCAATCGCGCGAGGCGCACGGCGGCGTCCCAACTCGCCGTTGACGCCGTGCCAGTGCCGGCGATGCCGTAGGCGGTGCCGTGGTCGGGGCTGGTGCGCGCAAACGGCAGTCCGAGGGTGATGTTCACGCTGCGGTCGAATTCCAGCGTCTTGAGCGGCGCCAGCCCTTGGTCGTGGTAAAGCGCGACGACGGCGTCGAACTCGCCCGCGAGGTGCCGGTGGAAGAGCGAGTCCGCCGGCTGGCAGCGTGAGACGCCGGGGAACTTTTCGCGCAGCGCGCCGAGCCACGGGTCGAGCCGGTCGCGCTCGTCCGCGCCCAGCAAGCCCTCCTCGCCGGCGTGCGGGTTCAGCCCGCAAACGCCAATGCGGGGAACGGCACCGGCAGCACCGGCAACGCCACCGGCGCCGGTTCTTCGGGCGAGGAAATCGGCGGCGGCGACGGCGCGTTCGAGCACCGACGGCGTGAGCGCCGCCGGCACCGACGCGAACGGGATGTGCCACGTCGCCAGCGCGACGCGCAGCCGTCCGCCCGCGAACGCCATCACCGGCGTCCCGCCCCAGCGCGACGCGAAGAACTCCGTCTGCCCGGGGAACGGGTAGCCCTCGGCGGCGAGGCGCGCCTTGCTGACGGGACCGGTGACGACCGCGCGGAACCGCCCCTCGCGGCAACCGGCGGCGCCGGCTTCGAGCGCGGCGAGCGCGACGCGCTGACCGGCGGCGTCGGGCGCGCCGGCGGTGGCGGCGAAGTCCGCGTCGCCGACCGCCACGCCCGCCACCGGCAGCGTGTCGAGCCACCGGCGGTGACCGACGGCGACGACGCCCTCGCGGTTTTCCGGCGCGGCGGCGAGCCACTTGGCGATGATTTCGGGACCGACGCCCGCAGGGTCGCCGCACAGTAGTGCCAGCGGTTTTTCGGACGGCGCGGGACTTTTCGCGTTCGGGTTCATTGCGGGCTGCGGGGACGAAAAACCGGCTTCCTCAAAGAGCGCGGAGGATTTGGAACGGGTATCAGGTATTGGAGTTGTGTGCTACCGAGTTCGTTGCTCCGCGCTCGTTGAGACCGCCGGTGACGCGAACACTGCCGGCGCAACGGCTCGCACGCAAGGGCGCATTTCGGAAGCGGAACCGCCACCGGCGGCGCGCTGTCTTGGCGGCGTATGTTTTCCCTTAAACGCCCCTGTCTCGTCCTCGCCGGTGCCGCCGCAATCGCCGCCGGCAGCGCGTTTTTTGTTAACGCGCCGGTAGCCAACGCCGCCTCCGCAGTCACAAAATCCTGCTGCGGCGCGGTGTCGCTCGCAGGCGCGGAAATCGCGTCCGACGCAGCCCTTGCCGACAACGGCAACAAGCCGCCGGCGGGGTTCACCGCCATTTTCAACGGCTCCGACATCAACGGCTGGTGGGGCGTGCGCGGCGAGGTTGACCCGCGCAAATACGTCGCGCTCACCGGCGACGCGCTCG
>JAISSQ010000186.1 GCA_031273045.1 Puniceicoccales bacterium
CGCAGGCACATTGGAGGAAAGAATCTTTTTGATTTTACCGGGTTGCGCCCAATTGCATTTTCCGGCACCGTTGAGTTGGGTGAGCAGTGTGGGAATTTGTGAATGACGAAGTGCGGTGCAAATACGAGCGGCATCATCAGAAGACCACGCGGGGATAAATGCGTGCAGGGACTGATTTCCCTGCCACGGTTGTCCTCCAACATCAGACAAGACAATTGGATGGAAATCGCTTTTCCCGTATGCCTGCCAAATGATTTTATATGGAGCGAATGAATAATGCCCCACGCCCAGAAGTGACCACCAAAGACCACGCTGGGTTGCGCTGCTTATCAGCGTTCCTTTTCGCGCAAGAAGGCGTTCTTTCCAAGAAAGCAAATAATCAAAAGCGCGGGTTCCCTGCAACCGGTCTGCGGCAAGCACACGTCCGGTTGATTTATCGTAAGGAAGGAAAATCCATTTTCTCGGCGTGAGATTGTCGTAACGCTCGTCATCCGTGTCGCTTCGCCAGATTTCTTTTGTCGCGAGTGGATAGAGGAATTCCGGTTCGATAAAATCCGGTTTTTTGTCGAAGATAAAAACATCGTTTGCCCCGCAAGAATTGACGCCTTGTCTCGGTTGTTGTTTTTCGGAGAGTTTGATGTCCACGGAATAACTCCTCGTGTCACCTGGTGTTATGATTCTCCAAGAATCAGCGCGGGTGGACAACGGATAAGCATTAAAAGAATCCCATTCGTGGTTTTTGTTTTCGCGCCGGTAGGAGACGGGAAATCTTTGCTTTTCCCCGTTTGCGAAAAGCACCCCGCAAAACGACGTTGCGATGTTGTCAAAGACCCGTGTTTTTGTGAATTCGAAAACTTCTTTGATGGCAAAGGATTTCCCGAATGCGGCATAGTCGCGGAAACCATCGTGCGCGGAGTCGCCGGAGAAGAGCGAACTCGGAGTAAAGAAGCAGGCGGAACCGCTATCGCGAAGAAGGCGACCGAGGGCGATTTTCAGAACAAGCGCGGCGATGTCTGTGCGAGATGCGCCAAGGAGCGAGGCACGTTTGTCGGCGACAAGCCCAGCCATTTGGAAATAAGGTTTCAGGGTTTCCTTGTAAGTCGCCGGCAAGTCGGCAAAATTCGCCCAAGGCGGATTGCCAACGAGAATATCGCATCGAATGTCCGGTGTGCTGGTAATGACGTCGGCACAGTGCAAATTCTCTTCGGGAAATGTCACGTTGTAGAGTTCGGACGCGGTTCGCCTGAAGCATTCAAGGTTCTCGTGCTTTAGTTCGATAAGATGAAGTCGCGAGAGCATCTCCTTGGAGAGTGGCACGTTCTGTTCAACTGCTTCTTGAAAAAGCGCGAGGGCAAACGCGCCGCGTCCGGCAGTCGGGTCGCAAACAACAGCACCATTTTTCCAACGTGAAAACACGTTGTTCTTTGCGAGCAACCAGCGCGCCCATTCAATTGGCGTGAAAACCTCGCCAATGCTAATGTCGTTTTGATTAGAAATTCCGGTAGCCATTCTCTTTGAATTGTTTGATTTTTTGAAGACGTTCGTTGGCGTCACGCGAAACTTTCTTGTAGTGTTCTTCTATTTTATCAGCAAACTCGCGACAGAATTCCGAGCACGTTCGTTCCCATTCAATTTTCTCCAACATAACGGCGAGCGAGGAACTCCGAATTTGACCTGTTCCAAGATTTGCAATGCGATATGAATCGAACGGGAACCCTATAAAAGGCGCGACGTGAATGTATTTTATATCACGAAGCAAACTATCCGTGCTTGCGCGCACGTGCCCGATTTCGGCAACAAGAAAAATGCCATTCTCGTTCGCGAGAAATTTAAGCACATTTTCAACAGTGCAAATTCCGCCGTCTGAAAACGCTCCCTTGTCCGCGTCCTTTGTCTTGATGTCAACGCCGACGCGGCGACCATTCATTCGGAATGCGAAATCGAAAAGCGATTTCTTTCCGGGAAGTTTTTCCGGTTCACAACCAATCCCCGCGCAAATTTGCGCGAGGTTGTCCGTGATTTGCTTTTGAATAAAACCGCCAAATGACCGCGAGTCCTCGCGCGGAGCAAGACCAGTCATCTTGCACTCGAAAACCGTCTTGATTTGGGCTTCAACGACAAGCGAGAGTTCTTTGATTGAAAGTTCGTCGGTCATTGGCGTCAGGGGAGTCCGTTGATGTTCGCCGTCTCTTACAAATTCCTGACGGCGTTAAGCAGCGCGTCTTTGGTGATGCCGGTTTCGCGGAAGGCGATGGGGCCGGGGGCGCTCAAGCCGAAGGTGTCGTTGCCGATGACGGCGCCGTTCAGGCCGGTGTATTTCCACCACAGGCCGGTGCGACCGGCTTCAATGCTGACGCGGCGGGTCACCGCCGGCGGCAGGACGCTGTCGCGGTAGTCGGCGGGTTGGCGGTCGAACAACTCGAAGCACGGGAGGGAGACGACGCGGACGCCGTTGTCGCCGGCGGCGGCGAGGTCGGCGGCGGCTTCGAGGGCGAGGGCGAGTTCGCTGCCGGTGGCGAGCAGGATGGTGGTCAGCGGGGCGGTTTCTTTGCGGGCGATGTAGCCGCCGCGCAGGGCGCCGGCGCGGCGGGTCGCGACGGGGATGGCGTCGAGCGCGGGCAGGTTTTGGCGCGAGAGGATGAGGGCGACGGGTCCGTCGGCGCGGGTGACGGCGTGGGCGTAGGCGGCGGCGGTCTCCTCGGCGTCGGCGGGGCGGAAGACGTCGAGGTTGGGGATGACGCGCAGGGCGCCGACGGTTTCGACGGGTTGGTGCGTGGGACCGTCTTCGCCGACGCCGACGCTGTCGTGCGTGAAGATGTAGAACACGGGCAGTTTCGCGAGGGCGGCGATGCGGATGCTGGGTCGCAGGTAGTCGGAGAACGTCAGGAACGTCGCGCCGCTGGCGGTGAAGATGCCGTCGTAGGCGATGCCGTTGAGGATTGCGCCCATCGCGTGTTCGCGGATGCCGAAGTGCAGGTTGCGGCCGGCGCAGTTGCCGGCGGCGGGGTCGAAGTCGCCGCCGTCCTTGATGTAGTTCTTGGTCGAGCCGTGCAGGTCGGCGCTGCCGGAGATGACGAGCGGGCGCGCCTTGGCGACGGCGTTGAGGGCGATTTCGCCGGAGAGGCGCGACGCGAGCGTGTTGCCGGCGGGGAATTCGGGGATGGCGGCGAGCACGTCGCCGGCGGCGCCGTTGTGGGCGGACGCGCTTTCGAGCAACGCCGCCTTCTCCGGCGCGGCCGCTTTCCACGCCTCGAACTTGCGTTGCCACGCGGCGAACGCCGCCTCGCGCCGCGCCGTCACGCCCGCGAAGAATTCGCGCGTCGCCGGCGACACGTAGAACCGCTCCTCCGGCAGCCCAAGCCCTTTGCGGGCGGCTTCGACGAACTTCACGCCGCCCTCGCCGTGCGCCGCGCTCTTGCCCTGAACTTCGGGGATACCGCGCCCGATGACCGTCTTCGCGACAATCAGTTTCGGGCGGCCGTTGCGGTCGGCGCGCGCCGCCGCGTAAGCACCGGCGACGGCCGCGATGTCGTGCCCGTCAACCGTCACCACGTCCCAGCCCAGCGCGCGATAGCGACCGGCGGTGTCCTCGTTCTGCGTGGCGGCTGCCGGCGCGTCGAGCGTCACATCGTTCGAGTCGTAGAACAGAATCAGATTGTCCAACCCGAAGCGTCCCGCGAACGACGCCGCCTCGTGGCTGATACCCTCCTGCAAGCAACCGTCGCCGGCGAGACCGACCACCGCGTAGTCGAAAATCGCGTGCTCCGGCGTGTTGAAACGCGCCGCCGCCATCTTCGCCGCGACCGCCATTCCGACGATGTTGCCGGTGCCCTGCCCCAGCGGCCCCGTGGTCGCCTCAACCCCGACCGTCTCGCCGAATTCGGGGTGACCGGGCGTCTTGCTGTGCAGTTGGCGGAACCGCTTCAACTCGTCGAGCGGCAGGTCGAACCCCGCGAGGTTGAGCCACGCATACAGGAACATACTCCCGTGGCCGCCGGACAGCACGAAGCGGTCGCGGTTGAGCCATTTTGGCGCCGCCGGCGCGATGTTGAGCGCGCCGCCGAAGAGCACCGCGCCGATTTCCGCCGAGCCGAGCGGCAGACCGAGGTGCCCCGACTTGCAGGCGGCAATGGCGTCCATCGCCAACCCCCGCGCCTCATTCGCCGCGCGGGCGAGGTCTGCGACCGGCAAGTTGGCGGACGCGGACGCCGTGTTCTCGTTTTTCGTGATTTCGGAGGACAAAGACATAATCAGCGCGACACAGTGCCGGCACCGGTGCCTGCCGGCAAGGGCGGTTTTGGGATTTCCCACCGAAACGACGCCGCCGGCGGTGCCGCTCCGCCCTGCACCGTCGCCGCCGGTGCTACCGCTTCTTTGGTTCCGGTCCCTCCAAGTGCCAGATGTTGCGGGCGTTTGCCTCGCCCCAGCGCATTTCCAATGCGTCCCCATTTTCGGAAATTTTGAACATCAGCGAGCCGTGTCTCGTGTCGTGCCCGCTTGTCGGCACAACGCCGTAAAATCCGCCGCCGAGGTTTCGCCACACGCCCTTTCCGCTCGCCCACCCCTCCCCGTAACGTTCCCACTCGCCGTTTTCGCGAAATACCACTTTGTGCGGTCCCATTCTCCAAACGACACCGGCGATGGGCGGCGACGGCGGCATTTTCATCCGCGTCAGCACCTCATTGTGGTTGTGGCGAAGAATTTTGTCGCTGCCGGTCATCACAAACACGTTTGCCGTCGCATTTACTGTCCGCCCCTTGATGGTCATGAACTCGTAATTTCGCCGTCCATAGTTCACGTTCGACCACTCCCAAATCGAACCGTTCGGCGTGAAAATAAAAGTGGATTTCCACCCATCATTGGACTGCCAAAGCGAGTTGGTGAAGCCCGCCTCTGCGAACTCCTTCAACGCGCTGCGCGAGACGCGCGTCCACCGGCAACGCTCGCTGCGTTGCAACTTGTCGCCGTCACGCGAGAAAACGTGTTTTCCGTCGGTCGTCGCCGCCTTGTTTTTGCCGATTTCTTTCCAACGCAAAGCACCGTTGCTGACGCCGCCGCCGAAGGTCTCGGCGAGCGTCCCGTCGGCGCGGAATTCCCACACCGTCGGCGTTTCTCCATACGCAGTTCCCTGCCATTTTCCGACAAAGCGCGACGGTCCCTTGACCAAATCCCAACCGATGCAAACGAACGCGCCGAGCAGAACTCCGAACAGAATTTTAATGAGGTTTTTCATTCGCGCCGCAGGAAACAATTCGCTCACACACGGTAAAGCGAAAAAGGAAATCTCCGAACGCGCGCACCGGCAGCGCACCGGCAGTGCTCAAAAATACCTTGCGCCGGCGGCGGAATTGCATTCCTGTCTCAAAAACGCCGGCAACGCACCGGTGCACGCACCCAAAACTCACGCCAATGTCCGAATCACTCGCTTCACCGCCGGCGAACCGGCAAACCTCAACACCACCACCGCCTCCGCCGCCACCTCCGCCGGTGCCTGCGGCGTCCCCCCCGGCACCACCGGTGACGCTACCGGTGACACCGCCGGCACCGCCGCCGGTGAACGCACCTGCGTCTCAATCCGCGCTCGAACGCAAAATCGAGACCTCCCGCAGTTCGTTTAAAACCTTCCTCGCGACGAAAAACCTGCGCGTCACCAAGCAGCGCATGGCGATTTTCGAGGCCGCGTTCAACCGCGCCGAGCACTTCACCGCCGAAGAGTTGCTTGATGACGCCCGCGCGCTCGACAGTTCGGTCTCGCGCGCGACCGTTTACCGCACGCTTCCCATTCTTGTTGAGAACGGTTTGGTGCGCGTCGTGGACATCGGCAGCGACCACAAATACTACATGAGCACCCTGCGCCAGAGCACCTTTCAGGCGCAACTCGTCTGCATTGATTGCAACAAAATCATCGAGGTGGATGCGCCCTTCATGGAGTGGTATGGGAAGACCGTCGCCGTCCGCCACGGCATGGAACTCGTCTCGCAACGCCTCCAAGTTCTGGCGCGCTGCGAAAAATGCGCCGCGAAGCACTCCGCATAGAAAAAACGCCGAATGCCGCTCCTCCCGCTCAAAATCACCGCCGCTTGGTGGACAACGCGCTTCGACGGGATCGTCACGCTCTCGCGCGACTGGGAGGACGACGCGGCAACGCCGCCGTTTGAACTCGCGCCGCCGGCGCGGTTGCGGCGCGTCGAACGCCTCGCACCGCGCCGCTGGGCGCGCTTGTCGGGCTACTGGGTCGAGGACGGGCGCGCGCACTTCGCGCTGTGGCCGGCGTTGCACCCGAACCTCGTCTGGCAGGAGGAGGACATCCGCGTCGCCGGCGCGTTCAACGACTGGCGGCCGGACGAGCGTTGGCGGCTGTTGCCGGAAGGCGATGACGACGGCGGTGCCGATGCGGCAAACACCGCGCCCGCCGAGCGCGAGCCGTTGTTGTGCTGTGTGGCACCGGTGGTGCTGCCGGCGCGCGCGGAGTTCAAGTTCGTCACCACCGGCGGCGTCTGGCTCGACGTGCCGGCGCAGGCGCCCAACCGCGTCCGCGACGAGCACGGCAACTCGAACCGGCTCTTCGACGCGGCGCGAAGCGGCAGGCACGTTTTTCGATTCTCCGCGGAGACGCCGGCGTCACTCACCGAGCCGGAGCAACTCTTCCTGCGCACCGCCAACACCGCCACCAACACCGCCGGCGGCGCCACCGCCGGTGCCGGCGTCGAAAGCATCGCCGTCGCCGACGGTGATTTCCTGCTCTGTCAGGAGTCGCCGCTCGAAATGGGCGCGCGCATCCGCGACGGCAAAACGGTCTTCCGCCTCTTCGCCCCGCGAGCGACGCGCGTGCTGCTCGAACTCCAAACCGCCACCGGTGCCGCCGGCGGCGATGGCACCGGCACCGCCGAACGCCTCCCGCTGCGCTCCGCCGGCGGCGGCGTGTGGGAGCGCGTCTTCGACCGCCCCCTTGCCGGCGCGCGCTACCGCTACTTCGTCGAAGGCGCGAACACCGCCGCCGCCGGCGACACCGCCTTCGACCCGTCCGCGCCGCTGCTCGACCCGTGGGCGCTCGCCGCCGCCGGTCCCGCCGGTCCCGCAATCGTCGTGGACGACTCGCCACCGGTGCCGGCGGTGCCGGTGCCGCCGCCGCCGGCAACAACGTCCGCCGCGCCCGCGCCGCCCTTCGTCCCCCCCGCCCCGCAGGACGCCGTCATCGTCGAGGCGCACCTGCGCGACCTGCTCGGCGGCGACGGTTCCGCCGGCGGTTTCCGCGAACTCGCCGCATGGCTCCGCTCGCCCGGCAACTACCTGCGCCGCCTCGGCGCGAACGTCCTCGAACTGCTGCCGGTGACCGAGTTCGAGCGCGGCGCCGCCGCCGAATACCACTGGGGCTACATGCCCGTGAACTGGTTCGCCCCCGCCAGCGCCTACGCCTCGAACCCCGCCGCCGCCTCGCAAGTCGCCGAGTTCCGCGACCTCGTTGACGCCGCCCACGCCGCCGGCATCGCCGTCGTCCTCGACGTCGTCTATAACCACACCGGCAACCCCAACCCCCTCCTCCTCCTCGACAAGGGCTACTTCCTCGAAACCGACGCCGCCGGCGCGCTCACCAACTGGAGCGGTTGCGGCTGCGACACCCGCCCCGCCGCCCCCATGCTGCGCCGCCTCGTCCTCGACTCCCTCCGCCACTGGGTCCGCGCCTACGGCGTTGACGGCTTCCGCCTCGACCTCGCCGAACTCCTCGGCCTGCCCCTCCTGCGCGAAATCGAACGCGAACTGCGCGCCCTCAACCCCCGCCTCCTCCTCATCGCCGAACCGTGGAGTTTCCGCGGCCACATCGGCGCCCGCCTCGCCCGAACCACCACCTACAGCGTCTGGAACGACGCCTTCCGCGAATTCCTCCCCGACTACACGCGCGGCACCGGCAACGCCGCCGGACTGCGCTGGTTCCTCGCCGGCTCCCCCGCCGCCGGTGCCGCCCCCGCCTGGTCCGTCAACTACACCGAAAGCCACGACGACCGCTGCTGGCTCGACCGCATCACCGAAAACGCCGGCAACGACGGTGCGAACCCCACCCCCGCCGACGCCTGCCGCACACGCCTCATGGCCGCAATCCTCCTCGCCTCGCGCGGCACCCCCATGCTCGCCGCCGGACAGGACTTTTTGCGCACCAAACGCGGCGTCTCCAACACCTACCGGCGCGGCGACCTCAACGCCCTCGACTACACCCGCCTCGAACGCTTCCGCGACACCCACGACTACGTCCGCGCCTGGATTGCCTTCCGCCTCTCCGCGAACGGCGCCGCCCTGCGCGCCACCACCGGCGAAATCCGCTTCCACGAAGCCGCCGACGGCACTGCCGCCCTTGCCGCGCTCTACCCCGCCCCGCCGGCAACGCCCGACGCGCCCCCCGCGCCGCCGCTCCTCTTCGCCGTCAACCCCGCCGCCGCGCCCGCGACCTTCCACATCCCCCCCCCGCCGGAACTCGCCCCCTTCCCGCCCCTTTCCCGCTGGACGCGCCTGTGCGACGCCGACCGCTTCTTCGCCGCCGCCGGCACCACCGGTGCCACCGGTGCCGCCGCCACCACCGGTGCAAGTTCTGTGCCGCCCATTCATGGGCGGAGCGGTGCCGCCGCCACCGCCCCCACCGCCGCCTTCACACTCACCCTTCCGCCCTGCTCCCTCGGACTGTGGATGCCGCCACCGGCAGTGCCGGAACAGCCGGCACCTTGACTTTCGGGCTTCTTTGCGTTTCCTGCCGCGCCCCATGTCCAAACCGTCCGCAAAGACCAAGCAGACCGCCGCGCCGGTCGCCAAACCGGCGTCGAAAACACCCGCGAAAACGGCGGAAAAATCATCCGCGAAAACATCCGCGAAACCTGCTCCCAAGGTCGAAAAATCCGCCGCCGCCGCCGCCACCACCGGTGACGCCGCCGCCCGCCCCGCGCCCAAAACCGCCGTCAACATCACGTGGTGCCTCGCGCGCTTCGGAAAGGACTTGAACTGGTGGGTCAAGAAAACCAGCGACCCCGTGAACTGGGACATGGTGGACGGGCTGTCCATCCTCGACCCGAAACAACTCGCCTACGTGCTCGAACTGCTCGACCCGCTTCGCGATTACGGACTGTCGTCCGACATCGTCGAAAACGCCTTCATCCCCTTCCAACTCGGCCCCAAACAGGAGGACAACCCCGCCGAAAAAATCGTCCGCCTCCTGCGCGTGAACGAACTCGTGCAGGAATCCGACGCGCCCATCTTCGCCCTGCCGGACGTCGTCAACGAGGAGAGCAGCGCCTACGCCACCTTCCTCGACCACATCTCCGCCGTGCGCGTCCGCTTCCTCAACGACAGCATCCAGTTCGAGCAGAAACTCACCGTTGACGAGATGGAGGAGCACCTGCGCGAAATCCAAAACCAGACCTACACCGAAACCAAAGCCCTCCACGTCTTCCGCGAGGTCGCCGACATCCTCGAATTCATCCCCGAAGGTTACGACCTGCCCGAAAGCGACGAGCAGACCGACTCCGGCACCGACACCGAGACGCGCGAGGACGACGCACCCGTCGGCTACGACGACATCCCCGACGAGGCGGAACCCAAAATGGAAGAGGACGAAACCATGATTTGGGACGAGGACGCCCGCGACGCCTCCGCCGAAAACGGTTCCTTCGACGACCACCATGAACGATAGGAGAAAGGATGAAGGTAGAAGGATGAAGGATGAAGGTAGAAGGATGAAGGATGATGGAAGGATGAAGGATGAAGGTAGAAGGATGAATGGGGCTCCGGGGCTTTCTGAGGTCATGAACGCGGACACCGGTGCTACGCCGGCGGTGCGCTTCATCCTCGCGTCCAACTCGCCGCGCCGCCGCGAACTGCTCGCGCGCCACGGATTCGCCCCCGAAATCGTCCCGTCAAACGTCCCCGAATTCGAGGACGCCGACGCCGACCCGCGCGAAATGGTTCTGCGCAACGCCGCCGCCAAGGCGCGCCACGTCGCCGACGCGAACCCTGACGCGCTCGTGCTCGGCGCGGACACCGTCGTCGCCATCGGCGACCGCGTTCTGAACAAGCCCGCCGACCTCGCCGAGGCGCGCGCCATGCTTCACCTGCTCGCCGGTCGCGAACACACCGTGTTCACCGGCACCGCCCTCGTGCGCCGCGCCGCCGGTGTTGACGAACTCGACTGCGTCTCCTGCCGCGTCCGCTTCCGCCCGCTCGACGACGCCGCCATCACGCGCTACTTCGCGCTCGTGAACCCCTTGGACAAGGCCGGCGCCTACGGCATTCAGGAAGGGCGCGAAATCATCATCGCCTCCTACGACGAACCGCTCTCGTGCATCATGGGCCTGCCCGTCGAACACCTCGCCCCCCGCCTCCGCGCCCTCCTCGCGCACCACCGGTGACGCGCCCACCACCGGTGACGCCACCGCGCCGGTGACGACGACGCCGGTGCCGGCGGCCTATCCCTCTTCCGCCGCCAGTTGGCGCATGCCTTGGAGGTCGAGTTTGCCGGTGGCGAGGACGGGGATTTCGTCCACTTTGCGAACGATGCGCGGCAGCCAGAGGTTCGCGAAGCCCTCGGCGGAGAGTTTCGCGCGGAGGTCGTCGAGGTCTATGTCGAGCGTGGTGAGCAGGACGAGGACTTCGCCTTTCGCCTCGTCGAAGCGGGCGGTGACGGCGACGCGCTGCTGGGCGTCCTCGCCGAAGTGCAGTCCGAGCACTTTGCGGACGGCGTCCTCGACGCTGCCGTGGGGGACCATTTCGCCGCCGATTTTCGAGAAGCGCGAGTGGCGTCCTTTGATGGTGATGAAGCCGTCGGCGTCGCTCTGCGCGATGTCGCCGGTGCAATACCAGCCGTCGGCGGTGAGCACTTCGCGGGTTTTCTCCGGGTTGTGGAGGTAGCCGGCGAAGGTGTTGACGCCTTTGAGCCAGAGGACGCCGCCGGTGGTGCCGGGGACGGGCTTGTTGTCGAGGGGGCTGGTGTAGCGCGCCGCCATGCCGCAGACGGGGCGGCCGACGGTGCCGGGTTTGTTGCCGGTGAAGACGCCGCCGCGGACGTTTTTGTCGGGCACGTCGTGCACGTTGAGGATGGAGACGGGGGTGAGTTCGGTGGCGCCGTAGCCCTCGATGAAGCGGCCGCCGAAGCGCGAGCACCACTCGTCCGCGAAGCCGGCGGGCAGTTTCTCAGCGCCGGCGACGATGAGGCGGACGCTTTTCATGTCGTCCGGCTCCGCCTTTTTCATGTAGCCGCGGTAGAACGTGGGTGTGCCGATGAGGATGTTGACGCGCTCCTCGCGGATGGCGGTGATGTTGCGGGCGGTTTCGAGCGGCGAGGGGGTGTTGATGACGGCGAGCGCGCGCGTGAACGGCAGCCAGAGCGTGACCGTGAAGCCGAAACTGTGGAACACGGGCAGGTTGCCTTGGAGGCGGGCGTCGGGCGGGATGAGGCGGGTGTCGTCGAACTGGCTGCAATTGCCGAGGATGTTGGCGTGCGAGAGCGGCACGCCCTTGGGCAGACCGGAACTGCCGCTGGTGCACAGCACCGCCGCCTCGGTGTGGCCGCCCTTGCGCGGCACGCCCCAGAGACGGACGAGGAGGCGTCCGGGCAGCACCCACGCGAGCGCGATGTTGAGCAGGAGCGCGACCTTGGGCGCGTTTTTGAGCAGTTCGGCGATGTCCACAATCTCGCCCATCGCGCCCCACGGGAAGTCGGGCACGCGCTCGTCGAGTTTCTCGCGCAACGCGGCGGCGGAGATGAACACGCGCGTCTCGGTCGTCTCGATGCACGCCTCGAACTGCTTGCGTCCGAGCGTGAAATTCAGGTTCGCCGGCGACTTGCCGAGCATGACGACGGCGAGGTTCGCGACGGCGGCGCCGGCGCCGGGCGGCAGCAGGATTCCGATGCGTCGGTCGGGCGCGCGGCGCAGTTTCACCGCCACATAACGCGCGAGCGCGAGCAACGTCGCCGCCCGCAGCGCGAGCCGTTTCGCGCCGCCGCGGTCAATGACGATGACCCGCCACGGCACGCTTGCGAGCGCGCGCACGCAAATCGCGCCGAGATGGTGCCGGAACGCCGGACGCTTCGCGTAGCACTCCGCGAGCAACTCGTCCACGCGCTCGCGCAACCGCGCCGTGAAGTCGCCGTGGTCGCGCGGGTCGGCGGGGTTCAACTCGCCCTTCCGCTCCGGCGCGCGCAGCGGCTCGCCGAAGCGCAGCGTCACCGGCGGACGCCCCAAGCGCGGCAACTTGTGGAACGCGCCGCCGGCGGCGTGGAAACTCGTCGAAGACCCCCACAGCCCGTCGAGCGCCACCGGCAGCACCGGCACCTTCGCGCGGCGCGCGAGCAACTCCGTCCCGCCCTGAAACTCGCCCAGCCCGCCCGTGCGCGTGATTTGCCCTTCGGGGAAAATCCCGATGCACGCCCCCGCCTCCAAGTGACCGGCAGCGGTCGCGAGCGCCGATTTCGCGCGCGTCGCCGACACCGGAATGAGTTGCAGGACGCGGATGACCAGCGCGACGAACCAATTCTGTTGGTAGCCCTCGTAGATGAGGAACCGCACGCGCCGCCGGCACAACGCGCACAGCACCACGCCGTCGAGGAACGACACGTGGTTGGGCGCCACAATCACGCCGCCGGTGGCGGGAATGTTCTCCAGCCCCTCGACGCGGAACCTGTATCTCACCCGTAGCAGCGCGGTGAACGCCACCTGCAACGCCGCATACCACCACGGGATGTCCTTGTGCGAGCGCGCCTTCCTTCGGACCGTCGCGACGGCGAGTGCCGCGACCGCCGCGCCCAAAACAAAAAAAAGAACGCCGGCAACGGCGGTGCACTTCGGACTACACAAGTCGTTTTGCAGCAAGGAGTTAACACCGTTTCCGAGTAACTCAAAAACGGAAGCGGCAAACAACGGCGGAGAAACCGTAATAGGCATGATGCCGGCGTTTCTAACGGAGTCGTCACCGGCGGCAAGGTGGAAATATGGCGAGGAAGGTGCGCGAGGGCACCGGCGGACGGCGCGAAAGCGGGGAAAACTTTCGGGAACAAGTGCCACCGGCAACGCTCTCCACCGAGCATGCCCGCCTCGTCTGCCGTCTCGCCCGCCACCGCCGCCAAACCCGTCTCCGCCGGCAAGCCAGCCGCCGCCGGCAGCACCGGCACCGCCGCCACCGGTGCCACCATTGATGCCATCGTCGGACGCCGGCTCGCCGCGCTCGGACTGCGCGCCGCCCAGCGCTGCTCCGACGCCGAATTCCTCCACCGCGCCTCGCTCGACCTCACCGGTGCCCTGCCCCCGCCCGACAAGGCGCGCGAGTTCCTCGCCGACCCGTCGCCGTCGCCGGTAAAACGCGCCAAACTCGTCGAATGGCTTTTTTCGCGTCCCGAATTCGCCGATTACTGGGCGATGCGCTGGAGCGACACGCTGCGCATCAAGAGCGAATTCCCCAGCAACCTCTGGCCGAACGCCGTGCAGGCCTACCACGGTTGGCTGCGCGACGCCTTCGCCGCCGACCGACCGTTCGACGAACTCGCGCGCGAACTGCTCCTCACCACCGGCAGCAACTTCCGCCAGCCGCCGGTGAACTTCTACCGCGCCCTGCCGAAACGAACGCCGGAGGCGCTCGCCGCGCACGTCGCGCTAACCCTGCTCGGTGTCCGCCTGCATCCCGGAACCCCCGAAAGCGAGGGTTTCGCGGGCTACTTCACGAACGTCCGCTACAAGCAAACCGGCGAGTGGAAGGAGGAAATCGTCTTCTTCGGACGCGACTGGCCGGTGTTCCGAAGCGGCGCGACCAACGCAATCATCCCGCCCTCGCTGCCGGGCGAAAAACATGCCGCCGCTTCCACCGCCGCCGCGCCACCGGCGGTGAAATACAAAGACCCGAACCGCCCGACTTTCGCCGAGGCAGCGGCGGCACTCACGGGAACGAACGACGGCGCAACGAACGCGAACGCCGGCGCCGGCGGCACCACCGGCGGCACGCGACGTCGAAAATCCGCCACCCCGAAAACGCCGCCCTTCGCCAACCCCAAAGGCGTCCTCCCGCAACAACTCGTCGCCGACTGGCTCACCACCGGCAACGGCGAAAAACGCTTCGCCGCGAACATCGCCAACCGCACCTGGGCAGCCCTCTTCGGACGCGGAATCACGCACCCCGTTGACGACGTCCGCGCCGGCAACCCGCCCGCCGACCCCGACCTGCTCGCCCACCTCGCCGCCCGCTTCCGCGAAGGCAACTACCGCCTCCGCCCGCTCCTGCGCGCCATCGTCCTCTCCGAAACCTACCAACGCTCCGCGAAAGCCGCCGCCACCGGCACCACCGGTGCCGCCGCGCAAAGTGCTGTGCCGCCCATTCATGGGCGGAGCGGTGCCACCACCACCGCCGCCGCCCTCCCGCCGCTCACCCGCGACCCGCCGCCGGCACTCGCGCCCTATGTCGGCTGGGCGCGCCGCATCCCCCGCCGCCTCGAAGCCGAAGTTCTCGCCGACGCCCTCGGCGCGCTCACCGGTGCCTACGAACGCCTCTGGACGCGCGTGCCCGAACCGTTCGCGTTCTGGCCGGACAACTTCCACGCCGTCCAGAACCCCGACGCCAGCGTCACCACCACGCTCCTCGACACCTTCGGTCGTCCGGGGCGCGACACCGCCTACGCCTACGAGCGCGACCTCTCCCCCTCGATGGCGCAAGCGCTCTTCCTGCTCAACTCGCGCGCGCTCGACTCGAAACTCGAAAAGCGCGGCGGCACCCTCGAACGCCTCGCCAAACGCCACGCCGCCGACCACTCCGCCCTCGCCGACGAACTCTGGCTCACGCTCCTTTCGCGCTTCCCCACCCCCGCCGAAAAACGCCGTGCCCTGCGCCACCTCGACACCGCCGCCGGCACCACCGCCGGTGCTGCCACCGGTGCCGCCTCCGGTGCCGCCTCCGATGCCGCCGCGCAAAGTGCTGTGCCGCCCATTCATGGGCGGAGCGGTGCCGCCGCCACCGCCGGTGCCGCCGCCGGTGCCGCCGGCACCGCTCCGCCTCCGCCCCTCGAAGCCACCCGCGACCTCGCTTGGGCACTCATCAACACCAAGGAATTCCTCTACATCCACTGACCACCGGCGGTGCCCAATTTTCGCTTCACTCATTTTCGCCATATCCCCACCCTGCCGCCGTTCCATTCGGAACGTTTTTCTCAACCCTCCCTCACCTCCCACCAATGAAGACCTACCAGCAGTTCATCAACGGCGCGCTCGTGCCCGCCCGACCCAATCAGGAATGGATTGAAGTCGAAAATCCTTACACGGGACAAATCGTCTCCCGCGT
>JAISSQ010000216.1 GCA_031273045.1 Puniceicoccales bacterium
GCGTAGGTGATTCCGTTGTCCACGCGCGCGCCGACGGCGATTTCGGTGCTGCCGGTGTAGGTGCTCGGCTCGGTTGACCAGAGTTTGATGAGGGCGTTGCCGGCGAAGCGGACGCTGCCCTTGTCGCGGTAGAACGAGCCGGCGGGCGCGGAGATGTCGCCGGTGGCGCGGGTGGTGTCCGTTTCGCCGATTGGGACGTTGAGGAAGACCGGGTCGGCGGCGGAGGATGGCGTTTTCCGGCGCGGCGGAATTGTTGAGTAGGAGCGTTGCGCCGCGCAGCGTCCGTGCCGCGCCGAGGTCCCAGTTGAGCGTTCCTCGGTTGAGTTCGGCGGTTCCGGTGAACGCGCCGGCGGTGGTGTTCGTGAACGCCAGCGTGTTCGTTGCGTTCCGCAGTGTGATTTCGATGACGCCGCCGCCGGCGAGCCGGTTGTCGAAGGTGTAATCCGTCGGCGTTCCCAGCGGCGCGAACGTGAATGTTTTGCCGCCGGCGATGTTGATGAGACCGCCGCCGGTGATGTTCGCCGTGCCTTGGTAGAGCGTCAGTTCGTTGACGTTGATTGTGCCGGCGTTCGTGATGGCGCCCTCGTAGCGACCGCCGGCGCTGTTCAGGTTCAGCACGCCATCGGCGGTGACTTGGAAGGCGTTGCGGTACCCGACGGAGACGCCCGGTGCGGCGTCGCGCTCGACATTCACGGTGACACCCGCGCCGGCGACGAGCGTCAGCGAAGCCGCGACGCCGCTGTCCGCGTAGTAGAGGTTCACGGCGTTTCCCGCCGAGCCGTCGCCGGTGAAGGTCAGCGTGCCGGAGCCGGCGAGCGTCTCGGCACCGCTCTGGTCGGCGCGGCCGAGGTTGAGCGTGCCGCCGTCGGTGACGCGCACGGTGCTGTTGGACGCGAGCGTGCCGTTGCCGGCGAGTGTGAGCGCGGCGGTGCCGGCGGCGGTGAACCCGCCGTCGAAGACGTGGTTGTTCGTCAGGACGCGGTCGGCGTCGGCGGTGCCGGCGCCGGAACGCGTGAAGTAGAGGCGCGCTGTCTGGTCGAGCACCGGCGCGCCGCGAATTTCCAACTCGTCGAGCACTAACATGTTGGTCTGCAGCGCGATGGTCTTGCCGTAAAGCGACGCGCCGAACGCGTCGTCCTGAAAATCGAAGAACGCCTTCACGTCCGTCGTGTAGCCGGAGGTGAGACCCGGCACGGCGGTGATGGCACTGTCCCAACCCCAATTGCCGAGGGCGTCCCAATTCGAGATACCGCCGACCGTGCTCGGATGAAACGTCGCCACCGCCGCCGCCGCGCGCGGCGCGAGGAACGCCGCCGACGAGAATGTCTCCGGCGGGAGCAAATCAGGTTGGGGCGGCACCGGTTGGAGCACCGCCGGCAAGGCGGGCGCAAGCGCGAGCGCCGCCGCCGCGAGCCACCGTCGCGAGGCGCGACTACCGGCGCGAACACGGTCGCCGGCGCGGACGCCGGCGTGCGGCGAGCGCGGGGCGCGCGCCGTGTTTTCGGGAGTTTTCGGAGACGAAATCGGCGTCGAAACCGGGCGGGTCATTGGCGTGGTCATTGGCGTGGCGTTTGCTTGTGAGTTAAAATTTTCCGAAGATGTGCGCTGCGAATGTCGTTCTTTTCCCAAGCGGGAACATTGCGACGACGGGGCGCACAAAAACAATTCGGCGCACGCACGCGAGCATAATTTGCACCCCGCAGCGAACAGATAAACATTACCTTGTTGTCTGGCCGCACGCACATGGAGTCCACCGACTTTCAAGTCGGCTTGCCCCCTCAATGCGGCGTAGCCGCCACTTTTTTTTAGAAAAGCAAGGCGGCTACCGCCGCACCATTGCCGAGCCGACTTGAAAGCCGGCGCTCCGACCGTGCAACTTCCGTGCGCCGCAGGTGTCTGTCGTGGAGTAAGAAAGGACCGCCATGAGACACTTCACAAAGACCACATCTCTCCTCAAAGGCGCGTTCGCCGTCGGCGCGACTCTGCTCGCCGGCGGTGGCTTTGCGCGCGCGCAGGAAACGCTTCCTCCCGAACCGCCGCCGGTCTCCGAACTCGCCGCCACCGGTGCCACCACCGGCACCACCGGCAATTCCACCGCTACTGCCGCTGTCGCGCGCACCGAGACCCTTCGCGCCTCCGTTGCCGACACCACGATGACGCTCCCGCCCGCCTACGAGGGCGGCGCGCCCACAATCGAGCCAATCCCCGGCACCGTGCTCGCGTTCGTCACCAACAGCACCTCGCCGGTCATCGTGACGAACACGAATTTTTGGTTCACGTGCGAAAACGGAATTTGGTTCACCGCCCGCGCCCCGACAGGACCGTGGCGCGTCGCAACCTCGCTGCACGCCGACATCGCCCGCATCCCCGCCGGTCACCCCGTCCATTTCCTCGCGAGCGTGAAATTGCGCGGCACCGACGGCGCGAACGTCTGGTTCGACATCGAGCCGGGCTACTATGCGGCGTCCCATGCGAACGCCGCCGCCGCCGCGCTTCCCGACGAGCCACCGCCGGTGGCAGAAGTTGCGTCCGCCGCGAGCACCACCGGCACCGTCTCCGCCGCCGTAGCGACGGAAGTTGCCGATGCGGAAGCCGCGCAAAGCGCGCCGGCAGCGGGCAACTACAACATTTCGCTCACCGTCACCGACACCTATCCGACCTACTACGGACCCGGCTTCTGGCTCGGTCCGGCGTGGACGTTCAACTACGCCTGGTGGGGCTGGCCGGTCGGCTACTACGCCGGCATTGGTTGGTGGGGCTATTACTCGCCGTGGTGGTTCGGGTGGAACGTCGGCTGGAATTGGGGTTGGGGCTGGCGCGGACGCCCCTCGCATCCGTATGTCCGCTTCCACGCGCCGCTCCTTCACCACCGGCACCCCGCGCCGCGCCCGCATTTCGCGGGACGACCGGCGTTCGGACGCCCGCCGTATCTCGCCGCGCGCGCCCCGAACCGCGCGACACCGGCGGTGGCGCGCCTCGCGACCGCCCGTTCCGTGACTGCGGCGCGCCCCGCCGTGACGCGCCCCGTTTACGGGCAGGCCGCCGCGTCGCTCGTCCGCCAGCCGGCGCGTAGCGCGGTCGTCTCGCCGCGCACCGGCGTCGTTCATGTCCGCACGAGCACGCCCGCGCGCGTCGTCTCGCCGCGCTACCAAGTCACGCAACCGGTGCGCGCGTCCGCATTGCCGGCGACTGGCGCGGTGCGGTCGCAGCCATCGTGGGCGACCCGCACCACGCCCTCGTGGAGCCGCGCCGGAACAACGCGGCAACCGGTGGCGGGCGGCAGCCGCGCCGCCGCCCTTCCCGCACAGCGCGGCGCGGCACCGCAGCCCGTCCGCCGCTATCCGTCGCAGACCTCACCGGCAGTGCCGGCGCAACGCTACGCGCCCGCGCAACGCCAGCCGGCCGCGCCGGCAGCGCGTCCCGCCGCTCCCGCGCCGAGCCGGACTTACTCGCCGCCGCCGGCACCGCCGTCGTATTCGCCCTCGCGCTCCGGCGGAGGCGGACACGAGCGCGAGGGTGGATTTGGCGGCGGCGGTTCCGGCGGCGGTCGTTCCGGCGGAGGCGGTGGCGGAGGACACCGCCGGTAGCGCGCCGGTGCCGGTGCTGCCGGTGCCGCTTGGCAACAAGCCGCCGCCGCCGGTGTCCCCGTCTCTCCCCGCCAACCATGAGCGATTGCCCCTCCGATACTCCCGCGCGAAGCCGCAGCCGGCGGCGTTTCCTTCGCCGCCGCGCCGCCGCGCTTCCGCTCGCGCTGGCGACGCTCGCGTTGCTCGCGCTCATCGTCACGGAAATCGTCGGTGCCGCCACGCAGCGCCTTGTCTGGGAGAGCCAGCGGTCGCGCCACGACGAGTTGCGCCGCGAGGCGTTCTCCGCGCTGGAGGCGTCGCTCGGCGTTCTGGCGGCGTTTCTGCGCGCCGACGGTGCCCTTTACGCGCCGGCGCAGGGCTGGGCGGAACCGCTCAAACTCGCCGGCTACGAGGCACCGGCGGGCTTCCGCGTGGAGGTCGCCGTCACCGACGAGAGCGGCCGGTTCAGCATTCCCGCGCTGTGCAACGACACCTACCAGTTGCGCCGCTATTTTCAGGACCTCGGCACGGATGAGTCCACGGCGGCGTCGCTCGCGGACTGTCTCGCGGACTGGACGGACGCCGGCGACGGCATCCGCACCAACGGCGCGGAGGCGGAGAGTTACCCCGAAGGCGTCGCGCCGCCGAACCGTCCGCTGCAATCGCTCGACGAACTGCGCCTCGTGAAGGGGTTTGAGGAGGTGTTCTTCGACGCGAAGGGCGGGGGCAACGAACTGTGGGAGCGGCTCGTCGGGAGCGTCACGCTCATCGGTGCCTCGCCCGCGCCGAACATCAACACCGCGCCGCTGCCGGTGCTCGAAGTGTTGGCGGCGCGCCACTCGTTCGACCCCGAAAGCGTGCTCGCGCTGCGCGACGGCGAGAACGCCGCGACGGGGAGCACCGGCAGCGTGCTGCGAAACGCCTCCGACCTCGGTCAGCGCGGACTGCCGGTGGCGATTTCAGCGTCGGTGACGTTCGTGTGCGCGCGCTTGCGCGTCGTGGCGACGGTGACGCGCGGCGACGCCGTTCTGGTTCTGGACACGCTCATCGAGCCGGTGTCGGGCGCGGGCGTGAACGCCTTTCCGTTCACGATTCTGCAGCAGCGCGTGAACGCCCGCTTGCAGGAATAGGCGTGGCGCGCATTCTGCGCCGCATGGCACAGGATGTTCTGCTTTACGCCGCCCCAAACACGAGCGCGGACGCGCTTTGGTTCGGGCGTTTTCGCGCCGGCGACCCGCTGCTCGCGTTCACCGCGAAGGGGAAAAAGCACGCGGCGGTGGTGCTGCTCGAAGTCACCCGCGCGCGGCGCGAGGGTGTGTTCGACGTCGTGCACGACCTGCAGGGGCTCACTGCCGCCGAGCGCAAGCGCGACCCGAAGGCGGGCGTCGCCGAGGTGATTGTCCGCCTCGCGCGCGAGCACGGCGTGAAGCAGTTCACGGTGCCGCCGGACTTTCCTGTGGCGGTGTTCCAGAAGGTCGTCGCGCTGGGGCTGCCGCTCAAGGTCGGCGAGGCGCCGTTCTTCCCGAAGCGCGTCGTGAAGACGCCGGAGGAACTCGACGCCATCCGCGCCTCGAACCGCGCGGCGGCGGCGGGGTTCAAGGCGGTCGAGAAAATCCTCGCGGCGGCGGAAATCCGCGCCGGAAACTTCCTCTGGTTTGAGGGCAAAAAACTCACCGCCGAGCGGCTGCGCGCCGCCATTGAGCGCGCGACGCTCGACGCCGGCGCGCTCAATGTCGCCGGCCTCATCGCCGCGCCGGGCGACCAAGCGGTTGACTGCCACGCGGAGGGCGCGGGACCGGTGCGCGCGAACGAACTCATCGTCGTGGACATCTTTCCGCGCTCCGCGAGCACGGGCTATTACGGCGACATGACACGCACCTACCTGAAAGGGAAGGCGTCGCCGGCGCAGCGCAAACTCGTCAAGACCGTGCGCGACGCGCAGTTGCTTGCGCTCTCGCTTATCAAGCCGGGCATCGCCGGCGTGAAGGTGCACGAGGCGGTGCAAAAATTTTTCGAGGAGCGCGGCTACAAGACCGCCCGCAACGCGCAAAACGGCTTCGAGGAGGGCTTCTTCCACGGGCTGGGGCACGGGCTGGGGCTGGACGTCCACGAGGACCCCGGACTGAACACGCGCGGCGTGAAACCGCTCGTTGCCGGCAACGTCGTCACGGTCGAGCCGGGGCTTTACTACATCGGCACCGGCGGTTGCCGCATCGAGGACAACGTGGTGGTCACCGACGGCGGCTGCGAACTGCTCTCACGGCACCCTTATCGCTGGGAAATCGCGTGAGACGAGTTCGCGCATGTCCGCCGGCAGCGGGGCGGGGCGGGGTGCTCAAAGCACGCGCGCGGGGCACTCAAAGCACCCGTGCGAGGCGCGGTTCGCGGGTGCAGAGGGCTTCAAACATCGCCTGCAACTCCTCACGGGTCTTGCTGAGCAACGCCCGCTTCGGCACCGGCTTCATTCCGAGCAACATCTGCGCTGTGCGAACAACCCCAGCGAGAATGCCCTCGGTCTTGCCCACGGCAACGCCTTCGGCGCGTCCTTCGGCTCTCACTTGGTCTGCGACGGTCTTGGTGGTCTCCTTGGTTTTCCGCCGGCACCCGTGCGGGGCACTCAAAGCACCCGTGCGAGGCGTGGCTCGCGGACGCAGAGGGCTTCAAACATCGCCTGCAACTCCTCACGGGTCTTGCTGAGCAACGCCCGCTTCGGCAACGGCTTCATTCCGAGCAACATCTGCGCCGTGCGAACAACCCCCGCGAGAATGCCCTCGCGCTTGCCCTCGGTCTTGCCCACGGCAACGCCTTCGGCACGTCCTTCGGCACGCCCTTCGGCTCTCAATTGGTCTGCGACGGTCATGGTGGTCTCCTTGGTTTTCCTGTCCTTGAACGAGTTGAGTTTCGCAATGACGCGCTCTTTGTCAACGCCGGCGGTGGTGAGGATGTAATACGCGAAGCGGCGCAGGTGTTCGACACCCACGCGCCGTAGCAGCGACTCGTCGAGGACGTAGTCGCTCGCGAGCGCGTCGCCGCCCTCCGCCTTCGCCCGTAGCAACAGCAACAGCGCGCGCACCGTGGGGTCGAGCGAGGCGAACGCCGCGCCGGACAAGTCCGCCAGCGAGTGCCCGCCAAGGTCGAACAGCACGTAGTCGAACGTCGGCGCGAATCGCGCCAGACGCCGCGC
>JAISSQ010000218.1 GCA_031273045.1 Puniceicoccales bacterium
CGAATCATGACTTGCGTGCACACCCCGCGCTTGAACGGCGAGTTGCTCAAGGCCGGCGACTTGGACTTGGTGCTTGGCTGTGTCCGCGGCTTGCGGACGAGTTGATTGATGGTTGGCATGGATTCCGGTTTGGTTCCTGTGATGTGTTGAAAAGGGGCGACAGGGAATGCCCGCCGCCGCCCTTGGCAAGTTTTTTTTCAGTTGTTTTCCGCCCCACCCGCCGCGCCCCCTCCTCCCCCCCAAAAAACGCTTGCGCCGTCACCGGCACCGATTAGAGTTCCGCGCGTCCGTTCGGCAAAGCGGACAATCTCCCGCAAGGGAGACATTGGGGTATAGATAGAGACAGACAATAACAGGACAGGCGGCTTTGGGTAGGCCGCCTGTCTTTCTTTTTGCCCACCGGCAACGCCGCCGCCGCCGTCACCGCCGTCCCTTCCTTCCCTGCCCCGCCCCGCCTCACCCCTCGAATGCCCGCGCGGCGGCGTCCAAGCGCGGCGGAAGCATCGCTTCGACGCGGACGCCGGCGTCGGTGTGCTTCTCGTTTAGGACGGCGCCGGCGGCGTGAAGGACGCCGAGGAAATCGTGGCGGTCGTGCGGAATGAGGAGCGTCGCGGCGCGGTTGCCGGCGGCGGCGTAATGTTCGAGGGCGGCGAGCAGCGTGTCGAAGCCGGCACCGGTTTTCGCGCTGATGAAGACCGCTCCCGGAACGGCGGCGCGGGCGGCGGCGACCTCGCCGGTGCCGGCGCACAGGTCAACCTTGTTGAAGACGGTCAGCGCGGGCTTGCCGGCGGCGCCGATTTCCGCGAGCACCTCGCGGGTGACGCGCCAGTGCGCCTCGTGTTCGGGCGAGGAGAGATCAACGACGTGCACGAGGAAGTCCACGTTGAGCGCCTCTTCGAGCGTCGCCTTGAACGCCTCGACGAGTTGGTGCGGGAGGCGGCGCACGAAGCCGACGGTGTCGGTGAGCAGCAGGGCGCGGCCGCGCGGGAGTTCGAGGCGGCGCGTGGTCGGGTCGAGGGTGGCGAAGAGTTTGTCGGCGGCAAAGACGCCGGCGCCGGTGAGCGCGTTGAGCAGCGAGGACTTGCCGGCGTTGGTGTAGCCGACGATGGCGGCGGAGGGGACGGGCACGCGGCGGCGTTGCTTGCGCTGCGTCCCGCGGTGGCGGATGACGGCGTCCAACTCGCGGCGTGTTTTGGCGATTCGCTCGCGGATGAGCCGCTGGTCGAGTTCGATTTGTTTCTCGCCTTCGGCGCGCTGCGTGCTGCCGCCGCCGCGCTGCCGGTCGAGGTGCGACCAGAGGCGTTTCAGGCGCGGGAGTTGGTGTTCGAGGCGCGCCAGCCCGACTTGCAGCACCGCCTCGCGGGTCTCGGCGCGAGCGGCGAAGATGTCGAGAATGACTTCGCGGCGGTCAATGACGCGCAGCGCGGTGTCGCGCTCCCAATTGCGTTGCTGGGCGGCGGTCAACTCGTCGTCAAACACGATGAGGGAAGCGCCGGCGGCGCGGGCGGCTTCGGCGATTTCGGCGACTTTGCCGGCGCCGACAAGGTGCGCCGGCGACGGCTCGCGCAGCCGCGCAATCTCCGCGCCGGCGACGAGCGCGCCGGTGTTCTCGACGAGTTCGCGCAACTCCGCCAGCAACGCCGCCGTCTCCGCCGGCTCCTGCCCGCGCCGCTGCACACCAACCAAGTAGGCGCGCTCCGGCGCGTTGCCGGCGGTGGCGGTGGCGTCGCCGGTGGCGCTGCCGGTGCCGACACCAAAAACGTCACCGGTGGCGTTTGCGGGCGGCGCGTTCATGGCAGGGGCGCGGGCGCGCGGCGGCGGTTGAGTTGGCGCGCGGCGATGTCGCGCCGGTAGTGCATCCCGTCGAAGTGAATTTGCGCCGCGAGCGCGTAGGCGCGGTCAACGGCCTCGCGCAGCGTCGCGCCGAACGCCACCGCGCCGAGAACGCGACCGCCGGCGGTGACGAGGTTGCCGGCGGCGTCGCGCGCCACGCCGGCGGCGATGACCTGCGTCTCCGCCGGCAGCGCCGCCGGCAGCGAGATGACGTCGCCCTTGCGCGGCGTTCCCGGATAACCGCCGGCGGCGAGCGTGATAATCACCGCCGAGCCGTCGCGGAACTTCACCGGCACCTCGCCCCCGCACCCCGCTTCCCGCTCACCGCTCCCCAAACTTCCCGTGGCGCACTCCCACATCAGCCGCACGGGGTCGTCGGCGAGCAGCGGCAGCAGCACCTCGCATTCGGGGTCGCCGAAGCGGACGTTGAACTCGACGACTTTCGGACCGCCGGCGGTGACCATTATGCCGACGTAGAGCGTGCCACGGTAATCAATGCCCTCGCGCTCCAACGCCGCGAGCGTCGGCTCGACAATCTCCTCGACGACCCGCCGGCGCACCTCCGGCGTCACCACGTCCGCCGGCGCGTAAGCGCCCATTCCGCCGGTGTTCGGACCGGTGTCGCCGTCGCCGACGCGCTTGTGGTCCTGGCTCGCCGGCAGCATCACGTAGCGGCGCCGGCAGACCATCAGCATGATTGACGCCTCCTCGCCGTCCAAAAAGTCCTCGATGAGCACGCGCGCGCCGCTGTCGCCGAAGACGCGCTTTTCGAGCATGTCCGCCGCCGCCTGCTCCGCCTCGGCGAGCGTGTGCGCGACGACCACGCCCTTGCCGGCGGCAAGACCGTCCGCCTTGACCACCACCGGCAGCGAGCGCGTGCGCAGGTCGGCGAGCGCGGACGCGAGATCGGTGTGGCTGCGGCCGAGCGCGGTCGGAATGTTGTTCCGCGCCAGAAACTCCTTCGTGAACACCTTGCTCGCCTCGAGGCGGGAGCCGGCGGCGCGGGGACCGTAGGCGGCGATGCCGGCGTCCTCCAGCGCGTCAACAACGCCGGCGGCGAGCGGCGCCTCCGGTCCGACAACGACGAGGTCGGCGGCGAGTTTCTTGGCGAGCGCGACCACCGCCGGCGCGTCGGCGGCGTCGAGCGGATGGCACGGCGCCTCCCGCTCGAACGCGGCGTTTCCGGGCGCAACGGCGACGCTGCCGGCGAGCGGACTTTTGAGCGCGGCGCGCAGCAGCGCGTGCTCGCGGCCGCCGGAGCCGAGAATGAGGATGTTGAGTTTTCGGGGCGCGACCGCCGCCGGCGCCGGTGAAAGAGCCGGCGAAGCCGCCGTTGCCAGTGAATCCGATGACATAAGCCCAGAGTGCCAACGCGCTCCGGCATTGTCCAGCCGCCGGCTCCGCACGCACCACCGGCAGCACAGGTCTCCTCCTCTGGGAGCGCCGACTTTCAAGTCGGCTCGGCGGTGGTGCGGCGATAGCCGCCTTGCTTTTCTTTCTTAGAGTGGCGGCTGCGCCGCATGGAGTGGACGAGCCGACTTGAAAGTCGGCGCTCCATGTGTCGGCGCTCCCAGTGCCGCCCCGCTCGTGCGCCGTTATTCGGCGCGGAGGGTGAGCGTTTTCTTCTCGACGTCGTCGGTGCCGTTGGTGCCGGTGCCGGTGGCGTCGCCACCGGTAGTGCCGGTGGTGGTGAGGGAGAAGCGGGCGGTTTGGCCGTCGGCGATGTCGCCGCGAAGGATGGCTTTCGCGAGCGGGGTCTCGATTTCCTTTTGCAGGAAGCGGCGCAGCGGGCGGGCACCGTAAACGGGGTCGTAGCCGTTTTCGGCGAGCCACGATTTGGCGTCGGGGTCGAGGGTGACGCGGAGGCGGCGGTCGGCGATGCGGGCGTTGAGGGAGCCGAGGAGGAGGTCAACGATGCGGGCGATTTCGGCGGGTCCGAGTGGTCGGAAGAGGACGATGTCGTCAATGCGGTTGAGGAACTCTGGGCGGAAGTGGGCGCGGAGTTCGCCGAGGACGGAGTCGCGGACGGCGGCGGGGATTTCGGCGGCGGCGGTCTTGCTGCCGGCACTGCCGGCGTTACTACCGGCGGTCTTGCCGGTGGTCTTGCCGTTGCTGCCGGCGTTGCCGGTGGCGTTGTCGGCGTTGCCGGTGGCTTGCCATTCGGTGAGGAAGCGGCTGCCGATGTTGGAGGTCATGATGAAGACGGCGTTGCGGCAGTCCACGGTGCGTCCTTGGCCGTCGGTGAGGCGGCCGTCGTCGAGGATTTGGAGGAGGATGTTGAAGACGTCGGGGTGGGCTTTCTCGATTTCGTCGAGGAGGACGACGCTGTAGGGTTTTCGGCGGAGGGCTTCGGTGAGTTGGCCGCCTTCGTCGTAGCCGACGTAGCCGGGCGGTGCGCCGACGAGGCGCGAGACGGCGTGTTTCTCCATGTATTCGGACATGTCAACGCGCACGAGGGCGTCCTCGGTGTCGAAGAGGAAGCGGGCGAGGGATTTTGCGAGTTCTGTTTTGCCGACGCCGGTGGGTCCGAGGAACAGGAAACTGCCGGCGGGGCGGCGGGGGTCTTGGACGCCGGCGCGGCTGCGCAGGATGGCTTCGCTGACAAGGCGGACGGCTTCGTCTTGGCCGACGACTTGGGCGCGGAGGTCGTCTTCGAGGTGGAGGAGTTTTTCGCGTTCGCCGCCGAGCAGTTTGGAGACGGGGATGCCGGTCCAGCGGGCGACGACGCCGGCGATTTCCTCCGGGGAGACGACTTCGCGGACGAGGCGGGGGGCGGATGGGGAGCGGGGGGCGGCTTTTTTGTCGGACTTGTCTGACTTGTCCGACTTGCTCGCTTTTTTGCCACCGGCGGCGGTGCTGCCGGCAGTGTTTTCTCCGCTGTCTCCGCTGTCTTCGCCGGCTTCGAGTTTGGCGAGTTCGGCTTCGAGTTTGGGCAGGGTTCCGTGGCGGAGTTCGGCGAGTTTTGAGAGGTCGTAGTCGCGCTCGGCCTTTTCCATGCGGTGCTTGGTGTCTTCGATTTGGGCGCGGAGGGCGCGGATTTTTTCGACGCCCGCCTTCTCGGCGTCCCAACGGGCGCGCATAGCGGCGGCGGCGGTTCGTGCGTCGGCGAGTTCTTTGCGGAGGGCTTCGAGGCGAGTTTTGCTGGCGGCGTCCTTTTCGTTTTTGAGCGCCTGCTCTTCGATTTCGAGTTGGAGGACGCGGCGCGAGAGTTGGTCGAGTTCCGCCGGCAGCGAGTCCATCTCGGTGCGGATTTGGGCGCAGGCCTCGTCAACGAGGTCAATCGCCTTGTCGGGCAGGAAGCGGTCGGTGATGTAGCGGTTTGAGAGGACGGCGGCCTCGACGAGTGCGCCGTCCATGATGCGCACGCCGTGGTGCACCTCGAAGCGTTCGCGGATGCCGCGCAGGATTGAGATGGTGTCCTCGACGGACGGCGGGTCCACCTGCACGGGTTGGAAGCGGCGTTCGAGGGCGGCGTCCTTCTCGATGTATTTGCGGTATTCGTCGAGCGTGGTTGCGCCGACGCAGTGCAGTTCGCCGCGCGCGAGCATTGGCTTGAGCATGTTGCCGGCGTCGAGCGCACCGTCGGTGCGACCGGCGCCGACGAGCGTGTGCAGTTCGTCAATGAAGAGCAGGATTCGCCCCTCGGCGGTCTTGACGGCGTTGAGCACCGCCTTGAGCCGCTCCTCAAACTCGCCGCGGAACTTGGCGCCGGCGAGCAACGCGCCGAGGTCGAGCGCGAAAATCGTCTTGTCCTTCAACCCCTCCGGCACGTCGCCGCGCACGATGCGCTGCGCCAGCCCTTCGACGATTGCGGTCTTGCCGACGCCCGGCTCGCCGATAAGCACGGGGTTGTTCTTCGTCTTGCGCGAGAGGATGCGGATGACGCGGCGGATTTCGTCATCGCGCCCGATGACGGGGTCGAGTTTGCCCTGCCGCGCGCGGGCGACGAGGTCGGTGCCGTATTTCGCGAGCGCGTCGTAAGTGCCCTCCGGCGCCTGCGAGGTGACGCGCTGCGCGCCGCGCAGTTCCTTGAGGGCGGCGAGGATTTTGTCCTTGTTGAGCGCGAAGTTTTTGGCGAACGCGGCGAGGTCGGGCGACTCAAGCAACGCGAGGAACAGGTGCTCGGTGGAGACGAAGTCGTCGCGCATCGAGCGGGCGATTTCGGCGGCGCGACCGAGCGCGGCGTGATAGGCGCCGGAGGCGGCACCGTTCTGGACGTGCCCCGCGCCGGACACCTTCGGCAACCGCGCGATTTCGCGCGAGACAAAGAGTTCGACGGCGGCCCGCTGGGCACCGGTTTTGTCGAGCAGCCCCGGGACGATTCCGTCGGGCTGGTTGAGCAACGCTGCGAGCAAGTGCCACGTTTCGAGACACGGGTTTCCGTTTTCTTGTGCGATGGTTTGCGAGGCGACAACGGCCTCGCGGCTTTTTTCGGTGAATTGGTTAAAGTCGGTCATAATGGCTTGTCCTTAAAGAGGTTGGTGAAAGGTTTCGTGAACTTTCAAAAGGATTCGGAACGGTTCAGAAATTTTTGTGAAAGTCCGAATGACTTAAAAAAATCCCCGCCGCCGCAAAGAACGCGGGCGGCGGGGTTGGTTTTCGTTTTTGGTGGTCCGCGTCTGCGGTTTGGTTTGTGGTTGGTTTGTGGTTTGCGGGCGTTCGGGGCGTTTTTGCCCCGTTTGCCTCGGATGTGGTGATTTTCGGTTCCGGCGCGCCGCTCCTTTTGGGGGATTTGGCGCGCCGGCAGCGGTCGTTTTCCGCCGTTCGGATTAGTAATCCTCGCCGCCGCCGTGGGGGGCGGGCGCCGCGGGTTTGTCTTCCGGCAGGTCGGTGATGAGCGCCTCGGTGGTGAGCAGCAGGCCGGCGACGCTGGTGGCGTTCACGAGCGCGGTGCGGGTCACTTTGGTCGGGTCAACGACGCCTTTGGCAACGAGGTCTTCGTAGTCGCCGGTGGCGACGTTGTAGCCGGTGTTGCCTTTGGCTTTGAGGACTTCCTTGACGACGAGCGAACCTTCGACGCCGGCGTTTTCGCACAGGATGCGGAGCGGCTCTTCGAGGGCTTTCTTCACAATCGCGGCGCCGGTCTTTTCGTCGCCTTCGAGGGTGGCGATGAACTTGTCGAGCGCGGTGAGGGTGCGCAGCAGGGCGACGCCGCCGCCGGGGACGATGCCTTCTTCGACCGCCGCGCGGGTGGCGTGGAGGGCGTCGTCAACGCGGTCTTTCTTTTCTTTCAACTCGGGTTCGGAGGGGGCGCCGACTTGGATGACGGCGACGCCGCCGGCGAGTTTGGCGAGGCGTTCCTGCAGTTTTTCGCGGTCGTAATCGGAGGTGGTTTCCTCGATTTGTTTGCGAATGATTTTGACGCGGCCTTGGATGTCGGCGGACTTGCCGGCGCCTTCGATGATGGTGGTGTTCTCCTTGTCAATGACGACGCGTTTGGCTTTGCCGAGGTCGGCGAGTTTGACGCTTTCCAACTTGATGCCGAGGTCGTCCGTGATGAAGCGGCCGCCGGTGAGGACGGCGATGTCTTCCATGATGGCTTTGCGGCGGTCGCCGAAACCGGGGGACTTGACGGCGGCGACGTTGAGCGTGCCGCGGAGTTTGTTGACGACGAGGGTCGCAAGCGCTTCGCCGTCAATGTCTTCGGCGATGATGAGGAGCGGTTTGCCGCTCTTGGCGACTTCCTGCAACACGGGGAGCAGGTCTTTCATGCTGCTGATTTTCTTTTCAAAGAGCAGGATGAAGGTGTCTTCGAGGACGGCTTCGAGCGTCTCGGCGTTCGTCGCGAAATAGGGCGAGAGATAGCCCTTGTCGAACTGCATGCCTTCGACGACTTCGAGCGTCGTTTCGATGGTCTTGGCCTCTTCGACGGTGATGGTGCCGTCCTTGCCGACCTTGTCCATCGCCTCGGCGATGATGGAGCCGATTTCCTCGTCCCAATTGGCGGACACGGTGGCGACTTGCTTAATCTCCTCCGGCGTCTTGATTTTCTTCGAGATGCGGGTGAGTTCGTCGCCGGCGACCTTCGTCGCCTTGTCAATGCCGCGCTTGACAAAAATCGGGTTGCTGCCGGAGGCGACGGCCTTGAGGCCTTCGCGATAGACGGCTTCGGCGAGGACGGTGGCGGTCGTAGTGCCGTCGCCCGCCTTGTCGGCGGTCTTCGAGGCGACCTCTTTGACCATCTGCGCGCCCATGTTTTCAAACGGGTCTTTCAACTCGATTTCCTTGGCGACGGTGACGCCGTCCTTGGTGATTTTCGGCGCGCCGTATTTCTTGTCAATGAGCACGTTGCGGCCTTTGGGACCGAGCGTTGCCTTGACGGCTTTGGCGAGCGTCGTGACGCCGGCGAGAATCTTGCGGCGTCCGGCTTCTTCAAACAGGATTTGTTTCTTGGACAT
>JAISSQ010000108.1 GCA_031273045.1 Puniceicoccales bacterium
CAACCCCCGGAACGTCACCCCGCCGAACCGCGGCGCGCTCACCGCATCCGACGCGAACGCCGCCGGAAACACCACCGACAACCCGCCCCCCTCCGGCAGCACCACACTTGCCCCCTCCGTCACCTCCAACACCGTCCTCGTCCCCGCCGCCCCAAGGTTCACCACCACCTTCGCGCCGGACTCGACGGTGAGGTTTGCGCCACCGGTGGTGGTGACGCGCGCCGTGACATCCGCGTCGCCGCCGGCGGTTTCGCCGCCGATGACGAGTTCGCCGCCGGTGGCGACGGCGACGCCCGCGGCGACGCCGTCGGCGTTGGCTCCGATGGCGAGCGTGCCGTCGCCGAGTTCGAGCGTGTCGAGTAGCGTCGCGCCGGTGATTTCGAGGTTGCCGCCGCCGGTGTTGGCGAGGTGTCCGAGCACCGCGCCGGAGGCGAGGACGAGCGTGTTCGCGCCGCGTTTGACGAGGCGCGCGGGGGCATCGCCGGCGACGGACGTGTCGGTGGTGACGGCGTTCGCGATGGTCTGCTTTTGCGCGGTGTTCTGGTTGAAGACGAGGGTCGCGCCGCGCCCGATGGAGACGGTGCCGGTGAAGGTGGCGTCGTTGCTGTTGGAGAGCGGGTTGCCGGTCATGGCGGCGGTGTAGAGCACCATGCCGCCGAGGTTGCCGCCGCCGTCCGGTCCGTCGCCGACGACGAGCGTGCCTTCGAGGACTTTGAAGACGTGCGCCAGCCCGGTGTAGTTGGTGATGCGCATTTCGCCGGGACCGCGTTTGACGAGGTCGCCGGAGCCGCTGTTCGCCTGACGCACGCTGCCGCCGGCGCGACCGGTGAGGGGCGCGGAGACGATGAGCCGCGCGTTCTCCTCGACGATGAACGTGATGGTGGTGTTGACGCTGGCGCTGCCGAGGTGCGCCGCGTAGTCGCCGGAGATGCGGGACTCGGTGGGCGCGTCGGCGGTGCCGGGCGTCAGTCCCGCGAGGGTCGGGTCCGCGGCGATTGCGGCAGCGGTGAGCGCGCAGGCGGTGATGTCGCCGGTGAGCGCGCCGTTGCCGGCGGATTGGTTGGAGACGATGCTGCCGGCGGTGAGGAAGGTCTTTCCGATGTTCCAGCCGTGGGACGGGTTGTGCGTCTCGTAGGAGCCGCCCGGCGCGATGTGCGTGGTGAACTGGAACGCGCCCGGCCACGAGCCGAAGAGGTCGCCGCCGTAGAAGCGCAGGTGCGCGTCGCGACCGATGCGCAGCGTTCCCGCCCACGAGCCGTTCCACTTGCCGCTGCCGTCCATGAGGAACTCGACGTTCGCGCCGCGTTCGAGTTCGAGGTCGCCGGCAATGCCCGTCCACACGCCGTTGAACTGCTGCACCGCGCCGGTGTTCGCGAGCACGAGGCGCGCGCCGGTGGAAATCGTCATCGCGCCGGTGTAGTTGCCGTTGCCAAGCAAACCGGTGACGCGCAGCACGCCGCCGGTGACCTCGGTGGGACCGGTGTAGGTGCTCGTGCCGGAGAGCGTCGTGGTTCCGGTGCCCTTTTGGGTGACGCCGCCGCCGCCTTGGATGGCGTATTTGAGTTCGACCGCGCCGTCGTCGCCGCCGGTGCCCTTGTTGCGGTTGATGATGAGCCGGTTGGAGGCGTTGCCGGTGCCGAGGTAGAAGTTGCCCGCGCCGCGCAACTGCCCGCCGGAAGTGCCGGCGTCGTCGCCGATTTGGATGATGTGCACGGCGGTGTTGTTCGTGTTGCGCACGTCGCCGGTGAAGTCGTTGTCGGAGTTGGTGAGGACGATTTTGCGCGTGTGCGAGGTGCTGACGTTGCCGCCGCTGTTGGAGAGTTCGGCGGTGCCGGAGAGTTTGCCGTTGATGATGACCGTGCCGCTGGCGTTGTAGCCGCTGAACGTCGTGCTGTGCTCTGCGGTGCCGTGCCGCGCGGCGGCGATGGTGACGGGACCGTTGAGGTTGACGGTGGTCTCGGCGCGCAGCGCGCCGTAGGTTCCGCCGCTGTCCTGCCCGCCGCCGGAAAACGACAGCGCGGCGGCGAAGGTGGTGCGATTGCCGCTGTTGTTCGCCCAAAGGCAGGCACCGGTGGCGACGACAATGGTGTTGGCGGAGTCGTCGGAGACCTGCGCGAGCGTGAGCGTTGTGTTCGAGGGAACGAGCGTTCCCGCCGGTCGCGTGTTGCCGGCGGTGTCCGTGGGAATCGTAACCGTGATGCCGGCGGCGCTGACGTTCGGGGCGAGGGCGAGCGCGGCGACGAACGCGCCGGTACCGGCAAAACCGGCAAGACCGGCAAACGACGCGAACGCGCCGGTGGCGGCGGCAGCGGAAAGGAATTTCCGGACCGGTTTGCGAAGCGATTTTTGGGCGGAGACGAGCAAGGACATGGCGGGCGAGATTCGAGGTTTTTTGGTTGGCAATGCGAGCGTGTGGCGGGCGACCACGCCGCGCAAAAAACGCGCCACCGGCAGAGGGTCAAGGCGCGAGACGCACGGTGCCGGCGGGCGGCTACACACATGGAGCGCCGCACACATGGGGCACCACACTCATGGAGCGCCGACTCATGGAGCGCCGACTTTCAAGTCGGCTCGCATGCCCCATGCGGCGTAGCCGCCACTATTAGAAAAGAGAAGGCAAGGCGGCTATCGCCGCACCACCGCCAAGCCGACTTGAAAGTCGGCGCTCCCTATTCCGACAATCAGTGCGACGGCGAATAGCAAATTTTGCGCAGATAATCGAGCGACATTCGACTATCCGTGCAAAATCTGCTAAACCGTGCTTGCAAACTTCCGTCCGTTTCTTTCCCTGACGCTCCAATGAACCCTCTATCCCAATTTGGCATTGTGCCAGTGGATTTCGCCACCGTCAGCGACGCCCTCGGTCACTACCGGTCACCGCGCGACAAGGTGTCCGCGCTCGAAAGAGACGGGCAACTCATCCGGTTGAAAAAAGGCGCGTTCGTTGTCTCGCCGCAAATTGCCGGTGCGCCGCTCTCGCCCGAACTCATCGCCAATCACCTCTGCGGTCCGTCTTACGTCTCGCTCGAAACCGCGCTTGCGTTCTACGGACTCATTCCCGAAAGCGTCCACGCCACGCGCTCAATGACACTCAAACGCGCTCGCTCGTTCAAAACGCCGCTGGGACTGTTCGACTATACGCGCGTTCCCCTTTCCTACTTTCCGATTGGAGTGCGCCGGCACACTACCGGCGACGTCGGAAAAGCCAACGGCAACGTCGCCGCCGGGGTCTCGTTCCTCATCGCGTCCCCCGAAAAGGCACTCTGCGACATGGTTTTCGCGACCTCCAATCTGCGCCTTCAATCCGCCGGCGCGGCGCGAACCTACTTCGAGGAAAACCTGCGTGTAGATTTCGACGTTCTTGACAAAATTGACGTCAACGTCGTTCGCCAATGCGCCGCTACCGGTGCAAAAAAGCATCTGCTCCTGCACGTCGCTGAATTTTTGGAAAACCTATAACAATTCAACCCACTTTTTTCTCATGACACCGCCAAACAACATCTTCAACGAAATGCTCGCTCGTTTCAACACCGGTGCCTCCGTCGGCGAAAGAACAGCACCCGCCGCGACGACAACTGCCGTTGCAAACGCCTTGCGCGAAACGATGCAACAAGTTGCGCTCGCAGGACTCTGGCGTGGCGGTTTTTTCAACAAAGCCGCCTTCTATGGCGGAACTTGCCTGCGTATTTTCCACGGTTCCGACCGCTTCTCTGAAGACATGGATTTCTCGCTTCTTGCTCCCGACAATTCATTCTCGCTTGAAAATTATTTCGACGCCGTTGTCGCCGAATTCAAGATGCTTGGACGTGATGTCACAATTGCAAAGAAAACAAAAACACAGACGACAAACATTGAGTCCGCATTTCTCAAGGATGACACTAAAATCTACAATCTCCACTTTCGCTCCGAACGGAAAATAAAAATCAAGATTGAAGTGGACATAAACCCGCCGCCGGAGTTTTCGACCGAACAAAAACTCTCGTTGCTACCGTTTTCTTTTATGACCCGTTGCTACACGTTGCCTGACCTCTATGCAGGAAAGATGCACGCGCTCTTGTTCCGCACGTGGCGCGAGCGCATAAAAGGTCGCGATTGGTATGATTGGGAATGGTATGTCCGGAAAAGAATCCCATTGAATTTCAATCATTTCTGTCGTAGAACAATGCAATTCAATTCGTTGAAGCGCGACCCATTGCTTGGGGCGTTGTCTGCCGGCATACAAGCACCGAAGATGCTTACTCTGGCGCAATTCAAAGGACTTCTTCGCGCACGCATTGAAGCCACTGATTTTTCCGCCGCGAAAGACGACGTTCGTCCATTCATTTCAAACCCATTAGTTCTGGACATTTGGTCAAAAGATTACTTCTTGCAAGTAATGGAAGAAATGATTTTTTCCTGCTCGTAAAACCACACTGACTCGTAAAACAACTCTGTAATCCTTACAAGGAACAATTACGCAACTTCTTTGATTTCAATGAATTAGCATCCGAGTTTTTTTGGCGTTTATCCCCGTCCGCCACGGCTGTCTGATTAAGATAATACACAATTTATCATAACGGTTTGATAATCAACAAATTATGGCTATCAAAAAAGTGTGCTCGATTTCAAATCGGGTCAAAAACGCGCTCTTGCAAC
>JAISSQ010000126.1 GCA_031273045.1 Puniceicoccales bacterium
ATGCCATTTGCAAATCCACCCGACCCGAACGCGCCGGAAAAAACTTCCGCCGAATATGCGGAGACGCTCAATCCGGCGGAGTTCCGCGACAAGACGCTCGAACTCTATCCGGACAAGACAAAGAAAAAACGCGGCAAGCAGTTCCTGCTCAACGACCCGCAGACGCCGCCCCAAATCGGCGCGAACTCGCGCACCGTTCCGGGAATCATCACGCAACGCGGTTGCACATACGCCGGTTGCCGCGGCGTCGTCATCGGGCCGATGCACGACGTTTTGCACATCACGCACGGGCCGATTGGTTGCTCCTATTACTCGTGGCAGACGCGCCGGAATCTCGCGCGTCCGCGTCCGGGGGACGTCAACTATTTGCAGTATTCGATGACGACCGACATGATGGAGGACGAAATCATCTTCGGCGGTGAAAAGAAACTCGCCGCCGCCATTCGCGAGGCATACGAAATCTTTCACCCGAAGGCGATTGCGGTCTATGCGACCTGTCCCGTCGGTCTCATTGGCGACGACATCCACACCGTCTGCCGCCTCGCGAAGGAAGAACTCGGAATCAACATTTTCGGTTTCTCCTGCGAGGGCTACAAGGGCGTCTCCCAATCCGCCGGTCACCACATCGCAAATAACGGTGTTTTCAAGCACATGGTCGGTCTCGACGACACGCCCGACGATGCGGAATTCCGCATCAACATGCTCGGCGAATACAACATCGGCGGCGACGCTTGGGAGATTGACACGCTGCTGCGCAAATGCGGAATCCACGTCACCGCGACGCTCTCCGGCGACATCTCTTACGAACAGGTCATCAAGTCGCACACGGTTGATTTGAACGTCGTCCAGTGCCACCGCTCCATCAATTACATGGCGGACATGATGGAGAAAAAATTCGGCATCCCGTGGTTCAAAGTGAACTTCATCGGCGCGAACGCCACCGCCAAGTCGCTGCGCAAAATCGCCAAGTATTTCGGAAGCAAAAAACTCACCGACCGCGTCGAGGAAGTCATCGCGCAGGAAATGCGCGAATTGCAACCGGTGCTCGACGACGTGAAGTCACGTTGCGCCGGCAAGACCGCCGCGCTCTTCGTCGGCGGCTCGCGCGCGCACCACTACCAAGACCTTTTCCGCGACATCGGAATGACCGTCGTCGCGGCAGGTTACGAGTTCGCGCACCGCGACGACTACGAAGGGCGCGACGTGTTGCCCTCAATCAAGATTGACGCCGACTCGCGCAACATCGAGGAACTCACCGTCGAGCAGGACGAGAAGCGTTTCCGCCCGCGCAAAACGGACGAGGAAAAAGAGAAACTCGCCGCCGAAGGTTTCTCGTTCCGCGACTACGAGGGAATGATGCGCGAAATGAAAAAGGAATCGCTCGTCATTGACGACATCTCGCACCACGAGTTGGAAAAACTCATCGAAATCTACAAACCCGACATCATCGGCTCCGGCATCAAGGACAAGTTCGTCATCGAGAAACTCGGCGTCCCCTGCAAACAGTTGCACAGTTACGACTACGGCGGACCCTACGCTGCGTTCACCGGTGCCGCGAATTTCTACAAAGAAGTTGACCGGATGGTGAACACAAGTGTCTGGAAACTCATCGCTTCCCCGTGGAAAAAAGACGCCGCCGTCCCGCCGCGCCCCGTCTATAAACCGCGCGCCAAAAACGCCGCCGAGGAAGAGGAAAACAAAGCGTGGAAAAAGCCCGGCGCCGGCGGAGGCGGCGACGAAATGTAAGCGCGCCGAACGCGCCCGTTTTCCACACTAAAAACAACACGCAAACACACATCGCACACACCGCACGCAAGCACACGCAAAAACGACCAACGTTTCCACTTTACAACAATGCTTAACGCCACCACCAAAAACATCATCGAGCGCAAGGCGCTGCGCGTCAACGCCGCCAAAACCTGCCAGCCCATCGGCGCCATGTATGCCTCGCTCGGCATCCACGGCTGCATGCCGCACAGTCACGGCTCGCAGGGCTGTTGCTCCTACCACCGCTCGCACCTCACGCGGCACTTCAAAGAACCGGTCATCGCCACCACAAGTTCCTTCACCGAAGGCGCCTCCGTGTTCGGCGGCCTCGCGAACCTCACGCAAGCGCTCAAAAACATCTTCACCATTTACAACCCCGACATCGTCGCCGTCCACACCACGTGCCTGTCGGAAGTCATTGGTGACGACGTCCCGACCATCGTACGCCGCGCCCGCGAGGAAGGCGCCGTCCCCGAAGGCAAAATCGTCATCCACGCCAACACGCCAAGTTTCGTCGGCTCGCACATCACCGGCTTCGCGAACATGACCAGCGCGATTGTCAAATACCTCTCCGAAAAAACCGGCGAAACAAAAGAGCAGGTCACGATTTTCCCCGGCTTCGTCGAACCCGCCGACATGCGCGAAATCAAACGCATCACAAAGTTGATGGGCGTCCCGTTTGTGATGCTCCCCGACACCTCCGGCGTGCTCGACGGCGGTCTCGACGGCAACTACACAATGTTCCCCAAAGGCGGCGCCACACTCCCCGAAATCCGCAGCACCGGCGACAGTGCCGCAAGCATCGCGCTCGGACACTTCACCGCGCATCCGTCCGCACTCACACTCGAAAGCAAACACAAAGTCCCCGCGACACTTTTGGAAATGCCATTCGGCGTCGCCGGCACCGACGAATTTGTGCAAACCCTCCGCGCCTTCTCACCGGGCGGCGCCGTCGCCCCCGAAATTGAAGAAGACCGCGGTCGCCTCGTTGACGCCATCAGCGACATGCAGCAATACTTCCACAAGAAGCGCGTCGCCGTCGCCGGCGACCCCGACCAAGTCATTGGCTACGTTCGCTTTCTGCTCGAACTCGGCGCCCACCCCTGCTACGTCATCACCGGCAGCAAAGGAAACGCCTTTGAACAACGCATCCACGAGTTGCTCGACCCCGTCGTTCCCGACGCCAAAATCAAACAACAGTCCGACTTCTTTGAACTCCACCAATGGATTAAAAACGAACCCGTGGACGTCATCGTCGCGAACACCTACGGCAAGTTTGTCTCGCGCGTTGAAGACATTCCACTCGTGCGCGTCGGTTTCCCCATTCTCGACCGCGTCGGACACCGCTACTTCCCCACCGTCGGCTACGTCGGCGCCCTGCGCTTCCTCGACATGCTCACCAACGCCCTCTTCGACAAAAAAGACCGCACCTGCGCCGAAGAATGGTTCGAGTTGGTGCAATAAAAAAGGCGCAACAAAAACACACCGCTGAAATGCCCGCCGCCAAAATCAAAGACCGCCGCTACATAAAACCCCCGCCGCCGGAAAAAGCCACCACCGGCGGCGACCCCAGCGGCGTAATTGAGATTATCGAAAAAGCCGCTCCGCCTCCCGCCGCGCCTCTCCTCCCCCGCGCCCACGCCACCGGCACCGGCACTACTGGCACCGGTTGCGGTTGTTCTTCCGCCGGCGGCACCACCGGCACCGCCGCGCCGCCCCCTGCTGACTATTGCGAAACCGATGCCGGACGCTGGGTTCGCGTCGTCCGCCGCATGATTTCCAACCTCGAATTTGGCGAAATCCAACTCACCATCCACCGCGGTCGCGTCACCGAAGTTCGCAAAATGGAAAAATTCCGCTTCGACACCCCCTGCACCTGCGGCGGCACCGGCGGCGGTCATTCCGCTTACGACTAATCCGCCGGCATTGCTTTGGGGAAAGATGCCGTTTTAGGAAGACGCACCGGCGGCGGTGGTGCCGATGAGCAGGACGGTGAGTTCGATGGCGCCGTGGGCGCCGTAAACGAGGTGTTGTTCGATGTCGGCGGTCTTCGAGGGACCGGAGATGAAGACGCCGAAACTGCGCGCCGGCGGAAGGGCGGCGTAGGCGTCCGCCATTGTCGGGACGACGCTACCGGCGTCTATAAGCAGAACGAGGTGGCGGGCGATGAAGGGCAGGAGGCGGTGCGGGAGGTCGCGGTCGTCGAGCCAGATGGCGGCGTTCTCGGCGACGCCGAGGCGTCCGGGAAGGACGACGGTGTCGAGCGCGGCGAGTTCGGAGCGTGGGGTGTCGGCGGAGAAGCGGGCGGCGGTTTTTTCGTCGGTGAAATCGGTAATAGCGGCGGTGTCGGTGGTGCCGGCGGCGGCGGTGGCACCGGCGAGGAGGGCGAGGGCGGTGGCACGGTCGGGCGCGGCGATGACGGCGGCATTTGTCTTGGCGAGGGCGGTAGTAAAAGCGGAGAGAGTGGGGAGCGGGGCGGCACTGCCGGTGGCGGTGCTGCCGGCGGTGCTGCCGGTGGTGCTGTGAACAGCACCGCTGCAACTGGATAAGCCGCCGGCGGCACTATCTCCCCGCTCCCCGCTCCCCGCTCCCTGCTCCCCTTTTCTATTCTTCGCATACCACTGCCGGAAACTTTCCGCCGGTGGTGCCGGCAGTTCGCGGGAGCGTCCCCAGACATTAAACGCGTTGTAGAGGAATGGGCGCGGGAGGTGGCGGACGGCGGCGCGGGCGGCGGCACCGGCGGTGTTGTAGAGGGCGGGGTGGGTGAAGAGGGTGTTGCCGGCGCGCATGGCGAGGCGTTTCCAGAGCGGGGCGTCGGCGGTTTGACGCAGGTCGTAGATTTGCCCGTGAATGTCTATTTTGACGGGGCAGACATTTGCGCAGGAACCGCACAGCGTCGAGGCAAGCGGGAGTTGCGAGTAGCGAGCGCGGTCGGCGCACGGGGCGAGGATAGTGCCGATGGGACCGGGAATGAGATAACCGTAACTGTGTCCGCCGCTGCGCCGGTAAACGGGGCAAGTGTTCATACAGCCGCCGCAGCGAATGCATTTGAGAGTGGCAGCGCGTTCGGGGTTGTCGCGCCGCGCACGGCGTCCGTTGTCAACGAGGATGACATACATCGCGGCACCGGCGGCGCGTTTGGGCGCGGCGTAGTGCGAGGTGTAGGTGGTGACGGGCTGACCGGTGGCGTTGCGCGCGAGCAGGCGCGTGAAGACGCCGAGGTCGGCCCAGCGCGGGACGAGTTTCTCGATGCCCATGCAGTGCACCTGCACCGGCGCGGAGTGGACGCCCATGTCGGCGTTGCCCTCGTTCGTGCACACGACGCACGCGCCGCTCTCGGCGACGCCGAAATTGACGCCGGTGAGGGCGACGTCGGCGGCGAGGAACTTTTCGCGCAGGTGGGCGCGGGCGATGCGGGTGAGTTGGGTCGGGTCGGTGAGGCCTTTCGGGGAGCCGAGTTTCTCGTGGAAGAGTTCGCCGATTTCCTCCTTCGTGAGGTGGATTGCCGGCAGGACGATGTGCGAGGGCGTCTCGCGGCGCAGTTGGATGATTCGCTCGCCGAGGTCACTGTCCACGATGTCAACGCCGGCGTCGGCGAGGAAGTGGTTCAGCCCGCACTCCTCGGTGAGCATGGACTTGCTCTTGATGACGTTCTTGGCGCCGTGCCGGCGGATGATTTCGAGGACGGCGGCGTTGAACGCGGCGGCGTCGGCGGCGCGAATGACGGTGACGCCGTTGGCGGCGGCGGCGGCGGCGAACTGCTCGACGAGCGCGTCGAGGTTCGCGAGGACGTGCTCCTTGATTTCGGAGGCGCGCTGGCGCAGTTGCTCCCATTCCGGGACGGCGCGTGCGGCGGCGTCGCGCTTCTGGCGGACGAGCCAGAGCGTCTGGTCGTGCCAAGCGGCGCGTTTTTCGTTTGAGAGAAATGCGGCGGCGTTTGCGGCGTGGGTGGTCATTGGCGGAGGAGTGGCGGTGGAGCGGGGAATGTGGCGCGAAGCCGGCGGCGGGACAAGTTTCGCCTTGAAGCGCGGGCGGCGACGTTCACGTTTCCGCGCCGTCATGCCTGACCCACGCCTCACTTACCTTCCGGTGCTCATCCAAATCGTCATCGGGCTTGCGCTGCCGGTGGGCATCCTCGTCGTGAGCCACATCTTCGGGCAACGCGCGCGCGCCAACGCGCAGAAGGACACCGCCTACGAGTGCGGGAACACGCCGGACTCGCCGGAGACCGCCCGCCCGCACCCGCGCTACGCCGTGCGGTTCTTCGTCGTCGCGCTGCTTTTCCTGCTCTTCGACATCGAGGTCGTTCTGCTGCTGCCGCTCGCGCTCGCGTTCCGCGAACTGACCGTCGCCGGCGTTCCGCTCCTGCCGCCCGTGCTCGTGTTCATGGGCGTTCTCGCGCTCGGACTGCTCTACGAAATCAAGACCGGCGCGCTCGAATGGCACCGGTGACGCCCGTGAATTTCACCGCCAAACATCCTCCCACCGCTTCCCGCAATCCACCTCCCCTCTTCCGCCATGCGCCTCGAAAAATTCCTCTCCCCATCCCGCATCGTTGACATCAAGAGCCGCGACTTCAAATCCGCCCTGCTCGAACTGCTCGCGCTGTGCCCCGAAATCAACGTGGACGAGAGTTCGACCGAGGATGAGGACAACGTCCTGAACCAACTGCTGAAGCGCGAGCGCGTTATCCCGACCGACCTGCCCAGCACCGTCGCGCTACCTCACGTGAGCGTGCCGCTGAAGAGCCGGAAATACGTCCTCGCCGTCGGTCGTTGCCCCAGCGGACTGGAAAACGCCGACGACTCCGATGACAAAAAAATCCGCGTCCTCTTCCTCGTCCTCGCTTCGGAGCGCGAGCGCGAGAAGACGTATTTCTCGGTGCTCACGGCGCTCTCGACGGTGCTGGAGGAGACGGAGTTCGTCAGCCGGCTCGAAGTCGCGCCGGACCTCAAAACGTTTCGCGACCTCATCCTCGAACGCTTTCGCGGCACCGGCACGCCGGAGCCGCCGGTCTCGCGCCAGAACCTGCTCATGTTGCGCGAGGCGGAGAAAATCGCGAGCGGCGCGAAGTGCTCGAAGATTCTGCTCTTCGCCGACACCTTCAAGACGCCCACGCGCTCGGCGGCGGCACTCGTCGCCGGTGTCAACAAGCCGCTCGTGCTGGTCTCGGAGAACGCGCTCGGCTTCGACGGCTTCGCCGGCGCGAAGACACCGCCGGTCATCACCGTCAGCGCGCTCAACAGCAACCGCTTCGCGCAGTTTCGCAGCGCGCTCTTCGTCGGGATGACGCGCGGAATCCTGCGCCCGGACGAGTGCGTGTGTTGCATCGGCGGACGTCCCGGCAGCGACCTGCTCGACACCATCATGTCGGTTGACCTGCGCACCGAGTTTCCGAGTTTCCTCGCGCAGCGCGGCGCCGAGATGCTGCCCGCCGGCGTGAAGCCGGAGGTCTTGGAGCGCGCGCTCGCCATCGCCACGCGCCTCGCCATCGAGGGGCACGAGGGGCTGCCCGCCGGTTGCATCCTCGTCATCGGCGACCGCAACCTCATCGCCCCGCACACCAAGCCGCTCATCCTGAACCCGTTCCGCGGGCACCCCGAAAGCGACCGCAACATCCTGAACCCGTTCGCCGAGGAAACCGTCAAGGAACTCGCGTGGATTGACGGTGCCATCATCATCAACGGCGACGGCGTCGCGGAGAGTGCCGGCACCATGCTCACGTCGCAGGAGCAGGCCGCCGCGAGCATCCTTGCCAGCGGGCTGGGCACGCGCCACGCCGCCGCGAGTTCCATCACCGTCGCCGCCGACTGCGTGGCGTTCGTCGTCTCCGCGAGCACCCGCCAAGTCACGCTCTTCCACCACGGCGAACCGTTGGTCGTCTTCGACCGCTTCGTGAGCGCGTGAGCGACGGCACCACCGGTGAAGGGCGAAAGCAGACCACCGGTGCCGGCGGGAGTTACGCGGCGAGCAGTCGGCGGAGGATGTCGTCAACGACCTTGGGGTTCGCCTTGCCTTTGCTGGCTTTCATGATGGGACCTTTGAGGGAGTTGAGTGCTTTTTCGTTGCCGGCGCGGAATTGCTCGGCGGCGGCGGTGCCGGCGGGGGTCGCAAGGACGTCGCGGACGATGGTTTCGATTTCGCCGGTGTCGCTGTTCTGGCGCAGACCGCGTCGCTCGACGATGGCGTCGGGTGCGTCGCCGGTGGTGAACATTTCGGCGAACACTTCTTTCGCCTGCGCCTTCGAGATGGTGCCGGCGTCGGTGAGGCGGGCGAGCGCGGCGAGGTGCGCCGGCGGGAGGCGGTTGTAATCGGTGGCGCCGGCGAGGGCGCCGAGGAGGTCGTTCGCGACGAGGTTGGCGATGGTCAGCGGGTTGGCGGTGGTGCCGGCGGCGGTGCCGCTGCCGGCGGCGACGGCGGCTTCAAAGTATTCGCACAGTTCGCGGTCGGGGATGAAGACGCTGGTGACGGTGAACGGGAGCGCGAAGCCGCCGGCGGCGATGTCGGCTTGGTAGCGGCGTTGGCGGTCGTAGGGGCGTTCGGGGAGCGTTGCGCGGAGGCGTTCGATGTCGCCGGCGGTGGTCTTCACCGGCAGCAGGTCGGGGTCGGGGAAGTAGCGGTAGTCGTGCGCCTCTTCTTTGCTGCGCAGCGGGTAGGTGCGGCCGGTTTCGGCGTTCCAGCCGCGCGTCTCTTGGTGGATTTCGCGGCCGGCGAGGACTTCGCGGATTTGCCGGCGGGCTTCGTATTCGATGGCGTTTTTGACGCCGGAGATGGAGTTCAGGTTTTTCATCTCGCAGCGGGTGTTGAGGGCGGTTTGACCGCGCGGGCGGACGCTGACGTTGGCGTCGCAGCGCATCTGGCCTTTTTCCATGTCGCAGTCGGAGACGCCGGCGGCGGTGAGGAGCATTCGCAGGGCGTTGAGGAGGGCGACCGCCTCGTCGGGCGAGCGCAGGTCGGGTTCGGTGACGATTTCGAGCAGCGGTGCGCCGGCGCGGTTGTAGTCAACGAGGGAGCCGGCGCCGGCGTGGGTGAGTTTGCCGACGTCTTCTTCGAGGTGCGCGTGGTTGAGCCGGATGATTTTGTGCTCGCCCATGATGTTGCGCGCGGGACCGGGGAGTTCGATTTCGACTTCGCCGCCGATGGTGACGGGGTGGTCTTTTTGCGAGAGTTGGTAGGCCTTCGTGCTGTCGGGGTAGAAGTAGTTTTTGCGGTCCCAGTTGGTGGTTTCCGGAATGTCGGCGCCGACGAGCAAACCGAAGCGGATGGACTGTTCGAGGGCGGCGCGGTTGAGCACCGGCAGTGCGCCGGGGAGGGCGAGGACGGTCGGGTCAACGAGGGTGTTCGGGGTGATGTCCGCCGGCGCGGCGTCGTCGGGCAGCGCGCCGCCGTAGAGGTATGGCACGGGCGCGAAGACCTTGGCGCGGGTCTTCAATTGGACGTGGATTTCGAGGCCGATGACGGTCTCGAAGTCAGATTCGGAAAGGGCGGCGGGCGCGGCGGTTGCGGTGCCGGCGGCGGTGGCGGTTTCAGGCATGCGGGCGTGAAAGTGCCACCGGTGCCGGTGATTGGCAATTTTTCGATGGCACCGGTGACGCCGTTCGCGCCGTTTCGCCTACGCCACCTTCACCGGTTTTCCGGTCTTTGCGGAGGCGTAGAAAGCGTCAATCAACTTCATCAGCGAGACGGCTTGCGCGGGCGTGTTGAGCGGCGCCTCGGTGCCCTCGATGGCGGCGACGAAGTTCTGCGCGGCGCGGACGCGCCCCATCGTCTCGTCGGCGGGGACGACCAAAGTGCTGTTCACGGGGCGGCCGAACTCGTGCGTGTAGAGTTCGCACGTGTCAACGGACGTCTCGTCCAGCCCGTCGCGCCCGAAGAGCCGGCGCACGAGGCCGCCTGCCTTCGTCCCTTGGAACGTCACGGACACTTCCTCGCGGGCGACGAGTTCCGCCCACGACATTTGGAGCGTGACGACCTGACCGGTCTTGAAGCGCACGAAGCCATGCGCCGCCGCCTCGACGTCGGTGACGCCCTTGGCGTTGTCGGGAATGCCCCAAGGACCCTTGAACGTTTTGTCGCTGATGAACGTGTCGAAGGTCTGACCGAGAACGAATTCCGGTTCCGGGTAGCCCATGAAGAACAGGGCGAGGTCGAGCATGTGCAGCAGGTCAATCACGGGACCGCCGCCGGAGAGTGCCTTCGTCGTGAACCAGCCGCCGAAGCCCGGAATGCCGCAGCGGCGCGCCCACTTCGCTTGCGCGGAGTTGATGACGCCGACTTTGCCGGCGGCGATGCGCTCCATCAGCGCGTAGGACTCGGGGCGGGCGCGGTTGTTGAAGTCGAACATCAGCACGCGCTTCGCCTTCGCGGCGGCGTCCGCCATCGCCTTCGCTTCGCGCGCGTTGATTGCCGGCGGCTTTTCGCAGAACACGTGCTTGCCCGCTTTGAGGGCTTGCAGCGCGAGCGGCGCGTGGAACTTGTTCGGCACGATGACCGACACCGCGTCGAGTTCCGGCAGTTTGAGCAGTTCGCCGACGTCGCCGAGGGCGAGCGGCACACCGTCGCGGGCGGCGGCGCGCTCTGCGGCGGCCTTGTTTGTGTCGGCGAACGCGACGACTTCCGCGCCCGCTTTGCGGAAGCCCGCAACGTGATAGCGCGACATTCCGCCGGCGCCGATAACTCCGATTTTCAAACTCATGGGGATAGGGTGTTTTTGTGGATGAGAGGTTGTGTGGTAAGGGTGGTTGAGAGAGGCGCGCTTCCTACGCCGGCACCGCCACCGGCGCGACACAAAAGAGCGCTTCGGCGATTTGGACGGCGTTGAGGGCGGCGCCTTTCCAGAGTTGGTCGCCGCTGACCCAGAGGGCGAGGCCGTTGTCGAACGCGGTGTCAACGCGCAGGCGGCCGACGCCGCATTTTTCCTTGCCGGAGTA
>JAISSQ010000133.1 GCA_031273045.1 Puniceicoccales bacterium
GACCGGGGATTTTGTAGTCCGACGGAATGATGGGTTCGGGGAAGTATTCCCAACCGCGATACGGCGCGCTCCACTTGGCGACGGTTGCGGCGTCAATGGGCGCGGCGGCTGCGGTGCCGGCGGCGCGAAGTGCCGGCGCGAGAGCGGGGGCGAAAGCATTGCCGGCGGCGAATGCGCCGAGGTTTTGGAGAAAGGTCTTGCGGTTCATGCGGACACTGAAAACACCGCCGCCGGCATTGCGGTTCCGTCCGCCGGCAGTGCCCGAGGTCCCCATGAACACCACCGCCAGCACCACCGCCAGCACCACCGCCGCCGCCATCGGTGCCACCACCGGTGCCGCCGCCGCGACTTTGCGCTTCCAAACACGCGCCGCTTCCGCCACTTTGCGCCGCACTATGTCAGGACACAGCAAATGGGCCACCACCAAGCGCCACAAAGCCGCCATTGACGCCAAGCGCGGCAAAATCTTCAGCACCATCGCGAAGGACATCACCCTCGCCGCGCGCTCCGGCGGCGGCGATCCTGCTGCGAACGCCAAACTGCGAACCCTCCTGCTCAAGGCGCGCGCGGCGAACATGCCCACCGACAACATTGACCGCGCCGTCAAAAAGGGAACCGGCGAAATCGCCGGCGCCGAAATCGTCGAAATCCGCTACGACGGCTACGGACCGGGCGGCGTCAACCTCATCGTCGAGGTCACCACCGACAACAAGAACCGCGCCGTCGGCGAGGTGCGCTCCGCGTTCACCAAGGCCGGCGGCAGCATCGGCACCACCGGCGCGCTCGACTTCAATTTCAACCGCAAGGGACAGTTCATCATCGCCGCCGAGGGAACGACCGAGGACGCGCTGATGGAAATCGCGCTCGACGCCGGCGCCGACGACGTCGTCAACAACGGCGAGTTTTTCGAGATTTTGTGCGAGCCGAAGGCGTTCGACGCCGTCGCCAAGGCGCTTGAGGACAAGGGCGTCAAGCCGGTGTCGAGCGAGGTCGCCTTCCTGCCCGTGAGCACCGTCGAAATCAAGGACGCCAACACCGCCAAAGCCGTCCAGCGGCTCATTGACACGCTGGAGGACCTCGACGACGTGAAGGCCGTCCACGGCAACCACGAGATTGACGAGTCGCTGCTGGCGTGAACCGCGCCACCGGTGACGCCGCCTCACGAACACGCGAGAAGCACCACGCCGCCACCGCCCATGTTCAAAGACCTCGGACACACGCCCGACAACCGCGACGCCGCGTTCGCGCCCGCGCTGCGCGAGGTGCCCGGCGTCGAGCCGCCCGTGCAAAACGTCCGTCCGCCGGCGGTGCGCCGCAAGGGCGCGATTTCCGCCGAGGAGGCGGTGCGCGGTATTCTCGCGGGCGACCGCGTCGCGCTCGCCCGCGCCATCACGCTTGTCGAAAGCCGGCTGCCGGCGCACCGCGCCGCCGCCGCCGAGGTGATTCGCGAGTGCCTGCCGCATGCGGGGAAGTCCGTGCGCGTCGGCATCACCGGTGTTCCGGGCGCGGGCAAGAGCACGTTCATCGAGCACTTCGGGAAGCGGCTTTGCGGGCAGGGACGCAAACTCGCCGTGCTCGCCGTTGACCCGTCCAGCGCGGTCAGCGGCGGCAGTGTGCTGGGCGACAAGACGCGCATGGAGGAACTCGGTCGTTGCGCGAACGCGTTCATCCGTCCGTCGCCCGCCGGCGGCGCGTTGGGCGGGGTCGCCGCGAAAACGCGCGAGGCGCTGCTGTTGTGCGAGGCGGCGGGGTTCGACACGGTGCTCGTCGAAACCGTTGGCGTCGGACAGAGCGAGGTCGCCGTCCGGACGATGACGGACTTTTTTCTGCTGCTGCAAATAGCCGGTGCCGGCGACGAGTTGCAGGGCATCAAGAAGGGCGTGATTGAGATGGCGGACGCCATCGCGGTCACGAAGGCCGACGGCGACAACCGCGTCCGCGCCGAGGTCGCGCGCGGCGAATACGGGCGCGTGCTGCACTACCTGACGCCGTTCACGCCGGGCTGGAAGCCGCGCGCGCTCGCCTGCTCCGCGTTGGAGGAGGAGGGGCTGGACGCGATTTGGAACCTCATCCGCGAGTTTGAGCGGTTGCTGCGCGCCGAGGGCACGTTCGAGCGCCGGCGCCGCGAGCAGAACCGGCAGTGGTTCCAGACGTTGTTGCGCGAGGCGGTGCTGACGCGCTTCTTCGAGCGGCCGGCGGTGCGCGACATTCTCGGCGGTGTCGAGGAGGACGTCTCCGCCGGCGCGCTGCCGGTCGCCGAGGCGATTGAGAAACTGCTGGCGGCGTAGCGGGGGCGGTTTCGGTGCCGCCGGCGGCGGCGGGAACGGCACCGGTGCGCGCACCGCTGGGAGTGCCACACATGGAGCGCCGACTGGGAGCGCCGACTTTCAAGTCGGCTCGTCCCCCTCCATGCGGCGCAGCCGCCACTTCAAAAAAAAGAGAAGCAAGGCGGCTACGCCGCATCTCCCCCAAGCCGACTTGAAAGTCGGCGCTCCATGTGTGTGGCGGCTTGGCGTGTGGCATCCGGGAACGCAGTGCCGGTGCCGGTGCCGCCGGAAGCGCGGGGCTTCGACTTGCACGGTTGCCACTCTAAAAAGTCGTGCCGACCTCGTCCCAGAGGAGGCGCCAGTCGTCGGCGCCGCGCCAGAGGAAAACCTGCCCTTTGATTAGGCGGCACCGGCGGTCAATGCCGGCGATGGCAAGCATCTCGGCGTCGGTGAGCGGGTTTGATATGACGGCGCGGATGTTCGCGGCGATGTTTCGCGGGTTACTCGAAAACGGAATCGGCGTCTGACCGCGCTGCACCGCCCACTTCAACGCGATTTCGGCGGGGTGCGCGTTGTGCTCGGCGGCGATGCGCAACATCACGGGGTCGCGCAACGGGTCGGTGTCCTCCGGCGTGCGGTCGCGTTCAGGGCGGCCGGGCGAGCCGAGCGGGCAGTAGCCGACCGGCACAATTCCGTGCGAGCGCACGAACTCGAACAACTCCGGTTGCTGGAAGTGCGGGTGCAGTTCCATTTCGTTCACCGCCGGCGCGATTTCGGCGTCGCGCAGAATCAGTTTCAACTTCGGCACGGTGACGTTCGAGACGCCGATGTGCCGCGTCTTGCCCTCGCGCTGGAGTCGCTCCATCGCGCGCCACGTGCGCATGAACTCCTCGTGGATGTAGGGGCGGGCGTCGGCACCGCGCGAGGTGACGTCGCAGCCGGGCGGGTGGAAATTCGGAAACGGCCAGTGGACGAGGTAGAGGTCGAGCGCGTCGAGTTGCAGGTCGCGCAGCGACTGCTCGCACGAAGCGGCGACGTCCGCCGGCGCGTGCTTGTCGTTCCACAGTTTGGACGTGACCCAGAGTTCGTCGCGCCGCGCCGCACCGGTGGTGATGATTTCGCGCAGGACGGCACCGACCTCGCGCTCGTTGCCATAGACGGACGCGCAGTCGAAGTGCCGGTAGCCGGCGTCGAACGCGCTACGCACCGCACCGGCGACGGCGTCCGGCGGCACGTGGTCGCTGCCGAACGTTCCGAAGCCGATGGCGGGCATTTTCGCGCCGGAGGCGAGAACGCGCTGCGGCACTGCGGCGGCGATGGCGGCGGAGTGGTCGCCGCCGCCGGCGCGTCGTTCTGATGTTTCGTTGCTCATGATGTTCGTTCGCTCCGCTGCGTTCGCCGCCGGTTCTGCCCGCATCCGCCCGCCCGCATCCGTCCGTTAGAACCGAATGCGGTAGGAGGCGTTGATGGCCCAGGGGCGGTCGAGTTTGGAACCCCAAGAGGTTTCGTATTCGAGGTTCACGGACTGCGAGGCGGTGAACTGCCAGCCGATGCCGGCACCAAAGACACCGTAGCAGCCGTTGAGGTTCGGCGAGAGGGTGTCGAAGTCCGCGCCGCGCGCGGTGAGTTCGCCGCCGTAGGTGCGGCGGTATTCGACGCCGAGGCGCACGCTGGGGCTGAGGACGCCGAAGGAGTTGGTCTTGAACACGCCGCCGAGGCGCGCGAACGCGGCGTAGCGGAACAGGTCGCTGTCGCCGACGGTGGCGACGAACGCGGCGCCGTCGGACGCGGTGTCGCCGTCGAAGTGCGAGTAGGCGAACTGGACGCTGGGTTCGAGGTAGAGGGAGGCGGGCAGGTTGAAGCGGCGGCCGGCCTCGACGCTCGCGCCGAAGCCGAGGGTGTCGAACTCGACCTTCTGGCCGCCGCCCTTGACGGTGTCGTTGAAGGACTGGACCTTGGCGACGGCGTCGAGATACCAGCCGTCGGTGTTGAGCAGGGTGGCGTAGATGCCGCCGGCGATGGACTCGCCTTCGCCCTTGCCGGAGACGGCGTCGCGGAAGCGGCGGTCGCTGACCTGATAGCCGGCGAAGGCGCCGAGGAAGAATTCGCCGAGGTCGCCGCGTCCGAGCACGCGGTCGTAGCCGACGTCCGCGCCGTATTGGCGTTCGCGGAAGCCGTTGACGCCGGTGACGCGCGCGTGGATGTCGGCCTGCGTTCCGTAAGCGCGCACCCAGAAGGCGTTGGAGAGGGCGGCGGCGGTGTCGGCGGCGGCGGGGGTTCCGAGGGCGAGCCGCAGGTCGCCGAAACGTTTCACGGCGTTGTCGAGTTGGGCGAGCCAGCCGTTGGAGAGGGCGGCGGCGGTGTTGATGGCGCCGGCGAGCGCGGAGGAGTAGCCGGTGGTGACGAGGTTGGCGTTGTTCGAGCCGCTGATTTCAAACGACCACGCGCCCGCCTGCACGGGGGCGGCGAGCGTGATGCTGTGCTCGTCGCGCGCGAAAATCGCCTCGGTCAGCGTCTCGCCGTTCTCGCCGCGGATGAGCGGCACGACGGTGTCGCGCGTGATGGTGCCGGTGGCGGGGGTGACGTTGCTGACGTGGAAGACGTGGTTGCCGGCGATGGTGCCGTATTGGCCGGCGCCGGCGTCAACGACGGCGATGTGGTCGCTGCGCGCGGGCGCGGAGAAGTCCGCCTCCAAGTAGTAATGGCCGGTGCCGCCGCTGCTGGCGTTGTCGAGGTTGTTGACGAGGAACCGCTGCCCGATGGAGCCGAAATAGACGGTTCCGTCGTTGCGGAAATTGCCGGCGACGCGCTGGTTGAGCACGGCGGCTTCGAGTTCGACCCGCGCGCCGGCGAGGTTCGAGACGTGGCCGGTGACCGGCGCGGCGAGTTGCAGCGTGGCGGCGTTCGTGAGCGTGCCGCGACCGCCGACCCACGCGCCGCCGTGCAGTTGCGCGAGTTCGAGCGCGCCGGCGACGCGCAGCGTTCCGGCGTAGTTCTGAACGTCCGCCGTGTAATGCGAGCCGGCGCCGGTGACGGCGGCGAGCGTGAGCGCCGACGAGCCGCTGTGGATGAGTTCGCCCGCGCCGATGCCCAGCGAGCCGTCGCTGACGCCCGCGACGCGCGCGAGCGTCTGCGGCGCGGCGCTGTTCGAGAACTCGGCGGCGGTGTCGGCGGCAAGGTTCAACGCGGCGGCGTAAGTGTGGCCGCCGGCGGCGTCCGCCGCGCCCAGCGAGCCGGCGACTTCGAGCGTGCCGGCGGCGACGGTCGTGGCGCCGGTGTAAGTGTTCGCGGCGGTGAGGACGAGCCGGCCCTCGCCGGTCTTCGCCAGCGGGGCGGCGCCGGCGACAACGCCGTTGAGCGTGGCGACGACGCCCGCGCGGGCGGCGGCGAGCGACGCGCTGTCGGTCAGGTCGGACGTGTCGGACAGGGCGGACAGACCGACTTCGACGACGCCGCCGGCGCCGGCGAGCGCGACGCTGTTGGCGAGCGCGACCGCGAGCGGCGCGGTGTCGCCGAACGCGCGGACGGGCGCGACGCGCAGCGTGCCGTCAACAGCGGCGTCGGTGCCGGTGGCGGCGGCGCCGAGCGTGAGCGCGCCGGAGCCGAGGTTGCGCTGCGCGGCGATTTGGAGCGTGCCGCCGGCGACGCGCACCGCGCCGGAGTAGCCGGAGTTGTCGCCGGAGAGCGTGAGCGCGGCGGAGCCGCCGCCGGTGAGGGCGAACGGTCCCGCGCCGGTGATGGCGCCGGCGAAGGTCTTCCCCGCCCCGCCGACGCCCGCGAACGTCAGCGAGCCGTCGAGCCGCAGCGCGGGAACGGTGAGCACGGCGTCGGCGCCGATGGTGAGCGCGCCGGTGTCGGCGACGGCGAGCGAGTCGCGGAACGCGGCGGCGGCGTTGAAGGTGGCGGAGCCGGCGACGGTCGCGGAGGCGAAGTCGAGCGCGCTGTTGAAGACGGTGCCGGTGGCGGTCGCCTCAATCGCGAGCGCGCCGGTGGGCGTGATGTCGAACCAGCGTCCGGCGTCCGGGTCGAACCACGCGCCGGCGGAGAGCGCGGTGTCGTCGGTGCCGGTGATGGCGCCGCCGGCGAACGTGTAGTTCGCGCCGCTGACGGTCATCGCGCCGACAATCACGCCCGCTTCGGGGACGGTGACGCGCTTGGCGGCGGCGGCGCCGTCGGCGGTGTCGTCGCCGAAGAGCACGAGGTCGCCGTTGTGGAAGTCGCGCAGTTGCTCGCTGCCCTTTTCGCGCCAGCGGGCGTCCGCCTTGTCCGCGCCCTTGTCGGCGGTCTCGTCGGCGACGAGCGTCCACGGGACGGAGCCGCTGCCGGTGGCGGCGGTGTTCCAGACGAGCACGGCGCTGGCGGAGGCGTAGGTGTGGAGGACGAGGTCGCCGTTCTCGTCAACGAGCGTCGCGCGCCCGCGCTGCTCGAAGAGGTTCACGAGCACGCCGTTGTGGGCGAAGACGACTTTGGCGAGCGCGTCGTCGAGGGAGACGGCACCGTCGATGCCGGCGGCGGCGGAGGTCAGCGCGTCGGAGGCGATGATGGTGTAGAGACCGTCGAGCCACGCGCCCTCGTCGTCGAGCGTGCCGTCGTCGAGGACGTTGATGACGATGTTCGCGCCGAGCGAGGCGTCACCGTTGACGGCGAGTTTGGAGGACGTCTCGCCGTTGGTGAGGATTTCGAGCGTGGTGAAGACGAAGCCCTGCGAGCGGAGCGTGTCGAGCGTGGTGCCGGCGGCGGGCGTGGTGGTGATTGCCGGCGCGTCGGCGTCGGTGGAGCCGATGACGAGCGAGCCGTCGGCGGGCGTGACGGTGAGCGTGCCGAACTTCTCGGCGTCGTCGGTCGCGGCGGCGATGCCCGGCGCGATGGTCGTCCCGTGGGCGGCGCCGGTGAAGTTGGTCAGCGTGCCGATGCCGGCGAGGCGTCCGTCTTCGAGGGCGAAGGGCACGGTGACGGTCGCGGCGGCGGCGAGGGTGACGGTTCCGCCGCCGGTCTGGGCGAGCGAGGCGCCGCCGGCGGCGGTCGCCGGAGCGGGCGTGAACGAGCCGGTGACGACGGCGTTGGCGTCGGGCGCGACGACGATTCGCGCGGGCGCGGCGACCTCCCAGTCGCGGGCGTATTCGCCGTCCTCAAGAATGAGCGCGGGCGCGGCGGTGGTGGTGCCGGTGGCGTCGCCGAGCGTGAGCGTGTTGCCCGAACCCAGCGCGTCCTCGGCGCCGGCGGGGACGCGGATGGAGCCGTCGGCGACGGTGAGGTTTCCGCTGAACGTGCCGGCGTTGCCGGTGTTGGTGAGGGAGAACTCGCCGGTGCCGGTCTTCACGAGCGGCGCGGAACCGGAGAGCGCGCCGGCGAGCGCGAGCGAGGTGCCGGCGGTGCCGTTGACTTCGACGACCGCGCCGCCGCCGGCGAGCGCGACGCTGTTTTCGAGGACGACCGGCGCGGCGTCAGCGGCGGTGACGCGCAGCGTGGCGGGGTCGGGGTTCGCGGCGGAGCCGAGCGTGAGCGCGGCGTCGCCGAGATTCTCGGCGGCGGAGATTTCAACGAAGCCGGAGGCGACCTCGACCGCGCCGGCGAAGTCCGTGTTGTCCGCGGTCAGCGCGATGCCCGCGCCGGTCGGCGTGGTGACGGCGACGGTTCCGTTGCCGGTGAGCGCGCCGTCGAGCGACTGTGTGGCGCCGGCGGTCGTGTTGGCGAAGGTGACGACGGCGCCCTCCGCCTCGATGTTGATTGCGCCGGCGTGGTGCCAGACGGTGTCGCCGGCGGCGTTCACGGTTTCCGCGCCGAGCGAGCCGGTGACGGTGAGTTGCGCTGGCGCGGCGGGACCAGCGGCACCGTCAACGTCAATGAGCGTGGTTTTGGCGGCGTAGTTGTTTTCGCCGGAGAGTTCGGTGAATCCGCCGCGCAGTTCGAGTTCGGCGTCGCGGTCGGTGCCGGTGATTGAGCCGGCGAACGAGCCGCCGTCGGCGACGATGAGTTTGGCGTGCTGTGTGCCGCCGCCGGTGGCGGGCTGCGCGCCGGCGAGGATGATTTGCGTGTCCGCGCCGCCCTCGATGGTGGTGAAGCGCTGCTGGTAGCCGTTGAGGTCGAGCACGGCGGAGCCGGCGAGCGCGAGCGCGTTTCCGGCGGCGAAGCCGGTTCCGAGCGCGGCGTTGGCGGCGAGGAAGACGGTGGCGTTCTCAATCGTGGTGCCGCCGGCGTAGTCGTTGCCGGAGCCGCCGACGATGATTGCGGGACCGTTGGCGGCGGGGTCACCGGCGGTGTTGTCCGAGTTGGTGAACGCGAAGCCGCCGGTGCCGGTGAGTTTCGCGGTGAGGCGCGGCGAGGTGCTGCCGGCGGCGTCGAGCGTGACGATTGCGGACGGGTTGTCGCCGGTGCCGGCGGAGATTTGGGTCAGGCCGTAGGAGAGGTAGAGACCCTGCGCGGAGCCGGTGGCGACGAGCGAGCCGTGGTAGGAGAACGTCGCCTCGCCGGTCTGGACGCCGTCGGCGCCGACAAGCGCGCGGTGCGCGGTGGCGGCGGGCGTGGGCATGTCGGCGTTGGAGTCCTGCGCGGGCGGGTCCCAGCGGAAGATGACGTTGGGGTCGGAGACGGAGTTGGCGGCGACGATGCGGACGCCCGGCGCGGCGGCGGTGGCGTCGGCGCAGTCGAGCAGGTTCTGTGTCGCGGGCGCGGTGGTTGGAATCGCGGCGAAGAGCGCGCTGTCGGCGATGCCTTCGATTTCGATGGTTCCGGCGATGCCGTTCGCGCCGCTGGCGGGAATGAGTTCGCCGACGGTGAGCGGCGTGGCGGGCGTGATGGCGCTCGCGGCGAAGCGCAGCGTGCCGCCGCCGGTGGTGAGCGCGGCGAGGGTGACCGGCGCGGGCGTGTGGGCGGACGGGTCTTCGAGGACGGTCAGCGAGGACTCGGCGGTGAGGACGACTTTCGCGTCGGCGAGGACGGCGGCGGTGGTCGCGGCGAGTGCGAGCGCGGCGGCGGCGGCGGGGTCCTCGGCGGCGGTCTGCGCCGTGGGCAGCGCGGTGTCGGCGAGGACGAGCGAGCCGGAGACGAGTTCGAGCGTGCCGGTGAACTTCTCCGCGCTCGTGCTCGCGCCGTCAACGGGCGCGACGCCCAGCGCGAACCGCGCGTTCGTCGCGAGGCCTTCGACGCGCAGTTTGCCGGCGGCGCCGGCGAGGGTGTTGTGGAGCGTGTAGCCCGTGCCGTCGCCGACGCCCGTGGCGGGGTCGGTGGCGCCGCGCGTGGCGGCGAAGTCGGCGACGACGGTTCCGGCGTCGAGTTCGAGCGTGCCGTCGAAGGAGGCGAGCGCGGCGGCGGCGTCGGGCAGCGCGAGGTCGTAGAACGTGCCGCTCTTGACGAGGCGCGAGGCGGCGTCGCCGTCGAACACGCCGTCAAAGGTGGTGGAGACGCGCGCGGCGGCGGTGCCGCCGGTGGCGGTGCCGTTCGTGGCGTCGGAGCCGATTTGGAGCGTTTGGGAGCCGAGGAAGACGGCGGGCGGGGCGTCGCCGAGGTCGGGGTCGCCGGCGGTGGCGTCGAGTTTGCGCAGGACGACGGCGTCGCGGTCGGTCGCGGTGATGTCGAGCGTGGTGTCGTGTTCGAGCGAGACGCCCGCGCTACCGGCGATGGAGCCGTTGCCGGCGAGGGCGAGCGTGCCTTCGGCGACGTGCGTCGCGCCGTTGAACGTCAGGTCGCTGTCGCCGGTGAGGACGAGCGCGCCGGCGCCGGTCTTGGTGAGCGGGGCGGTCGCGGTGCCGGTGATGACGCCGCCGATGGCGAGCGTGACTTCGGCGACCGCGGCGGCGGGGTCGGACGCGGCGGCGTCGAGCGCGACCTCCACGGTTCCGCCGGCGCCGGAGAGGGTGAGGGCGTTGGCGACGGTCGCGGCGGGCGCGTCGTCACCGGCGGCGCGGACGGGCGCGTAGCGCAGCGTGGCGTCGGCGAGGGCGATTGTGGCGGCGGTGCCGTCGGCGTCGCCGCCGATGTTTTCGGCGGAGGTGAAGCGGAGCGTGTTTTTGTTGCTGACGGCGATTGTGCCGGAGAACGCCGAGTTATCGCCGGTGAGGGCGACGGTGTAGGGCGGCCGCGCGTCGGGGTCGGCGGGGTCGTAGGCGGGGTCGTCGGTGTGGTCTTGGTTGATGAGCACCTTGCCCGCGCCGTCGGTCTTGCTGGCGAGGGTCGAGGCGAGCGCGCCGTCGCCGGCGGCGAGTTGGAGGACGGCGGCGGCGGTGCCGGTTCCGGCGAGGGTGACGGCGTTGCCGGCGGTCTCGCCGCTGCCGAGCGCGCCGTAGTCGGTGATGCGCAGCGTGCCGGCGTCAATGGCGACGCTGCCGGTGAAGGTCGCGGTGCTGTCGCCGGTGAGGGTGAGCGTGTAGGCGGCGCCGGTCTTGACGAACGCGCTGGCGTCGTCGCCGGAGATGATGCCGGCGAAGGTCGTGGTTCCGCCGATGCCCGTGGCGCCGGCGGTGGTGAGCGTCTTCGAGCCGATGTCGAGCGTGGAGCCGGCGGCGCCGGCGAGCGTCTGGATGAGCGCGCCACCGGTGACGGCGGTGTCGGAGACATCGAAGGTCGCGCCGGTGTTGACGAACACGCCGCTGCTGGCGGCGATGCTGCCGGTGCCGGTGAGCGCGAGGACGCCGTCCTCGACGAACGTGTGCCCGACGTAGGTGTTCGCGGCGGTCAGCCGCAGGACGCCGCCGCCGGTCTTGTGCAGGTCGGCGTTCGCGACGCCGGAGATGACGCCGTCGAGTTGCGCGACGCCGCCGACGCCGGTGCCGGTGCTGGTTTCGATGACGCCGCCGGCGCCGGCGAGCGCGAGGGTGTTCGAGAGCGCGAGGGGCGTTGCGGTGCTGCCGCCGAGGATGCGCAGACCGCCGAAGGTGCTGACGGCGCTGCCGCCGCTGCCGGTGGTCTTGCCGAGCGTGAGGGCGTTCGCGCCGATGTTCGACTGCGCGCGGACGACGAGGACGGACGCATGCGTGAGAACGCCGTCGCTGTCGTAGGTCTGCCCGTGGACGGCGATGCCGCCGGTGAAGCCGCCTTCCGTGCCGGTGGCGGAGTTGTCGCCGGTGAACTCGACCTCGCCGCCGGTGATTTCGACGCCGCCGCTGAAGCCGAGGTCGGCGGTGAAGGTGAGCCGCTCGTTGACGCCGACGACCACCTTGCCGGCACCGGTGATGACGGTGTCGAGCGCGTAGTCGTCACCGGCGGCGGCGCGGGCGACGAGGGCAGTCGCGCTGCCGGTGGGAATGGAGCCGGAGTGTTTGGCGAAGTCGCCGCCGAATTCGAGCGTGGTTCCGGCGTCGAGCACGATGCCATTGTCGAACCAGATGCCGCCCTCGTTCTCGAAGACCGCGTGTGCGCCGCGTCCGTCAACGGCGGTGAGCGAGAGGGTTTCGGTGATGAGTTGGACGCCGTTCATCGGGCGCAGTTCGTCGTCGGCGGAGACGATTGACCACGCGCCCTTGATGACGTGGGGGATGAGTTTGTGGGCGGCGCCGGTGGCGGCGTAGTCGCTCACGTAGGCGGGCTTGAACACCATGTCGGAGACGAGGACGTTGTCGGTGAGCGTGGCGACAATCGCGCCGGCGGCGCGCGCGGCGATGCTCTCGTCCTTCACGTCTTGGTCGGAGAGCCAGCCGGTTCCGTTGGTTTCGCCGAGTTCCTCGAAGCCGCCGAAGACGACGGCGTCCTTCTGCTGGAAGTAGTAGAAGTTCTCGAACTCCTCGGAATACCACGGGGCGCGGACGGCGGTGTTGACGGGCGCGGGCCAAGCGGAGGCGGCCTTGGTCCAGGTGAGTTGCGAGTTCACGCCCTCAAGGATTTCAAGGATGACCTTGTTGTTGTCGTTGTAGTCGAAGAGCAGTTGCGCGGTGAGGCGTATCGCCACGCCGGCAGCGGCGGAAGCGCCGTTGTCGGTGGGCAGGTTCACGTAGTAGCGGGAGTTGGCGCCGGTCTCCTTGTTGGCGTGCTCGAACGACAGGTCGCCGGTGGCTTCCAGCAGCACGTATTCGCGGCGCGAGACGCTGGTGCCGCTGGGGTCGTGGATGATGAACGGCGTGGTGAGTTGGTCGGCGGCGGTGACGCCCGCGAGCAGGTCGGCGGCCTCGTTGAAGTAGTTGATGCGGATGGTCGCGGCTTCGGTGCTGAAATGCGCGTCGCCGACGATGACCACGTGGTCGTTGACGAGACCGGTGGTGTAGTCGTTCGGGTCGGTGCCGAGGTTCGTGGGGGCGGACGAGCCGTCCACGTCGAACACGAACGAGACGTTCTTGCCGGTGAAGGTCGTGACGCCGCCGGCGGCCTCGATGGTGAGTGTGCCGTAGCGGTCGGGGCTGACGGCCGCGACGGTCGGGGCGGGCGAGGCGCCGACGCTGTCGGGCGCGATGGCGGCGCCGGTGACGAACGTTCCGCGCGCGGTGTGGATGACGCCGCCGCCGGCGAGCACGCTGCCGGCGTTGGCGAGCAGTTTGCCGGTGTCGCCGGTGTTGCCGGTGACGGTGAAGGTCGCGCCGCCGGAGACGCGCAGCACACCGCCGTCGAGCGCGGCGGTGCCGGCGACGCTCGCGTTCGCGGCGAACTGGACGAGCGGCGTGTCGGGCGCGGCGGGCACGGCGCCGTTTTCGGGGTGCTCGGGGTCAACGGAGAGGTTGCCCGTCGGCACCGTCCAGCCCGGCAGCGTCTGCGCGTAGGCGGAGTTGTAGCCGCTCGTCGGCGAGGAGGTCAGGTTGACCGCGTCGTTGAAGAACACGCCGTTGGCGGGGGCGGGGTCGGCGGTGGAGGTGACGGTGAGCGTCGTGTTGACGGCGACGATGGCGACCGCGTCGGCGCCGGCGCCGGCGGTGTTGCCGGTGAACTCGATGTCACCCTTCGCGAGGTCGAGCGTGAGCGTGTTGGCGACGCCGGCGGAGCCGGTGATGACGATTGCGCCGGCGGCGGGGACGCTCGTGGTGGCGGCATCGTCAACGCTATTGCCGGTGAAGCGCGTGTTGCCGCCGAGGGTGATGTCGGCGCCGGCGGAGGCGTTGACGTAGAGGGCGCCGGCGCGGTGCGCGGCGGTGTTGTTCTCGAAGACCAGCCCGCCCAGCGGCGAGAAGTCGAGCGTCAGGCGGTTGCCGGAGGTGGTGTCCACGGCGCCGATTGCGCCGCCGGCGCCGTCGGTCGAGTTGCCGGTGAAGGCGAGCGCGCCGGCGGTCTCGGTGAAGAGCGGAACCGCGCCGCCGGTGAACTGCCACGCGCCGCCGGCACCGGCGGAGTTGACGGTCGTGGCGGTGTTCGCGACGCCGGCGAACTCGGCGGTGAACAGCGGGTCGTCGGCGACGGAGACGGTCACGTCCTTCGTCGCGACGAGGTAGTTTTGGAGCGTGAGCGTTTCGGCGGGGGCGAGCGGCTCGGCGGGCGTGATGCCCAGAGCGAGCGTGACCGGCGCGACCGTCGCGGAAATCAGGCCGGCGCGGGCGGTCGCGGGCGAGGCGGCGGACCAGACGCCGGCGGGCGTGGCTGGAACGGCGCCGCTGCCGGTGAGGTCGGCGAGGGTCAGTTTGCCGCCCTCAAGGTCAATGCCGCCGGTGAACGCCGAGTTGTCGCCACCGAGCGTGACGTCGGCGCTGGCGCGCAGGACGATTTTGCCGCTGCCGGTGATGCTGCCGGCGAAGAGCGAGGGGATGCCGCCGGCGTCAGCGTCGGCGGGCGTGATGACGAGCATTTTGCCGCCGAGGTTGACGGTGGTCAGCAAGCCGTCGCCGAACGAGGCGGGGTCGGAGTTGAGCGCGTGGAGCGTGACGGCGGTTGCGGGGGCGGTGCCGCCGGAGACGCCGCTGATGTCGAGCGAGCCGTAGTCGCGCAGGATGACGTTCGCGGCGTCGGGCAGGCGCGCGCTGCCGGTGAGGATGAGCGCGGCGGTGGCGCCGACGGTCGCGGTGCCGGTGAACGTGGCGTTGTTCGCGGAGAGCGTGAAGGTGAACGCGGGGAAGTCGTCCAGAACGCCGTCGCTGCCGGCGGCGCCAGCGCCGTCGTCCCAGAGGTCTTTGGCGACGCCGATGACGAGCGAGCCGGCGGCGCCGGACACGCCGCCGTCGTCGAGCACGCCGGTGAAGGCGGAGTTTTCGCCGGTGGCGCCGTCAACGGTGAGCGTGCCGCCGTCGAGGTGGACGGCGTTGACGCCGGTTCCGGCGGCGGCGATGCCGGCGAGTTGGGAGATGACGGTGTCGTGCCCGTTGAGGTCGAGCGAGCCGCCGCGCGTGAGCGTCAGCGGCGCGGGTGCGCCGAGGGCGTTGTCGGTCGTGAGGATGACGTCCACGCGGTCAATGAGCGTGGCGCCGGCGTAGTCGCTGCCGGCGTAGCCGACGCGGACGGTCTTGTTCGCCGCGAGCCAGTTGGTGTCGGTGAAGGTGAAGCCGCCGGCGCCGGTGAGTTTGGCGTCGAGGACGAAGCCGGTGGCGGGCGGGTTGGTGACGCCGCCGACGTCGAGCGTCACCGGCAGTGTCGCCGGCTCGGAGGCGGGCAGACCGGCGATTCCGATTGGCGCGCCGGCGTTGGGGTTCGCGGGGTTGAGCGCCTCGATTTCGATGAGGCCGTAGCCGAGGTAGATGCCGCGCTTGGCGTCCTCGTCGTAGAGTTTCGCGCCGTAGTCGAAGACGGCGGTGCCGGTGAGGGTCGTCGAGCCGGCGGGCGCGGCGGAGAGGTAGAGCGTGTCCTGCACGATGTCGCGCTCCTGCCGGTCGCTGGCGTTGGGGATGAGGATGATGTTTCCGGTGGCGCTGCCGGCGGCGATGGACGCGGCGGCGACGAGCGGCTGCTCGAACTGCTGCGGATACTCGAAGATGTTCTGCGGGGGCGTCGGGATGTTCACCACGAGCGCCGAATCAATGCCGTCGAGCCGGATGGTCAGCGGCTCGTTCAGGTCGAGGGTGCCGACGGTCAGCGCGGGCTGCGCGGTCGGCGTGATGATGCCGCCGATGACGGCGAGTTGTCCGCCGGCGGCGGTGAGGTTGCCGATGGTCTGGGGGGCGGGACCGACGACGGCGACGCCGTGCGGCGCGGCGTAACCGCCGGCGGGCGTGGAGACGAGGTCGGGGTCGCCGGTGAGGACGAGCGTGGCACCGGCGAGGACGGCGAGGTTCGCGGCGGCGTCGGCGGCGAGCGCGGCGTTCGCGTTATCGGCGTCGAGGCGCAGCGTTCCGGCGCGCAGGTCAACGGTGCCGGTGAACGCGGTGCCGGTGGTCGCGGTGAAGGCGAACGCAGCGTCGTCGGTGGCGGCGGCGGTGACGACGTCGCCGAGGTCAATGGCGAGCGTGGCGTCGCCGGTGAGGACGTTGGCGAGGCGGAGGACCGGCACGGCGGCGACCGGCGGCGAGGCGAGCGGGTCGGCGGTCGCGGGGTCGGCGGGGACGACCGCCGGCGCGAGGGTGAGCGTGCCGGCGTCGAGCGCGATGTCGCCGGTGAAGGACGCGAAGGCGTCGCCGGTGGCGGCGGTGGCGAACGCGGCGGGCGCGGTGCCGGCGGGGACGTTTCCGGCGGTGACGACGAGTTCGCCCGCGCCGGCCTTGGTCAGCGGGGACGCGCCGGCGACGGTGCCGGCGAGCGTGACGGTGTCCGCGCCGTCGGGCGCGACGGTCACGGTTCCGCCGGCGCCGGCGACGGTCAGATTGTTGCCGAGGGGGACGGCGGCGGCGGGTTCGACGCGCAGTTCGCCGGCGGTGTCCGCGGCGGGCGCGACGCCGGCGGCGCCGAGCGTGATGTCGCCGGTGGTGAGGTTCGCGGCGGCGGCGATGACGACCGCGCCGGCGGCGACGGTCAGCGGGTAGTCGCTCGCGGCGTTGCCGGCGTTGGTGAGGACGAGGTCGCCGTCGCCGGTCTTGGTGAGGGCGTTGCCGGCGGCGGCGGCACCGGTGATGACGCCGGAGAGTTCGACGCTTTGCGCGGCGAGCGGGACGGCGATGGCGCCGCCGGGTCCGTCGAGGAGGAAGTCGTTGCCGAGGGTGGCGGTGGTGGCGGGCGCGACGCGCAGCGTGCCGGCGGTGCTGCCGGTGGCGGAGCCGAGGGTGACGTCACCGGTGGTGAGGTGCGCGGCGGCGGCGATGGCGACGGTGCCGTCGGCGATGGTCAGCGGGTAGTCGCTCGCGGCGTTGTCCGCGCTCGTGAGGGCGAGCGTGCCGGCGCCGGTCTTGGCGAGGGCGTTGCCGTTGACGGCGGCGCCGGTGATGGCGCCGGAGATTTCGACGCCCTGCGTGGCGAGCGGGACTTCGATGGCGCCGCCGGGTCCGTCGAGCGCGACGGTGTTGGCGAGGGTGGTGGCGGTCGCGGGGGCGACGCGCACCGTGCCGGCGGTGGCGGCGGGGTCGCTGCCGAGGGCGACTTCGCCGGTGGTGAGGTTCGCGGCGGCGGCGATTTCGAGGACGCCGGCGGCGACGGTCACGGGCGCCTCGAACGTGGCGGCGTTGGCGCCGGTGAGGACGAGCGTGCTCGCGCCGGTCTTCACGAGGAGCGAGCCGGCGGCGTCGCTGCCGGTGATGACGCCGGCAAAAATTTGGCGCGTGGCGGCGTTGTCCTCGGCGAAGACGAGCGCGCCGCCGTCGAGGTTGACGGCTCCGGCGTAGGCGGCGGTGTCGGGCGCGACGGCGGAAGCGCCGACGGTTCCGAGGATGACGAGCGCGCCGCCGGTGACGGCGATGTCGCCGGCGAAGTCGTCGTTCGCGGCGGCGGCGAGGACGACGACGGACGCGCCTTTCTTGGCGAGGAGCGCGTCGGCGGTGGCGGTGACGGGCGCGGTGACGATTTGCGCGAAGTCGTCGCCGGTGTCGTTCGCGAAGACGAAGGCGGCGGCGCCGGCGGTGGCGTCGAGCGTGATGGCGCCGGTGTAAGCAACGGCGGTGGCGACGGTGATGTCGAGCGGCGCGAGGGCGGCGGCGACGGGCACCGCGAGCGGCGCGGGGACGCCGGCGGCGCCGAGCGAGCCGGAGAGGACGAGCGCGGTGGTCTCCCCCGCCCCGCCGGTGACGGAGAGGTCGCCGAGGAACGCGGGCGAGTCGCCGGCGAGCGTGAGCGAGGAGGCGACGGCGGAGCCGCCGTCCACGAGGGCTGTCTTGGCGATGCCGCTGCCGGCGGCGCCGGTGATGGTGCCGGAGAAGGTGGTGTCGTAGGCGGGGCTGAAATCGTCAACGTCGCCGCCGACGGTGAGCGTCGCGCCGTTGAGCGCGAGGGTGGCAGCGGCGTCGCCTTCGAGGGCGAGGACGGACTGCGCGGCGGTGGTGCCGAAATCCACGGTGGCTCCGGCAGCGCCGAAGACGCGCAGTTCGCCGGCGGCGGGCAGTTGTCCGTCGGCGGTCAGCGCGAGGGTGACGGGTTTTGCGGGCGCGTAGATGTCGAGGAACTCCTCGTGGGCGAAGGCGGCGGCGGACGCGAGCGTGAGCGTGACCGCGCCGGCGGCGGCGGGACCGGCGGTGACGACCACATAGCCGACGCCGGCGGTCGTCGCGGCGAGGGTGGTGGAGGCGTCGTAGCCGAATTCGACCGAGAGGTAGTCGGCTCCCGGCGCGAAGGTGATTGCGGTGACGGTGGCGGGGGAAGCGGCGTCGGGGCGCAGACCGGCGGTTCCGTGGAACGCCGTCATCGCGTAGCCGGTGAGCGTGATGGTGTTGGCGGTGACGGGCGCGTTGAAGGTGACGTAGGCGGGCTGGTCTTCGCCGGAGAGGGCGATGCTGGCGAAGTGGACGCCGGCGTTGTTGAAGGTGACGTCGGCGACGTTGTCGTTGGTGGCGGTGATTTTCAGGGCGTTGCTGGCGGAGAAGGTGCCGGCGGGGTCGTTGACGACGGAGCCGGAGAGCGCGGCGCCGGTGAAGGTGTAGTCCGCCCATTCCAACGCGCCGGTGCCGGTGATGATTTCGACGTCGCCGGCGGTGATGGCGGACGGGAGGTGAACGGTGACGGGGTTCACGCCGCCGCCGGACGCGGCGTCGGTGATGTTGAAGACGACGGTGTCGCCGGTGATGAAGTGGGACGGGTCGCCGGCGTTGTAGGTCTGGGCGAGGGTGACGGTGGTCTGGGCGACCTTCCAATTTTTGTTGGATTCGGTGGTGTTCCAGTCCTCCGGCGAGGCGGTGCCGGCGTAGATGAGGCGCAGGTTCTGGTGGTAGAGTTGGATTTGGAGTTCGTCGGCGGCGCCGGCGGTTTCGAGGTGGTAGTAGTAGGCGGCGCGGGCGGGGAGCGTGGCTCCCGGAACGAGGGCGAAGGAGAGGTTTTGGAGGTTGGCGCCGGCGGGGTCGCCGGCGGCGTCGAGCGTGATGCCGCCGGTCGCGGTGAGGACGGTGTAGGTTCCCGCCGCCCAGTCGGTGAAGGTCACGCCGGAATGGGGGAAGGCGCCGCCGGCGGCGAGTTTGACGGCCGCGGCGACATCCACGCGGTCGGTGAGGAAGACCCCGCTGGTGGGCGCGGTCTCGGCGAGGCGCAGGGCGAGGATGGTGGCGACGGGGTCGGCGGCGGCGGCGCCGGTGAACGCGCCGAGGGTGGCGACGCCGGTGGTGGCGGTGGTCGCCGCGCCGTCGTGGACGGAGAGCGAGGCGAGGCCGCGCGCGGCGGCGACGGTCGCGCCGTCGGCGATGCTCCACGCGCCGGCGCCGGTGATTTCGCCGGCGAAGTTGGCGAGGGCGACGAGCGCGGTCGCGCCGGCGGTGTGTTCGAGCGTGGCGGTGCCGGCGCCGTTGACGGTGATGTCGCCGAAGACGATTGCGGCGTTCGCGGTGGGGGCGAGGCGGGTGGTGGTTCCGGCGTCGGCGGAGGCGGCGTTTCCGGCGGCGGCGAAGTCAACGTCGTCGCCGGCGGCGTTGGCGGCGTTTGCGGCGAGGGAGCCGCCGGCGAGGCGGATTTTGCCGGAGCCGATGTTCGCGGCGTCGTTGAGCGTCACGGTGCCGCCGTGGACGAAGAGCGTGCCGGCGAAGGCGGTGTTGGCGTTGGTGAGGGAGAGTTTGGCGGCGGTGGCGCCGGTGCCGGCGACTTCGAGGACGGCGGTGCTGGTGCCGCTGACCTTGCCGGCGAAGGTGAACTCGCCTTCGGCGGTGCCGGCGCCGGCGGTCGCGCCCGCGCCGCCCGCGATGACGAGTTGCTCGCTGTAAAGTTTGAGGGCGGTGGCGGAGTCGCCGGCGAGCGCCTTGATGGTGGCGGGGAGCGCGCTTTCGAGGTTTCCGAGGGCGAGCGCGGCGGTGTCGGCGAGGGTCACGCCGGAGGCGGCGGAGAGGGCGTCGCCGGTGAGCAGGTGGAGGGTGAGTTTGCCGGAGACGGTCGCGGCGCCGGTGAAGCGTTGGGCGGAGCCGATTTTGTAGTCGTCAACGGTGGCGTTGGCGAAGGAGACGGACGCGGCGGTGTCGGCTGGGGTTGCGACGGAGCCGCCGCTGATGACGCCCCGGAAGGTTCCGCTGGCGGCGGTGAGCGAGAGGGTCACGGTGCCGGCGTTGGGCAGGATGACCTCGGCGCCGGTGGCGCCGTCGGGCGCGGTGACGATTGACTTCACGGCGACCGGCGCGGGCGTGCCGGTGTGGAGCGTGGAGGCGGAGGCGTCGAGCGCGGCGGTGCCGGTGAGGGTGATGGCACTGGAGTCGGAGACGCTGCCGGCGTTTTTGAGCGCGAGGGTCGCGCCGGAGGCGACGGTCGTCGCGCCGGCGTAGGAGTTGGCACCGGAGAGCGTGAGCGAGCCGGCGTCGAGCCGCAGGGCGCCGTTGCCGGAGATGACGCCGTCGAAGACGCTGGCGGTGGTGCCCGCGCCGGCGGCGTGGGTGACGCGCAGGGTGGCGTTGCCGAGGAGGATTTGGGCGTCCGCCGGCGAGCCGCTGCCGATGTGGTCGTAGGAGTAGATTGCCTTCACGGCGGCGGTGCCGTTGCCGAGGCCGCTGATGTCGAACACGGAGGCGTCAATCACCCACAGCGCGGAGGAGGTGGCGATTGAGCCGGAGGCGGCGAGTTTGAGCGTGGCACCGTCGTAGAGGTTGGTGTCGGCGGTGTATTGCTGGGCGGCGGTGAGGGTGAGCGTTCCGGTTTCGACGCTGACTTGACCGTTGTCGCCGGAAATCACGCCGGCGTAGGTGAACGCGCCGCCGGTGTTGAAAGTGAGGTAGGACTGGGCGGAGGCGGAGGTGTTGACGAACGAGACGGCTTGCGCGGCACCGCCGGAGAGCGTGGCACCGGCATCGAGCAGGACGTTCGTATCCTCACCGATAACGAAGGAGCCGGCGGTGAGGGGCGCGGAAATGCGGACTTCCTTGGTGCCGCCCGAAATGCTGCCGGTGGTGTTGCCGGCGGTGAACGCGCCGGCGACGGTCACGGCTTTTTTGAAGAACGTCTTGCTGCCGGCGTTGGTGACGGTGATGGCGTCGAAATCGAGGGCGACGTCGAAGGTGGTGTTTCCGCCGGAGAGGATGGTCAGTTCGCCGTCGGCGTCGGCGGCGGTGAGAGTCGGGGAGGTTGCGAGGTTTGTGGCGGCGGCGTGGCCGGCGATGACGTAGGCGTTTCCGCCGTCGCTGAACGAGTAGCCGCCGGTGACGGTCATCGCGCCGGTGGTGACGCTCTGGTCGAGGACGACGTTTTTCTCGGTGTCGGCGGCGGTGTCCGTGCCGGAGCCGGTGGCGCCGACCTTTGAGCGGGAGAAGAAGACGACGTCGCCCGGAATGAACGATTGCTCGGCGAAGGCGGGGTCGAGCCACTTTTCGGGCGAGGTGCTGCCGGTGCTCCACGTGGAGCCGGCGGCGCCGTTCCATTCGAGTTTGTAGTTCTGCGCGGCGAGACCGATTTCGAGGTCGAAGGCGTAGCCGGCGGTGATGGAGGGCACCTTGTTGAAGGCGACGCCGATGCGGCCGGAGGAGGCGGGCAGGAGCGCGCCGTTGATGGAGATGTTGACCGAGGCGCTCAACGAGTTGAGGGCGTCGAACGACGTGTCGCCCGACTTGATTGCGGCGACGCGGTAGGTGCCGGTGGTGTCGAGGTCCCAGATGATTGAGGCGAGGTCGGCGATGGCGGGCGTTCCCGCGCCGCCGCCGGCGAAGAGGATTTTGTCGGCGGCGGAGGCGCCGGTGGTGGTGATGTGGAAGACGGCGGTTGCGGCGGGGTCGTAACCGGCGGCGGCGATGGTGATGTTCGCGCCGGCGGCGGCGGGCGTCGCGCCGATGTCGCCGATGGAGAGGCGGGTCAGGTTCGCGCCGAGGGCATAGACGGTCGCGCCGGCTTGGATGTCCCATTTGCCGTAGTCAATGGTCGGCGCGTAGGCGGCGAGGTCGTTGAAGTTGCCGATGGAGACGGTGCCGGAGCCGGTGTTTTTGAGGATGGTCGCGCCGGCGGTGGTGCCGGAGAAGTTGACGGTCGCGGGCAGGATGACGTCGCGGACGTCGCTGCCGTAGGGCGCGGCGCCGGCGGCGTTGCCGGTGAAGATTGCGGTGGTCGAGCCGCGCACCGCCTGAACGTTCCGCGCCGAGAGGTTGAGCACACTGCCGGCGGGGACGGCGGCGTTGTAGACGGTCGGGAGGACGGAGGACAGGGTGCCGCCGCCGAGGTAGAGTTTCGCGGAGCCGATGGCGTCGCCGGTGGCGAGCGCGAGCGTGCCGCCGCCGGCGGTGGTGAAGGTGCCGGTGAAGGTGCCGGCGGTGGTGGTCGCGAGCGTGAAGATGTTGTTGGCGGCGACGGTCACGGTGCCGGTGCCGGTGAACTGTCCGGCGAACGCGCCGGCGAGGGTGCCGGCGGCGGCCGTCGCGTCGCCGATGGCGAGGTTGCGCGAGGCGAGGGCGACGATGGCGTCGGCGCTGACCGCCGGCGGCGTGGTGAAGCCGGAAGTCGCGAGGGATTTCAGGACGATGGACGAGGCGGAGACCGTCGAGAGGTCGAGCGTCGCGGCGAGCGGTCCCTCGGCGTTGAGCCAGACGCCGGCGGCGGCGGAGACGTCAACGGCGCCGGTGAGCGCGAGCGTGCCGCCCTCGACGCGCAGCGTGCCGCCGAAAGCGGAGAGTTGGTTGCCGGAGATGGTGACGCGCTTCGTCGCGGGCGCGCCGGCGTAGTCGAAGTCAACGGTGACGGCGGAACCCGCGCCGCCGGTGACGGCCGAGGCGAGCGTGCCGGCGAAGCCGAGGACGAGTTCGCCGTCGCCGAGCAGCGTGACGCCGCCGTCGAAGGCGATGCCGCCGGTGTTGCGAAACGCGGCGGAAGCGCCGGCGGAGATGGTGAGTTTGCCGGTGGTGGCGGCGTTGTGGGCGTCGGCGGCGAGCGCGGTGGCGGTGACCTTGTCGGCGCCGGTGAAGATGTAATCGGCGTTCGCGCCGACGATGATGTCGCCGGCGGCGACGGTCGCGGTGACGGGGACGGTGGTGGTCGGGGCGAAGGCGCCGGCGGGGGCGAGGAAGGTGACGGTGTCGCCGGCGACGAACGCGGCGTTGGAGGTGACGGCGGCGGTGGTCGGCGCGGTGCCGGCGAACCAGAACGCGCCGGCGGCGTTGTTCCAAGCGTCGGCGGCGTTCGCGCCGTTCCAGTAGAGTTCGGTGAGGCGTTTCGCGTAGAGGGCGAGCGTGAGCGACTGGCCGCTGCCGGCGGCGCCGGTGACGGCGAAGAGCGCGCCTTGGTGGGCGTCGCCGGCGGCACCGGCAATGGTGAGCGCGGGGACGGGCGAGCCGCTCGTGACCAGCCCCGTGATGGTGGGCGCGGTGAGCAGCGTGTAGTCGCCGTTGATGACGGACGGGACGTTGACGGTCAGCCCCGACGGCAGCGCGACGGTGCCGGTGGTGAAGGCGATTTTGTCGGCGGCGTCGCCGGCGGCGATGGTGAGGTCGAGGACGGCGCCGGCGGCGAAGACCGCGCCGGAGACGCCGGCGACGGTGACGGTTCCGATGTTGGAGGAGGAGGTGGTGCCGACTTCGAGTTTGGCGATGTTTTGGAGGGCGGCGACGGACGTGCCTTCGGCGATTTTCCAGTAGCCGCCGGCGAGCGAGCCGGCGAAGTTCGTGCCGCTGCCGCCGATGGTGACGGGCGCGAGGGCGCCGCCGGAGGTGACGAGCGTGTTCGTGATTGTGGCGCCGCTGCCGCCATAGACGCCGCCGGCGAGGTTGAGGCCGCCGATGGTGCCGGCGAGGGTCAGCGAGGCGCCGGAGCCGAGATTGAGCGGACCGGTGGTGGAGACGTCGTTGGCGACGAGGCCGGTGTATTTGAGCGTGACGGGCAGCGCGCCGGCGGTGCCGCCGGTGACGGTCGGGACGCCGTCGGCGACGTAGATGCCGCCGCTTCCGAAGGCGGCGATGTTGCCGAATTCGACGGTGCCGCCGTTGACGTGGAACTCGCCGATTTTGGGGTTCGCGGAGGAGCCGAGGATGAGCGTGCCCGCGCCGTGCTTGTAGAACTTCGCGCTGCCGGCGGGAGTGAAGGTGATGTCGGAGATGTCGAGCGTGGCGTTCGCCTCGACGATGTCGAAGAGCGCGCCGGCGTCGCCGATGGCGATGGAGGCGAGTTTGCCGTTGCCGGTGACGGCGGCGGTGGTGCCGAGGGTGAGCGAGCCGCTGCCGGTGAGGACGAACGCGCCGAAGTTCGGCGCGATGTAGCCGCTGTCGCTGTTGAGCGGCAGGTTGTCACTGCCGAGGACGAGCGCGGCGCCGGCGAGGTTGAGGGTCGAAATCGGCGCGACGAGCGCGGCACCGCCGGTGAGCGTGACGGTCGCGCCGGAGAGGTTCGCGCCGCCGGCGGCGGTGGAGGTCAGGATGAGCGCGGGCGGGATGCCTTGGGCGGTCGCGGGCGAGGTGCGGGCGATGGAGTCGGCGGTGGTGACGGTGACGGTGGTCGGGGCGCCGTAGGTCGCGGCGGAGAAGTCAACGGGGATGGCGAACGCGGCGACGGCGTCGGTGAGCGTCACTTTGCCGGCGGCGGCGAGGACGTCGGGGTCGGTCGTGGAACCGTCCGGCGGGGAGAGCGCGATGGAGGCGTTGGTGGAGCCGGAGTCGGCGAAGGCGAGGTTGAGGTTGGTGATGATGATGCCGGACGGGGCGACGGCGCCGGAGACGGGGACGTTGATGGTCGCGCTCGCGGCGGGGGCGCCGAGCGGGAGCGGGGCGCCGAGGGGTTGCGGCGCGCCGGTGGCGGGGACGCCGGTGAAGCGCGCAAGGTCGCCGTCCTTGAAGAACGTGCGGATGCGGGCGCCGGTGTCGTCGTCGAGGCCGTCGGCGACCGGTCGCACCCAGACGCGCTGGGTGAGGTCGTTGTCGGTCCAAATCGCGCCGCCGGCGAGGGGGGCGAGGGTGGTCAGGTCGAAGTCGAGTGCGATGGCTTCGGGGTTGGCGGCGGATTTGAGGAAGAGGGCGTTGTTGGTGCCGGCGGTGGCGGCGTCCTTACTGTTGTCAATGCGCAGGGTCGTTTTGAGGCGGAAGCGCAGGTCGTCGAGTGTGCGCAGGGTCGGGAGGGTGCCGGTGAGGGTGCCGCCGCCGGTGACGGTGATGATTTCGTGGTCGCCGATGGCGCCGCCGAGGTTCCATTCCCAGACGACGTTGGTGAGGTTGAGCGTGGCGGCGGAGTTGAAGATGTAGCGGTCGGCGAGTGGCGTGGCGAAGGGCACGACGTCGAAGTGCAGGACGAGGCCGTCGAGCGGCGCGGCACCGCTGGCGGAGGGCGCGACGGAGGCGAAGCGGAGCGTGCCGGTGTCGCCGTCGAGCGGGGTTCCGGCGTCGAGTTTCGCGCCGGCGTCATAGACGAGCGCGCCGGCGGTGCCGGTGGCTCCGGCGGTGCCGATGACGGAGGTGGCGTCGGCGGTGATGTTGGCGATGGTTCCGGCGGCGGGGACGGCGAGGAGGGTGTTTTTGAGGGCGAGCGTGCCGGCGATGGCGGTGGCGTCGGTGAGCGCGGCGTCGAGGTTGCGCAGGGTGACGGTCTCGGTCGCGGAGTTGACGAGCGCGCCGTCGAGCGAACCGAGGAGCGGCGCGTTCGGGACGCCGGTGGCGGTGCCGGCGGCGTCGTCGGTGGCGGTGGAGGTAATCAGCGCGGCACCGCCGGTGGCGGTGATTTTGCCGAGGGCTTCGGAGTAGCCGTTGAGGTCGAAGGTGCCGGCGAGGGTGAAGGTGGTGGCGACGGCGATTTGCCCGTCGGCGGCGAGTTTCACGGTGCCGTCGGCGGCGACGGAGAGGACGGTGCCGGCGACGATGGCGGCGTTGCTGTCGGCTTCCTTGTTGAGGGCGAGGGTGCCTTCGTTGACGTTGATGGTTCGCGTGCCGGCGCCTGCCTGTCCCGGGTCGTCGTCGTTCGCGCCGGCGCCGATGGCGAGCGTGCCGGTGCCGGTTTTGTTGAGGACGGTGTTGCTGCCGTAACCCGGAGTTCCGAGGTGGCGGATGTTGACGGCGGCACCGGCGGCGACCTCGACGTTGAAGGTGTGAAGCGTGCCTCCCGTCCAGCCGCCGAGTTCGTTGAGCGTTTCGGGGTAGGCGGCGATATTGGACGCCCAAGTTGCTTTGTCGGAGGGGGTCGAGGCGGCGATGTCCGCCCCGCCCTGCACCCACTGCGCCTCGGTGTAGTTGTAGTGGATGTTGATGACGCTGCTTTCGCCGCTGCCGGTGCCGGCGACAATCGCGCCCTTGAGCGCGCCGGAGCGGTTGGCGAACACGTCGCCGAATCCGGCGTTGAAGGTCAGGTCAACCGACCCCCAGACGGTGATGTTGTCGGTGTCGATTTTGTTGGTGTTGAAGACGATGAACTGGTCGGTCTCGTCGCCCGGACCATAGACGGGCATGCGCAGGGCGCCGGTGTCGTTCCACGTGTTTCGGAGGGTGACGTTCGGCTCGAAGATGTAAGTGCCGCCGCCGGTGCCGAAGCGCGGGGTCGCGCCGTAGAAGTTGGCGGGGGTGTTGGTGCCGGTGACGATGAGCTTGCCGCCGCCGGTGAGCGTGGTGCCACCGTCGCCGGAGTAGGCGTAGGTCGCGTCGGTGACGTCCACGGTGAAGGTGAGGTCGGCGGGAATGAAGAACGTGCCTTGGTTGTTGGTGCCGACGGGGACGACGCCGCCGGACCAGTTCGCGGCGTCGGTCCAGAGGTTGGTCGCGCCCTGCCCGACCCAGTAGCCGGTGGCGAGGTCTGTCTCGAGGAGGGTGAAGGTGACGGCGGTGGTGGCACCGTCGGGTTCGGTTCCGACGACGACGAGGTCGTTGCCGCCCGGTGTCTTGGCGACGAGGCGGGCGCCGTCAGTGGTGTCGAAGCCGTTGACGCTGCCGGTGGTGGCGAGGGCGTAGTAGGTGGTGTTGAGGGCGAGGGAGCCGAACGCGAGGGCGCTGTCGGTGAGGTCGAGGCCAAAGGCGGCGCCGGTGTTGGCGAGCGAGGCGGCGGTGGCGGCACCGGCGGCACTGGTCGCGGCGGCATTCGAGACGCGGAAATAGGCGAGGGCGGTGGAGTCGGGGGCGTTGACGAGCGTGAGGGCGTCAACGGAGAAGGTCGCGCCGAAGGTCAGGTTGCCCAGCGAGGCGACGTTGTAATCGGCGGCGAATGTCGCGCCGCCGGCAACCAGCACGTCGCCGAGTTTGGCGGTGGTGCCGGTGAGTTGCAGGAGACCGCCGGCGACGGCGGTGCCGCCGGTGTGCGTGTTCGCGCCGCGCAAGATGAGCGTGTTCGCGGCGGAGTTGCCGGAGTCGGCTTTGACGAAGATGACCTTGTAGGCGCCGTCGGTGATGACGCCGCCGAAGTCGCCGGTCTGGACATAGACGGCTTGGTCGTTGTTGGAGCCGACGCCGGAGCGTCCGTTAACGGTGCGCGAGCCGAGGTTGGTGATTGTGCCGGTGGTGCCGGTGATGGAGCCGATGACGTTCTGGGTGGCGGTATCGTGGAAGAGGGCGCTGATTTCAAAGGTGCCGCCCTCGAACCGGATGAACGGCAGGTCGTTGAAGTGGGAGCCGGTGCCGAACGGAACGAGTGTGCCGCCGGTTTTGAGGATGATGCCGTAGGTGCCCGGAGTGCTGCCCGCGCCAAGCCCGCTGAACGAGCCGGAGAACATCACGTTGCCGCCCTCGATGGTAAGGTTGCCGCCGGTCATGTGCGCGGAACTGCCGAAGTAGAGCGTGGCGGAGCCGGTCTTGGTAACGCCGCCGGTGACGCCGCCGCGCGGCTCAAGGTCGCCTTTGTCGGCGGCGAGGACGCCGGTGCCGTCGCTGATGATGACGCGGTGAACCTTGGTGAGATCGGTGCCGTCGTAGAGGAGCGTCGCGCCGTCGTTGAGGCGCAGGTTCGAGGAGGTGCGGTTGCGACCGAGGACGGAGGTGTCGGCGGCATCGCCAAGCACGGCGGTGAATTTCAGAACCGCATCGTCGCCGGTGACGGTGATGTCGCCGGTGAACGTGCTGCCGGTGCCGGTGAGCGTGACGGTGCTGTCGCCTTGGTGGACGAGCGCGCCGCTGCCGGTGATGGTGCGGGAGAAGGTCAGGTCGGTGTCGGAGTCGAAGATGAGGCGGGCGGTGGTGGCGTTGAGTGCGACGCCGGAGGTGTCGGTGAGATTGCCGCCGGTGCCGAGAACGAGGTCACCGGCAGCGACCGTCGTCGCACCGGTGTAAGTGTTCACGGCGAAGAGTTTCATCACGCCCGCGCCGGATTTGATGAGGGAACCGGCGAGACCGGAGTCGAAGGGATAGACGTTTTGCAGGACGGCGGAGACGTGCAGTTCGGCGAGGGCTTCGATGTTGAACTCGACGTCGGTGAGTTGCGGGGCGTCGTTCTGGTTCTTGTGACCAAGGAAGAAACCGGCGCGGGCTGCCTCGCCGCCGTGAGTGCCGGTGTCTTTGAGGTAGGAGATGGTCGGAGCGGCGGCGGTGGCGACGACAAGCCCCTGCCCCGGATGCGCGGAGACGATTTCGGCGGTGATGGCCTTCACGACCACCGGCGACGCGGCGAAGAAGTCCGGCGTGTTGCTGGTGTTGGCGTTCTCGATGGTGCCGCCGACGAGCGTGAGCGGGCCGAACGTGATGCACCCCTGCGCACCGGTAGTAGTGGTCTTAAAGGTGCCGTAAATCTCGGTCGCGGGGAACGGCAGCCAAGCACCGCTATACACGTCGCCGTCGCCGCCGATGATGAGCGAACCCTTCTTCTCAATGAGGATTTTGCCCGTGGCAGCAACCGGACCGTAGTAATTGCTGCCGGTGGCGGCCGCCGTCACCGACCCGTCCTCGATTTTGAGTGTGCCGGTGTAGGTCTGTTGCTTGGTGAAGGTGATGTTGCCGGTGCCGGTCTTGGTGATGTTGAGGACGCCGGTGCCGTTGGAGATGACGCCGTCGAAGGTGCCGGAGAGGTTGCCGCTTCCGATGGTGAGCGTGGCGGCGGCGGTGGCGGAGACCGAGGCGTTGGCGTTGCTGTATGTGCCGTTGTTCGTGACGGTGCCGGTGCCGGCGAGCATGCCGATGGTCTCGGTGTGACCGGCGACATCGAAGGTGCCCGCCGCGCCGAGGGTGATGGTGGCGGTGTTGGCAATCTCGTCCTTGTCGTTGGAGCCGTAGTTCGAGATGCGAAGGATGCCGTTGACGATTTCCGCGCCGAGAACGTTGATGGCGTTGCCGCTGCCGAGCAGGAGGACGCCGCCGGTGTCGGTGGTGGTGCCGACAGTGATTTTCGCGGCGGTGGCGGTGGAATTGTCGCTGCCGCCGAGGTAAAGGACGCCGGCGCCCATCTTGGTGAACGAGGCGTTGCGGCTCGCCGAGAGCGCGAGCGCGGTGGCGGCGGGGACTTCGATTTTGCCGGTGCCGTCACCGGCGATGGCGAGCCGGATGTTTCCGCCCTCGCCGCTGCCGACCCAGCCGTCGGCGGCGGTTCCGGTGTAGCGCAGCGTGGAGCCGCCGGAGAGGGTGAGCGTGCGGCTGGCGTTGCCGATGCCAAGCGAGGTGGCGATGTTGCCGCCGTTGATGAGCGAAACGGCAAGGACGCCGGCGTTGACGGTGACGTTGCCGGTGAAGGTGTTCGCGGAGCCAAGGGTCAGGATGCCGCTGCCGGCTTTGACGAGTTGGCCCGCGCCGCTGATGACGTAGTTCGCCGTGGTGTCGCCGGTGCGGTAGTAGCGCAGTTCGTTGGCGGAATCGTTGCCGAGGTAAATGGAGGACGGGGTGACCTTGCCGGTGGCGGCGTTGGCGGCGGAACCGATTTGAATGATGTGCGTTCCAGAAGAGTCGTTGATTCTGATGGCACCGGTGAAGATGTTGGCGTCGTTGGTGAGGGTGAGGGTTGTGGTGCCGGAGTCGCCGCCGAATGTCAATTCGGCGCTACCGGCGAGGACACCGTTGACGACGAAGTTGACGTTGTTGGCACTGTGGGAGGCGAAGGTCGCGCTCTGCGCAGAGGTGCCATTGCGGGCACCGGCAATGGTGACGCTACCGTTGAGGGTGATGGTGCCGGCGTCGGAACGAAGCGCACCGTATTCTTTGCCGCTGTCCGAACCACCGCCGTTGAGAACGAGGTCGGCGGCAATGGTCGTAGGGAGGTTCTTCCAGCCCGGCCAAAGCGTGTTGCCGGTCTCGACGATGACGGTGGCGCCGGACTGGGCGAGAATCTGGGCAAGGGTGTCCGTAATGCCGTTGAACGTGGCGGTGGCGCCCGGACGATGTCCGTTGCTGTCGCCGTTGCCCACATTAGCGAGGTCAGACGAGATGCGCACATTCACGAAGAGTTCCCACGCGGCGTCGGTGGTGCTGTATTCGAGGACGAGGGGGAGCGTGGTGCCGGCGGAGTTTTTGAGGGCGGTGTTCGCGAAGACGGTGGAGGTCGAGGGGAACGCGGTGCCGGCGATTTTCAATTTGCCGGCGGAGGCAAACGAGGTGAGGCCGGCGAGGGTGAGGGTCGAGAGCGGGGTGGTGACGACGGGACCGTTCAGGGTCAGCGCGGTCGTGGCGGTCGCGCCGGTGCCGAGGTTAAACAGGAGCGCGGCACCGGTTTCGAGGGTGACGGCTTTGCCGGCGGCGACGGTGACGGTGAACGTTTCCGCCGCCGTGTGACCGGCGGAACCGAATTCGAGCACGCCGCCGTTCTTGACGGTGATGCCGCCGGAGAACTCCTGCGTCGCGGCGGTGAACTTCAGCGTCGGCGCGGGCGTGGCGACGGTGCCGGTGCCGACGGTGACGCCGGACGAGGTCTTAATGGAATCGTTGAAGGCGAGTTCGAGCGTGCCGGCATTGACGTAGGTGGCACCAGTGTAGGTGCTGACGCGGTTAACGATTTTTAGCGCACCCGGTCCGTCCTTCACGAGGGTAAGCGGTTTGTCAGCGTCGTAGTTCTGAAAGACGGCACGATTTTCGATGACGTGTCCGTCTGCGTCCTCGTTGTCTATGATGAGGGCGTAAGCGGTCGGGTAACGCCCGTCCGCGCCAAGAACAGAGGTGGTGATGGCAATGTTCTTGTCGGCTGTGTTGAGAATGGATGTGCCGTTGTTACCGGCAATATCGACTTGGGTGATGCGCTGAACGTCAAGAGGACCGGCATAATAAGAGTCAGGACGGTAATTCCCGTTCTTCTCGAAAATGAGTTCTTTGATTTTGAGGGACGAACCGTTCTTGTCTCCGAGACCAAACCAGCCCGCTTGGTCTCCCGAACCCGTGACGTAGATGGTGGTGTTTCCCCAATCATAGACAGTGTTTATCGCGTCCGGGACAGTAAGAGAGAAGCGAGTTGAGGTGATGATGGTTCCGGCGAAAGTCGGGTTACTCATCGCAGTCGAGAAGACGCCGTCGCCCCAGTTGTTGCCGGAGATTTGGATGAAGCCGTCGCCGACGAGGGTCGGCGCGTTCGCCTTGGTGACATTGAGATAAGCGGGATTGGTGAGCGAGGTGTCGTTGGCGGAAACGCTGACAGTGCGACCGACGAGCGAAGTGGAGGCGGTTCCGTTGATGTCTGATTTCAGCGTCGCGCCGCCGTGCAAGGTGACGGTGGTGCCGGTGGCGATGGCATTGGCGTTTCCGAGCACGAGCGTGCCGGCAGAAAGGGTAATGCCGCCGGTGAAAGTGCTTTCGGAGAGCAGGACGACGGTGCCGGTGTCCGCCGTGGAGGCGCTGTCGTTGTTGATGGCGAGGGAGACGGCGTTGGTGCCGTTGTTGGCGAAGGGCGCGGCGATGATGAGTTCGGTGTTGGCGTCGTAATTGCGCAGCGAGACGGTGTAGGAGGAGGTGGCGGGGGCGGTGATTTTGTTGCCGGCGTTGTTGGCGGCAATGAGGTCGCCGGCGGCGGCGGCACCGACGCTGACGTTGTTCTCGCGGATGATGTTTTCGACGGTGAGCACTTGCGAATCCAACCACGAGCCAATGCCGAAAAAGCCGTGCCCTTCGAGGACGAGGGACTTGAAGGCGATTGAGGGGGCCACCCAGCCCTTCAAGCCGTAGAAATTGTAGTATTGGTCGGTGCCGCCGGACCAGCCGCCGGTGGCGGGCGCGGCACCGACATCGGCGAGGCGAACGGTCGCGAGCGGCATGTTTCCGCTGGTGTCGCCCTCGAAAACGAGGTCGGACTTCGTGCCGAGGACGAAGCGCAACGTGCCGGCGAACGCCGCGCTGCTTCCCTCCATCTTCGTCTGGCGGTCGTTGGTCGCGACGATGTTGAGGGTGCCGGTGCCGGCGTAGTTGTTGGTGAAGTCGCCGATACCGGTGACGTCCAGCGTGGCGGTATCGCCGGCGTCCACGAAAATTGTGCGCCCGTTGTTGGCGGCCTTGAGCGTGAGTTTGGTGGAGTTTCCGAGGGTGACGGTGTTGGCGGAGGCACCGAGGGCGTTGCCGTTGTTGGCGATGACTTCGCCGCCATTGTCCGCGATGGTCAACCCGCCGGTGAAGGTGTTCGCGGCGGAAAGGGTGACGGTGCCGGCGCCGGTCTTGACGAGCCAGAGGGCCTTGTCGGCGGCGGAGTCCTGAATGGGGCGGTTAACGGTGATGACGTTGCCCGAAAGCGTGGTGTCGAGAACGAGTTCGTAGCGACTGGTCGCGCTGTTGATGAAGGAGGAGGTGTAGTAGTTGCCGGAATTCTGTCCGTTGAGTTGGACATCGGTGGCGGAGGCGGTCGTGGTGGTGATTTTGCCGACGTTGAAGGCGTTGCTGGTCGTGTGGAGGTAGGCCTTGCCGGCGACTTGCACCTCTTTGATGACCGCGCCGGCGCCGGATTCGAGGGAATACTGGTTGGTGGCGGCGCTGGCGGTGGTGTTCGAGAGGAAGACGGTGGTCTTCGACCAGTCGCCGAGCAGGGAGTGCTTGCCAAGGGAGGCGAGGACGATGGTGCCGGAGAAGTTCGGGCTGCCGACGTTGCCGGTGAAGTTCCACTTGCCGGAGTTCGACTGGGCGTTGGTGACGGTCAGCGTGCCGCTGCCGGTGAAGGGCTGCGAGAAGAGCGCGGCACCGTCCGCGTTGGAGTTAAGGATGATGTTGCCGCCACCGGCACCGACGACGATGGCGTCCGCGAAGGTGATGGCGTTGGTCGAGGCGGCGAACGCGAGCGTGCCGTTGTCGAGGGTGACGGTCGCGGCGGCCTTCAGGACGTCCTCCTTGCCGAGGCGCAGCGTCGCGCCGCCGGAGACGCCAACGGCGGTGCTGGCAATGCCGCCGGCAGCGTCAATGAACAGTTCGCCGCCGGTGACGGTCGTCGCGCCGGTGTAGGTGTTGATGGCGGAGAGAACCATTGCGCCGGCACCGGTTTTGACGAGGGAGCCGAGACCGGAGATGACGCCGTTGAGCGTTGTGGTGCCGGTGGTGACTTCAATGGCACCGGCGGCCGCGAGCGTGATGGCGTTCGCGAGGGTGATGCCGGTGACAGTGGTCTTAATCGTCGGCGTGGCAGCGGGGGTTTGTCCGGCGACGCCGAGGGTGATGGTGTTCGTGGAGAAGGCGGCGTTGTTGCCGGCAACAATCGTTCCCTGCTCAATGACAGTGCCGCCGGTGTAGGTGTTGGTGCCCGGAAGCGTGGTGGTGCCGGTGCCCTTGTGGACGAGCGAGGCGGCACCGGAGATGTTGTAACCGAGCGTGATGTCACCGTTGTCACCGCCGGTGCCGGCGTTGCGGTAGATGACCAACTGGTTCAGCGAATTGTCGCCGAGATACATCCTCGCGTAGGTGCCGGTGTTCGGGTCAATGCCGCCGGGAAGCGAGCCGCCGTCGGAGGCACCGGAGCCGCCGTTGCCGATTTGGAGCGTGACGCCGGCGGAGGAGTTGCCGTCTTCGGTGCTGATGCGCACGTCGCCGGCAAAGGTGTTGCCGACACCGGTGATGAGGAATTTCGCGCCCGGATTCTCCAAGTGCAGCGACATTTCGACGTCGTAGGCGGTCGTTCCGCCAAGCGTGATGGGCGCGTTGGAGAGGGTGCCGCGCAGTTCGATGACGCCGCCGGTGCCGCCGTGAATGTTGAATGTGGAGGAGTTTTCGAGGTCTTTGTGCCGCCGGCCGGCAATGGTGATGTTGCCGGTATAGACAGCGGTGAAATTGGTTCCTTGGTGGCGGATGACGCCATAGCAACCGCTGTCGTTAGCGAAGCCGCCGCCGGAAATGACGAGGTTTCGGCTGTAGCCCAAGTCGCTGTTGTAGAGCGCGGAACCGGCCTCAAAGACGAGCGTCTCGGCGTCGGCGGGAATATTGCTGGGGTTTCTGTCGCCGGAGACAAGCGTGTAGGTTTTGGTGTCGGCGTCGTAAGTGCCGGCGCGGGCGGTTTTGGGCGCGGCGGCGGCGAAAATGGCGTCGAGCAGCGAGCGGCGCGGCGCAGCGGCGCGGGAAGCAGCGGCGGCGGCAGTGGTGCGGGCGGCGGCGGCGACGTTGTCTCCACCGGCGGCGTCGCCGGCGGGGAGCGGCGTTTGCGGCGCGGGCGGCGGCGACCAATCGGCGGGGATGGCGCCGAGGAGGGTTGCGACGCCGAAGGTGGCGGCGGCGGCGAGCCAGCGGCGCGACAGGCGCGAGCGGCGGCGGAAGGCAAGCGGGGCGGGAGCACCGGCGGCGGGCGCGGCGGCATTGGCGGCGTCAGGGACGCCGGCACCACCGGTGGCGGTTGCGGCACCGGCGGCGGTTGCCGGGAAAGACGGGGAGACGATTGTGCGCGTTTTCATTTTCAAGAAAGGGATGGGTTGGGGATTGGGGATGGGAGAGTGGTCAGTGGTCGGTGGTCAGTGGTCAGTGCGAGGTGCGAGGTGGTTGGGTGCGGAGAGGTTAGAGGGTCTTTATTTGTTTGGGCGAGAGGCCGGTGAGTTCGGCGATGTCGGCGGGCGAAAATCCCTTCGCCTTCATCTTGCGGGCAGTTTCGAGTTTGGCGGCGGACGCGCCTTCGGCGCGACCCTTGGCGCGACCTTCTGCAAGACCCTTGGCGCGACCCTCTGCGCGGCCTTCTGCGCGACCCTTGACAAGCCCTTTGGCGAGACCCTCGGCACGACCTTTGGCGAGACCTTTGGCAAGGCCTTTGTTGAGTTTGTATTCAAAGGCGGAGTTGAGGATGTTCTGGGCTTCTTTCTCGCTGAAATAGGCCTCCTGCAACGCAGGAGGCAGGTTCTCGACTTTCGC
>JAISSQ010000139.1 GCA_031273045.1 Puniceicoccales bacterium
CCGCCCGACGTGTCGCCCGTTGCGAGCGCGGCGAACGCCACCGTTCCGAGCAACCGCGCCGACGCCCCCGCCGGTTGCGCGGCGAACACCACCGCCGGCAACGCGAACGCAAGCGTCGCCTCGGCGGACGTCTGCGCCGGCGCGTATTGCGGCCACGCGGCGGAGTGCGCGTTGGTGACGACGACGCGGTAGCGCCCCGCCTGCGCCGGCAGCGCGTCCGCGAACGTGAGCGTCGCCGTTGACGCGCCGGAGACCCCCGCCGCCGCGTCGTCGGCGACATCCCGCCACGCCCCCGCGCCCTCGTCGAACCACTGCCACTGGAAGCGCAGCGCGGAGCCGTCGCCGGCAGTGCCGCCGCCGGTGATGTTCGCGACCACCGAAAACGCCGCCGACCCGTGCGGCGCGAGCGCGGCGACCGACTGCGGCTGCCCGTTCGCGGCGATGCTGAACGACGGCACCGCGACCGTCAGCGTCACCACGCCCGTCGTCGCCGACCGCCCGAACCTGTCGCTCACCACCAACCGGTAGAACCCCGCGTGCGCCGGCGTCGCGGCGGCGATTGCGAGCGAGGCGGACGCGCTGCCGGTGACCCCGCCGCCCGCGCCCCCGACGCCGACGCTCCCGCCGGTGATGTCCGCGAACGACCCCTCGCTCCCGTCCGCCGAGAACTGCCACCGGCAGGACAGCCCCTCGCCCGTGGCGACGGCGTTGAGCGCGACCGCGTCGCCGATGGTCGCAGCGACGAGTTCCGGCGGCGGCGTGGTGATGTTGAGCGGGAACGCGGCGAGGACGAGGTCGCCCGCCTGCAAGCCGGCGGCGAGCAGCGCGGCGTCGCCGGCGCCGACCTCGATGAACACCGCGCCGGCGGGCGCGTTGACCAACGGCGCGGCGAGCAGCGCGCTCCTTTGCGCGGCGGAGAACCCGCGCAGCACCACGTCGCCGGCGGGCGCATCGGGCGTCGCCGCCGCGAACGCCTCCGGGAATTCGACCGTGAGCGCCGCGCCACCGGTGGTGCCGGTGGTGCCGCCGTTGCCGCCGCTTGCCGCCGGCAACGCCAGCCCCGCGCCGTTTCCGCCGGCGACGGCGAACGTTGTGGTCGTCCCCGCCGCGCCCGCGTTGACGCGGATTTTCGCGCCGGCTGCGAGCGTGACCACCTTCCCCGCCGCGACGCCGAACGTGACCGTCTCGCTCGACGCTCGCAGCGTGTTGCCGGAGGAGCCGCCGCTTGCCATCGCGCCGGCGACGAGCGCGCCGCCGGCGGCGATGCCCGTCTCCGGCAGCGCGTGCGCGACATCGCCGGCGAGCGCGAGCGCGCCACCGGCGGCGACGTTGAGTGGCGCGGCGAGCGAGAGGGCGTCGGCACGGAGGGGGCGCAAAGTGCCGCCGGCGGCAACGCTGACGGCGGCGGTGTAGCCGGCGGGCAGAGAGGTGTTGAGGGCGAGGTTGCCCTCGAAGGCGAGGGCGTGGTTGCCGGTGAGCGCGCCGGCGTAGGTGTGGAAGTCGCCGTCGGTGGCGGCGGAAGCGAGCGTTGCCGGTGCGGTGAGCGTGATGGCGCGGGCGTAAGAGGTCGGGACGGCGGCGGAGAAGAGCAGGCGGGCGTTGCCGAGGCGGAAGGTTGGGTTGGTGGTGAGGTTGGCGTCGGAGGCGGCGGCGACGGTTCCGCCGGCGATGGTTGTGGCGGCGTTGTTCTGGGTGTGGGCGAGGGTGACGGTGTGGGCACCGGCGTTGATGTAGATGCCGCCGTCGGAGTTGGAATTGCCGTTTGTGGTGGCGGCGGAGACGGGCGCGGCGAAGGTGAAATCGGCGTCGAGGGCGTCAATGAGCAGCGTGTAGTAGCCGCCGTATTGGCGCTCGGAACCGTTGTTGTCGCCGTTCCAGAACTTGCCCAGCCAGACGGTGGCGGCGGCATTGAGGGCGGTGACGTTTCCGGAGAGGCGGATGTTTCGGTTGGCGCAATTGGTGAGGCGACCGGTCCATTCGGAGATGTCGCCGGCGAGGTCGAGCACCCACTGCGAGGTGTCGTCAGCTGTCTTGGTGCCGTTTGCGCCGCCATTGGCGACGGCGATGCCGCCGGCACCGGTGATTTTGGTTTTGATGGAGAGCGTCTGCGGCTGACCGGCGGTGAGCAGGATGGCGTAGCCGCGCGGGTGGGCGTCGCCGGTGTGCAGGGTCCCGCCGCCGGTGACGACCCACTTGGCGCCGGCGGTGTTCGTGGTGACGTTCAGCCCCGCCTTGCCGTCCTCGGCGGTCGAACGGAGGTATCGCATCACGTCGTAGTTGGTGTTGTCGGCGAACGCGAGGTCGCCCACGAGGGCGATGGTCGTTTCGGCTGGGATGTTGATGGAGTAGCCCGTGGCACCGGCGAGGACAAAGCGGTCGCCGGTGGTGGTCTGCGCGACGCCGGTGCCCCACGCGACCCACGAGGCGGCACCGTCGGCGTCGGACGGCGCCCGCCAGTCGGCGTTGGCGGTGGCCGTCCACGTGCGCTGGTAGGCGGTCTGCGCGCGAGCGGTCGGGGTGAAGGCGGCGGCGAGGGCGGTGAGCGGGAGGACGGCAAGCGCAAGGAGGGTTTTCACGCGGCGCAAAAAAGCCACAACCGGCGCGCGGTAAAGCGGGGATTTTTTGCGCTGCCGGTGGTTTTCTTTTACGGGACGATGCGGCGGCGTTCGAGGCGGACGGGGCCGAGGAGGCCGGCGGGTTGGAGGGGGCTGTCTTTGTAGTAGTAGTGCCAGAGGGAGTAGGTCTTTCGGCCGCGTTGGGGGCGGGGTTCGTTTTTGAGGAACCAGTCGGGGTAGGCGGCGATGGCGCGGCCGTTGCCACGGGTGTCGGCAGCCCACTCGAAGTCGGCGGGGAATTGTTCGTCGCCAATCATTCGGTTCGCCCAGTTGTTGGTGACTTCGAGGCGGATGGTGTTGGCGCCGGGGCGGAGCAGGGGGGTGATGTCGGCGCGGTAGGGGGGTGCCCAGAGGACGCCGGCGGGGCGGTCGTTGACGAAGAGTTCGGCGATGTCTTCGAGGGCGCCGAAGTCGAGGAGGAGGCGGCGGTCGGGGGCGAGGTCGGCGCCGGCGATGTTGAGGGTGCGGGTGTAGGCGGCGGTGCCGGCGAAGTATTTGAGGTCGGGGTCGTCTTGTTTGGAGAGGTCAACGAGGGCGTCGAGGCGTCGGGTGAACGGGGCGGCGTCGTGCCATTTGGGTTGGAAGCGGACGGTCCAGCCGCCGAGGAGGGGTTCGGTGTTTTCGAGGGTGGTGGTGATTGGGGTGTGTTTGGCGTAGCGGGTGGGGGCGCGGGGGAGGACGAGGAAGCAGGTGGCGCCGGCGGCGAGGGGGACGGGGTGGGCGGTGCCGGCGGTGCCGGCGGTGGGAGTGGGTGCTGTTTCGATGGTGTTTTCGTAGGGGCGCCAGATTTCGGCGGTGCCGGCGGCTGCGGTGTTCGTTGCCGGTAGCGGGGAGTTTTTGGGGGTGAGGGTGGTGTCGGTTTTGCCGTTGTTGAAGATGAAGTAGATGTCGGCTTCGGGGGTTTGGCGTTGGAGGAAGCGGAGGTCGCCGGTGGTCCAGGTTTTGATGAAGGTGCCTTGTTGGAGGAGCATTTGGCAGCGGGCGAGGTAGGTGAAGAAGGCGCGGCTTTGTTTGAACCAGGTTTGGTGTCGGTTGAAGTGGGTTCCCCACCAGCCCATACTCAATCCGGGTTGGTATTTGTCGTCGAAGGGTTGGTGAACCCAGTGGTGGAGGAAGAAGAGGTTGGCGCCGGTGACGAGGGCGCTGTCGGCGGCGGGTTTGAGGAAGGCGGGGTCTTCGGTGTATTTGCTGACTTCGGGGCGGCCGGTGAGGGCTTCGGCGAAGACGATGCGTTTGCCGGCGGCGGCGGCGGGGAGGATGACGGTGTTGTAGTTCCAGACGCCGCGCGAGTTGTTCCAGAATTCGTCGCCGGGGACGTCGGCGAGGGGGACGAGTTTTGCGGTGTCGAAGGGTCCCCAGTAGGGTTCCCAGAAGAAGAGGAGGCCGGCGTCGCGCAGGAGTTCTTTGGCGACGTGGAAGCCCTCGGCGAAGAGGGTGTGGGTGAGGTCGCGCCAGTCGCGGACGAATGCGGCGATGTCGCGGCGTTCGCGCGGGACGTCGAAGCGGATTTGCGAGAGCGGGCCGAGGGGTTCGCGGTCGCAGAGGTGGGCGAAGCGGTCGCCGGTGGTGTGCTGTTGGAGGACGAGCCACGGGAGGGGGTCGTAGCCCTTGGCGGCGATGAAGCGTTCGCGGAAGGCGGGCGTCCACGTTTGCTCGCCGGCCTCGTAACTGTCGAGCCAGACGTAGGTTAGGGCTTTGCCGATGTGACCGGCGCCGTGTTTTTTGAGGGAGGCGATGAGGGGCGTCCAGTAGCGGATGGAGGCGTCGCGCGACATTTTGTCGGCTTCGAGCGCGCGACCGATGATGTCGTCGGGGAGCGGGTGGGGGTTCGCCATCGAGGGCGCGTGGCCGAGGCGGTAGAAGTGGTATTTGCGGGGGAGGCGGGAGTTTTTCGCGCTGTTTTCCCATTCGCTTGGCAAACGCAGCGTGTCGGTGGCGCGGTCGAAGAAGGCGGAGACGTCAACGATGTCGGCGGCGGCGAGTTCGGCGGCGGGTTTGTCGGCAGGGACGGCGAAGACGGCGATGTCGCGGTAGGATTCCGGTTTGCCGGCGCGTGGCGGGAAGACGTTGCCGATGTGCTTGCGCTCGTAGCCGAGGTAGGAGGGCATCTTCGGGCGCGGGAGTTTGATTTCAAAGGCGGCGGCGGGGGCGGTGCCGGTGGTGCTGCCGGTGGCGGCGGTGGCGGTGCCGGCGGCGGTGGTTCCTGTTTCCGCCGTGGTTTTGGAGAGGATGAGCAGTTGCATCGCGTCCTCCTCCTTGACCCACGTGTTGCCGGTGGTCGAGTAGCCCGGCGAGCCGTGCAGACCGATTTTGAGACCGAGCCGCTCGGCCTCGTTGAGCGTGTGCCGGAAGGCGTCCCAGTAGGCGTCGCCGCGATACGTTTGTTCTGGCCACGGATTGTTTTTCGTCGGGAAGTGCGAACTTTGGACGGAGGAGGCGATGTTGAAAATCGTGGCGCCGCCGATGCCCGCCTCCTTCATCGCTTCGAGGTCTTTCGTGATGCCCTCCTTGCGGAAATTCGGTCCCATCCAGTGCCACCAGACATTGGGACGGTATTCGAGCGGCGGCGCGGCGAACTTCGCGGCGAGCGAGTCGAGCGTCTCCGCAGTGTTCAGCGCGCCCTGCGCACCGGCGCGGGGTGCGACGAGCGCGAGCGCGGCGAATGCG
>JAISSQ010000163.1 GCA_031273045.1 Puniceicoccales bacterium
AAACGGCTCCAATGCGTCCGGCTCGACGAGGAGCGGTTTGCCGTCGGTGCCGGTGAGCGGTTCGCCGGTGGCGACGGAGAGCAGCGGGCATTTGCCGGAGGGCGTGGCGGCGCCGAGGACAACGGCGGCGGCAGTGGTGCCGGTGGCGGTGGTGGTGGCGACGTCGTCGTCTTCGGCACCGGTGGTGGTTTGCTTGAAGATTTCGCCGTTGCTCCATGCTTTGAGCAGGGCGCGGTGGTCTTCGGAAAGCGCGCCAGCGGCGATGACGCGGTCAAGGAAGGCGAATTGCGACGCTTCCTTTTCCGCCACCGCCGCCGCGAGACCCTTGCGGAAATCAAACGGGGCAGGGGAGGGGGCCGGCGCGAGGGCACCACCGGCGGCGGTTTCACCGGCGGCACAGACGACACCGGCGGTTCCGGCGAGGGAGGCGAAGAAGGCGAGGAGCGCGAAGGCGAGCGCGAGTAATTTTTCTACGCTTTTCACGCCCGTTCAAAAAGCAGACCCCGTGCCAAAGGATGGCGCGCCGCGTCGTTCTCGAAAGTCGTGTTCATTCCCTTCTCGGAAGCAATGGCTCGATAGCGGGAAGGCGCGAGACACCGCCCACTGACCACTGGCCACTGGCCACTGACCACTGACCACTGACCACTAACCCCCGCCCCCGCCCCCCTCGTTTCTTGACGCCTTGTTTCGCCGGCGTTTTCCTCCGCGCTTTACGCCACCATGAGCGACTCTATTCAGCACGAGTGCGGCATCGCCTTTGTCCGCCTCCTCAAGGACATCCCGTATTATGCCCAAGAGAATAAATACCGCACCCCGCTCTACGGTCTGAACCAACTCTTCCTGCTGATGGAAAAACAGCACAATCGCGGGCAGGACGGCGCCGGCATCGGCTGTGTGAAACTCAACGTCCCGAACGGCGAGCCGTTCATGTTTCGCGACCGCGACGCCACGGCGCAGGCGCTCACGAACCTTTTCACGCGCCAACTCGACGCCTACGACCGCGCGCGCACCGCGCACCCCACGATTGGCATGCCGCTCGACGCCAACGGCGAACTCTTCAAACGCAAATTTGACTTTGGCGGCGAACTTCTGCTCGGTCACCTGCGCTACGGCACTTCCGGCGGGCGCGAAGCCGAGACCTCCGCCTGCCATCCCTTCTACCGCAAAAGCATCTGGCAGACCCGCAACCTGATGCTCGCCGGCAACTTCAACATCACCAACTCCGGCACCCTCAACCGGAACCTCATCCAGCGCGGCGCGCACCCCGTTTTCGGCACCGACACCCAGTCCCTGCTCGAGGAAATCGGCTTCTGGCTCGACGAGGAGCACCGCGCGCTCTACCGGCGGTTCAACGACGCGCCGGACGTTCCCGCCGACGCCATCCCCGACGCCATCTCGCGCGAACTCAACCTCGCGCGCGTCCTGCGCGAGGCCGCTCGCAACTGGGACGGTGCCTACTCGCTCGTCGGTCTGGTCGGCAACGGCGACGCCTTTGTTTTCCGCGACCCCAACGGCATCCGCCCCTGCTTCTACATCCGCAACGAGGAGGTCTTCGCCGTCGCTTCCGAGCGCGCCGCGCTGATGACCATTTTCAACACCCGCAAGGAGGACGTCCACGAACTCGACGCCGGTGCCGCCGCCATCATCAAGCATGATGGCGCGTTCTCGCTCGAACAAATCCTCCCGCGCGCCGCCGCCAAGCACTGCTCCTTCGAGCGCATCTATTTCTCGCGCGGCAACGACCCCGAAATCTACGCCGAGCGCAAAGCCCTCGGTGCCGCGCTCGCCCCCAGCGTCTATCGCGCCATCGAGGGCGACTTCGAGCACTCCGTCATCTCGTTCATCCCCAACACCGCCGAAATCGCCTTCTACGGCCTCATCCACGAACTCTACCGCCGGTGGCGGCAGGACGCCAAAGCCGCCATTCTGCGCGCCGCCGCCGAGGGACGCCTCAACAAGCGCTTCCTCAACCAAGTCCTCTTCAAGACGTGGCCGCGCAGCGAAAAAGTCGCCCACAAGGACATCAAACTGCGCACCTTCATCGCCAACGAAAAGAACCGCACGAAACTCGCCTCGCACGTCTATGACATCTCCTACGGCACCGTGCGCAAAGGCGACAACCTCGTCGTCATTGACGACTCCATCGTCCGCGGCACCACCCTGCGCAACTCCATCCTGCGCATCCTCTCCCGACCCAACCCCAAGCGCATCATCGTCTGCTCCACCGCGCCCCAAATCCGCTACCCCGACTGCTACGGAATCGACATGTCCGAACTGGGCGAATTCCTGATTTTTCAGGCCGCCGAGGCGTTGTGCCGCGAGCGCGGACGCGACGCGTTGCTCGACGACGTGCTCGAAAAATGCCTCGCCCAAGCGGACAAGCCCTACGAGCAAATGCGCAACCACGTGCGCGAGATTTACGCCCCGTTCAGCGAGGCGGAACTCGCCGCCAAAGCGTCCGAAATCGTCAGTGCCGGCGTGCGCAAATCCGGCTGGACCGGCGAGGTCATCCTTGTCTTCCAGACCATCGAGAACCTCCACCGCGCCTGCCCGAACAGCCCGGGCGACTGGTATTTCACCGGCGAGTATCCGACCCCGGGCGGCTACGCCGTCCTCAACAACGCCTACATCCAATACCGCACCGGTGCCGGCAAGGAACGGGCGAATCTTTGAGGTCGGTCAGACCTCGCCGCGCGCGAGGCGGGCTGGCGCGAAGATTTTTTCGGCGAACGCGGCGAGTGCTTCGCGTGCGGGCGAACCGTCCGGCGGCGCCTCCGCCCCGAAGAGGCGGCGCGTCGAGGCGTCAACGCCGCGCGAACCGCGCGCGCCCTCCCACTTGCCGCGAAAATCATCGTCGGTGACGAGCGCCCAGCCGGCGTCAGCGTGAAAGCACGGCGGCGGAGCACCGCCGGTGATGACGCGCTCGCGCTCGGCGAGCAGAGCGGCGAGCAGCGCGCGCGCCTCCGCCGGTGGCACGGGCTGGTAGGTGACGGTTTTCACCTTCTCGTCGCCGCCGAAAATCGCGTGCGTCGCGCCGGCACCGGTAGCGGCGTCACCGGCGGTGCCGGCGGCGGCGCAGCGGGCGAGGTGGAGGAGGAACGCGCGGGCGACATCGCGTCCGCGCTCCTTGCCGGCGCGCGTGAAGACCTGAACGCCGGCGGCGTGCTCGTCGGCGAAGGTCGCGCGCAGGACGGCACCGTCGTCGAGCGCGATGTCCGCGATGCGCGCGGGCAGACGCGCGCCGGCGGCGAGGGCGCGGAATGCGGTGGTGACTTGCCGCGCGGCACCGGCGGCCTTCTCGAACGCGGCACCGCCGTCGGGCGGGAGGTCGCCGGCGGCGTCGAGCATCGCACGCAACTTTGCGAGCGCGGCTTCGAGCGCGGCGTCACCGGCGGTGGTGTCGCCAGCGGTTGGCTGGAGCGTTTCGGCGACGGGCAGGAGCGTGTCGAGGGCGCGTGCGCGGAGGCGTTGCGCGGCGAGCGGCGTTAGTTCGAGCGGTCCGTCGTCGTCGGGCAGGTCGTCCTCGAAGATGTCGAGCCGGACGCCGAAACGCCGCCGGTGGTAGTCCTTCGCGGGCGAGCACAGGAAGGCGATGAGGTCTTCGAGCGGGACGGGTTTTCGCGGCACCACCGGCGGTGTTGCCGGCGGCGGAGGAGGCGGCGGTGTTGACGCTTCCGGCGGCGGCGGCGCATCGCCGGTGAGACGGGCGGCGGCGGCGAAGCAGTCGGGGTTGAACGCGGCGAGGCGGCGGTCCTTGTCCGGCGCGAAGTAGGCGGGGCTGAACGGGTGGAGCGGGTGCTTGAGCGTGAGGAAGTCGGCGGTCTTTCCGGCACTGCCGGTGCTGCCGGCGGTGTCGTCGCCGTCGCTTACCGGCGGCGTGAAGAGCGAGTCGGCGGCATCGAGGATTTCGCACACGGGCGCGCAGGGCGGGGTCTCGGCGTTGTCGCGCTCGCTCTGACCGGAGTGGAGGATGATGACGCGCTCGGTGGCGGAGGTGAGCGCGCCGAGGAGGGCGAGGCGGTCGTCATCGCGCGGGTTGCCGTCGCCGGCGCGGCGCGGCGCGCTCTCCATGAGGTCGAAGGCGCGCGGGCGCGCGGCGCGGGGCAGGGCACCGTCGGACATTCCGAGCAGGGCGAGGACGCGGCAGGGGGCGTTGCGCAGGGTGCCGAGGCGGGCGACGAGGATTTTGCCCGGGACGGGCTGGTGTTCGGGCGCGCTTTTCCCGATGTGCTCGCGCAGCCATGCGGAGACGCACGCGAAGGGAACGCGCAGGTTGGCGGTGGCGGCGGCACCGGTGGTGGCGCTTTCGCGGAGTTTTTGGAGCAGACCGCGCGCGCCGCCGTCGTTGTCCGCGCCGTCGTCGGCGAGCAGGGAGGCGAGGGTTGCTCCGAGGTTTTCCGCCCATTCGGCGATGGTGTGTTCGGCGGCGGCGCACCGGTGGTGGGCGGCGAAGAGGGCTTCGGCGAAGGCGGCGAGTTTGCCGCAGGTTTCGGCGGCGCCTTCCGGCACGTCGGCGGGGAGGCAGGGGACGGCACCGGAGGCGTCGCGCGCGCCGCGCATGCGCGGGATTTCGTTTTCGGGCGCGGCGTTGCCGGCGGCGGCGCCGAGCAGGAGGCGGTCGAGGGCGAAGCGCCACGTGTTCGCGGGCGTCGCGCCGGAGCCGGCGCGTTCGCGGAACGGGGCGTCAATTCCCCACGCGGCGCCGGCGCGGGCGAGTAGTCGCGGGAGCATGGCGAGTTCGGCGGCGGAGAGTGCGAATTTTTTCGCGACGCTTTCGTGTTCGAGCAGGGTGAGGATTTCGGAGGCGGCGAAGCGTCCTTCGATTGCGGCGAGGATGGCGCGGAGGGTTTCGGCGGTGCCGGCGGTGTCCGCGCCGCCGGTGGCGCGGGCGTTGACCTTGCCCGCGAACGCCCACGGGAGGGCGTCGGTCGCGCCGGCGCGCGCGCCTCCGAAGACGGCGGCGATGTGCGGGGCGAAGTCGTCGAGCGATGGGGCGAGGACGCGGATGTCCTCCGGTTGGAGGTCGGGGATTGTGGCGAAGGCGTCGAGGATTTGGTCGCGCAGGACTTCGACTTCGCGCAGGGGCGAGTGGCAGTTGTGGACGCTCAACGAGCGGTCGCCGGCGGCGATTGGGGCGCGTTCGGACGCTGCCGGTGGCGGCGTGTTTTCCTGAACGCCGGCGCGCAGGAGGGTGAGGAGGGAGGGGGCGGCGGCACCGGCACCGGTGTCGGCGGGGGCGGCGAAATCGAAGTCGTGGAAGTGCTCGGTTTCGGGGGTGATTTCGCGGTCGAGGAGGAGGCCGAGGAATTCGCTGCCGGCGCGACCGAGGGCTTCGAGCAGGGGGTGGTCGGTGGCGGCGGTGGCGGTGGCGGCGGCAGTGGCGGCGTGAACGCCGCCGGCCCGACTGGAACCTTGGGAACCGCCGGCGGCATCACCACCGGTGGTGGCGGTGGCGGCGGTGCCGGTGGCACCACCGGTGGTGGCTACGGCGGCGCGCAGTTGGCTTTTTCGGGAGCGCACTTGGTCCCAGAGGTCGGCGCAGGGGTTGTGGGCGTGGAAGTGGATTTCGACGGTGCCGGTGTCGGCGAGGCGTTTGAGGACGTCGAGGTGGGCTGGCGGGAGGGCGGTGATTCCGAAGTAGAAGACGCGGCGGCGCTGGCGGAGTTTGTTGAGGAACGCCGGCGGCGGGCGTCCGGGGGCGGTCTCGCGCAGGAAGCGTTGGAGGAGGCCGGAGAAGTGGAGCGTTTCGCCGGCGGTCTGGGCGGTGAGGGCGCGCCAGAGTTCGGACTGCCACGGGGCGTCGTCGCCGGTGACGCCGGCGGCGGGCGCGCCGCGTTCCCACGCCTCGGTCCACTGCGGCCGGTAGGTCATGTATTTGTCGAAGAGGCGGGCGGTCTCGCCGGCGATTTGGTAGCGGCGGAGGGTGTCGCCGGCGGTGAAGTTTTTGACGCGCGCGAAGGCGGGTCGGTCTTCGAGTTCGGGCAGGAGGGCGAGGATGCGCCAGCGGACGGTGTCGGGCGTGAATTGCACCGGTGGTGCCGCCGGCGTGGCGGCGAGCATTGGCTCGAAGAGGTGCTTGTAGAGGAATTTGCCGGGGAAGAGGAACTCGGCGTGGGGGCACATGCCGTTGGCGGCGGCGATTTGGAATTGGAGCCAGCGGGCGAGCGAGCGGTCGGGGGTGACGATGATTTCGGAGCGGAGCGGGTCGGGGACGGCGGCGGCACCGGTGCCGTCGGGGGCGTCGGGTGCGGTGCGGAGTTCTTCCGCGAGGGCGCGGGCGAGCGCGGCGAGGTCGTTGCCGTGGTGGAGACGGAAGGGCATGGCGGCGTCGCGGGCGTCACCGGCGGTGGCGTTACGCCTTACTCTTCGCTGGCGTTGGGGGCGTTTTTGGCGGAGCGCAGGGCGAGGCCGAGCATGAGACCGCCGAAGACGAGCAGGACGAGACCCCAGATGAGGTTGATGTTCAACGCCTCGCCGCCGATGTTTTTGGCGGTTCCGGCGGCGTCGCCGCCGAAAAGACCGGCACCGGCGCCGGCGAGGATGAGTCCGAGAACGGTGAAGAGGAGACCGATGGGTTTGCGAATGTCCATGAGGGCGCGCTTTGAATTCAAAACCGGCAGCGTGAGCAAACGATTTTTGGCGAGGCGGCGTGGACTGGCGGACGGGTCGGAGAGCCGCCCGCCCAGAGCGTTGTCGCGCCCCTGATGCGTGTTACCCCTGCCGCGCTTTCAGCAGGTCGCGGATTTCGGCGAGGAGTTCCTGCTCCTTGGTTGGCGGCGGCGGTTCGGCTGGGGCGGGAGCGGCGGCACCGGCGGCTTCGGCGGCTTTTGCCTCGCCGAATGCCTTCGCTTGCAAACCGGAGACGACCTTCACGAGCACGAAGACCGAGAACGCCACAATCAGGAACGTGACGATGGCGTTGATGAACTCCCCGTAGGCGATGACCGCCACTTTCTTCTCGGCGCATTGGGCGAGCGTCGCCGACGCCGCCCCGAACGCCTCCTTGTATTTCTCCGTGTCAATGACGACGTAGAGCGCCTTGAAGTCCACGCCGCTGGTGAGTTTGCCGATGACGGGCATGATGACGTTGTCCACGAGCGAACTGACGATTTTTCCGAATGCCGCGCCGATGATGACGCCGACTGCCATGTCGAGGACATTTCCCCGCATGACGAATGTCTTAAATTCTTGGAGGATTTTCATGACGGCGGCGGAGCGTGGGCGTTGCCGGCGCGCTGTCAAACCCTCCATCCCTCCCCTTCAACCTTCATCCTTCATCCTTCAACCTTCACCCTTCATCCTTCCCGCCGTGGCTTTCCTCAACGACAACTACCTCAAACTCCGCGCCGGTTATCTGTTTCCCGAAATCGGGCGGCGCGTGAACGCCTTCTGCGAGCAAGACCCCGCCGGCAAGGCGCGGCTCATCCGCTGCGGAATCGGCGACGTCACCGAACCGCTGCCCGCCGCAGCCGTCGAAGCCCTCCGCGACGCCGCCGCGGAACTCGGACACCGCGAGACCTTCCGCGGCTACGGCCCCGAACAGGGCTACCCGTTCCTGCGCGCAGCAATCGCCGGCGAATACCGGCAGCGCGGCCTCGACGTCGCCGACGACGAGGTGTTCGTCTCCGATGGCTCCAAGTGCGACTGCGGAAACATTCTCGACATCCTCGGCCCGCAAAACCGCATCGGCATCCCCGACCCCGTCTATCCCGTCTATGTCGATACCAACGTGATGGCGGGGCACACCGGCGAAGCCGACGCCCACGGCGCCTACGCCGGTCTGCATTACCTCGCCGGCGACGCCGCCAACGGCTTCGTCCCGCCCCCGCCCGCCGCCGGCGAACCGCCGCTCGACGTCGCCTACCTGTGCTTTCCGAACAACCCCACCGGCGCCGTCGCCACCCGCGAACAACTCGCCGCGTGGGTCGCCTACGCCGTCGAGCACGACACCCTGCTGCTCTTCGACGCCGCCTACGAGGCCTACATCCAAGACCCCGCCCTCCCGCGCAGCATCTACGAAATCCCCCGCGCCCGCGAAGTCGCCATCGAGTTTCGCAGTTTCTCGAAAAACGGCGGCTTCACCGGCGTCCGCTGCGGCTTCACCATCGTCCCGCGCACCCTCACCGCCCGCGCCGCCGACGGCTCCCGCCACCCGCTTCACGCCCTCTGGAACCGCCGCATGAGCACCAAGTTCAACGGCGTCAGTTACCCCGTCCAACGCGCCGCCGAAGCCCTCTACACCACCGCCGGCAAAGCGCAAGTCGCCGCCCTCATCGCGCACTACATGGGCAACGCCGCCATCCTGCGCAACGCCGCCGCCGGTGCCGGACTGCGCGTCTTCGGCGGCGAGAACGCGCCCTACATCTGGGCGCAAACGCCCGCCGGCACCGACAGTTGGACGTTCTTCGACCGCCTGCTGCGCGAGCAGAACGTCGTCATCACCCCGGGCAGCGGCTTCGGACGCGCCGGCGAGGGCTGGTTCCGCATCAGCGCCTTCAACTCCCGCGCCAACGTCGAAGAAGTCGCCCGCCGTCTGGCGAAAGTGCTGTGAGAAACGCCACCGGCACCGCCGCCGCCGGCACTGCCGGTGACGCCGCCGGTGACGCCTCCGCCGCCGCCGCGCGGAATCATGCAATTGCGCGGGTGGGGCGGGGGCTTATCGTGCCGTCATGAACGTTGCCATTCTCGGTTCCGGTCGTGGGTCGAACGCGGACGCCATCCTTCGGGCGCAGAGCGCGGGTCTGCTGGGCGGCGCGCGGATAGTGTCGCTGTTTTGCGACATCCCCGGCGCGCGCATTCTCGAACTCGGACCGCGCTTCGGGGTGCCGGCGTTTCAGCCGGATGCGGGGCCGTTCAAGACGAAATTCCCGCCGGAGGTGGAGCGCGAGTGGGCGCGGCGGATACGCGACACCGGCGCGGACTTCGTGGTTCTGGCGGGCTTCATGCGCGTTGTGAAGGCGCCGCTCTTGGAGGCCTTCGCGGGACGCATCATCAACCTGCACCCCTCGCTGCTGCCGGCGTTTCCCGGATTGGACGCCATCGGGCAGGCGTGGCGGCGCGGCGTGCGCGTGAGTGGCTGCACGGTGCACCACGTGAACGCGGAGGTGGACGGTGGCGCGATTATTGACCAAGCGGCGGTGCGCCGCGAGGACGGCGACACCCTCGCGGACTTCGAGCGCAAAATCCACGAGGCGGAGCACGCCTTGCTGCCGGCGGTGCTGGCAAGGTTGGCGGCGGCGGAAGCGTCGTAAGGGTCACCGTCACCACACGCGGCACCAGAGCGTTTTGAGGTAGCGGCCGCCGAGGTGGTTCGAGAAGACGGGGTGGTCGGCGCCGGCACCGGCGCGTTCGAAGATTTGCAGGCGGCGTCCGTAGCGGTGCGCGGCGCGGACGACGAGTTCCTCGAACTCGGCGGCACCGAGCAGACCGGAGCACGAGCAGGTGACGAAGAGTGCGCCCGGGGCGGCGAGTTGGAGGCCGAGGACGTTCAGGTCGTTGTATTTTTTCAGTCCGCTCTCGAAGGCGTCGCGCCCGTCTATGAACTTGGGCGGGTCGAGCAGGACAGCGTCCCACGTGGCACCGTTGCGCTGCATCTGGCGCATGTAGGAGAAGGCGTCGGCGTGGACGAAGTTGACGCGGCACTGGTTGAGGTTCGCGTTGGCGCGACCTTGGGCGACGGCCTTTTCGTCGAGGTCAACGCCGGTGACTTCGGCGGCGCCGCCGAGTTTTGCGGAGATGGAGAAGCCGCCGGTGTAGCAGCAGACGTCGAGCAGGCGGCGTCCGCGCGCGAGTTCGGCAAGGCGCCGGCGGTTGTCGCGCTGGTCGCAGAAGAAGCCGGTCTTGTGACCGTCGGCGAAGTCAACGGAGTAGCGGACGCCGTTCTCGCGGATTTTGACGGAGCGCACCGGCGGCGCGGGGATGAGGCGGCGGTCAATCTCCTCGACGCGCGCGATTTGCTCGTCCACTTGAATGACGGCGCGTGTGGTGCCGAGCGCCTCGTGCAGGACGGGCAGCCACGCGGGGAGGCGTTGAAAGACGGCGAGGGCGGTGACTTCGACGGAGAGCGTGTCGGCGTAGCGGTCAACGACGAGGCCGCCGAGCGCGTCGCCGTCGGCGTTGACGACGCGGTAGGCGTCGCCGGTGGCGTCGAGCCGGAGCGTTTCGCGTCGGAACGTGGCGGCGCGGCGCAGGGCTTCGAGCGGCTCGTCTTCGGTGGCGAAGGCGTTTTCCCGCGCGTAAACGCGCGGCACAGAACTTTCGCTGCCGGCGGTGGTGCCGGCGGTGGTGCCGGCGGCGGTGGTGCCGGTAGCGGCTACGGTGCCGCCGGCGGTTTCGGTGGGGCGCAGGTGTTTGAAGACGCGCAGGGCGACCTTTGCGGCGAGGTTGCAGAAGCCGGAGCCGAAGGGGCGGCCGTCGCGGTCATAGACGTTGACGAGCGCGCCGGCGCGGATGGACGGCGAGTGGTCGCCGACCATGTTGCGGTAGATGTGCGGCGCGTAGGAGTGGTATTTGAGTTGCACCCACGGGACGCGCCGTTCCGCCGCCGGCACTGCTGGAAAGGGGGTGCTCACAGGTCGCGGATGCGCAGGTTCTGATACTCGATTTTCATCGCGGGACCGGCGTGCATTTGGAGCGTGATGACGCCGTCCTTCGGCGCGTTCGGACGCAGGTCAACGAACTCGTTCGTCTTCACGCCGTTCACGTAGAGCGTGAACTCGCGGCCTTTCGCGACGATGCGGTATTCGTTCCACTGCGTCGCGTTGAAGGCGTGCTGCGAAATCGCCTTCGCGTTCGGGTAGCGCGTAATCGCGCCGCGACGCTGCTCGCGCGTCTTCACTTCGGGACCGAGGACGACTTTCGCGCCGCGCTCGCCGACGAGGTGGAAGCCGGGGTGGTAGAGGAAGCCGATGTAGTCGCCGCCGCCGTTCATGTCGGCTTGGTAGGACGTGTCGGCGTCCTTGTCCTCGGCGCGGAACTGGATGCCGGAGTTCGCGCTTTTCGAGAGGCGGAACTGCGCGCGCAGTTCAAAATCGCCTTTCACGCCGCCGTTCCAGATGAGGTGGCTGTTCTTTTTGCACGGTTTCTCGGCGGTGCTTTCGGCGGTGAGGATGCCGTTGCGGACGTCCCAATAGCCGGTGTTGTTGCGCCACTCGGAGAGGTCTTTGCCGTTGAACATGGACTTGAAACCGGCGGCGGCTTCGGCGGCGGGGCTTTCGTAGGAGAGGCCGAGCAGCGCGTTCGCGGCGAGGTCGCGCAACGGCAACTCGCGTGTCGCGGTCGCGGCGGAGCCGATGAGCGCGTGGAGCGTCGCGGCACCGGTGGCGGTGTCGCCAAGCGCGATGAGGGCGCGAGCGGCGGCGAAACGCGCGGGGTCGTTCGCCTCGGACGCCGGCAGCGCGGCAACGGCGCGCAACGCCGGCAACGCCGCCTTGTCGCCGCGAGCGCCGAGCAGTTCGGCGAGTTTCGTCTGACGGCAGGGCGGAAGCGTCGCGAGCGCACCGGCGAGAGCGCCGGTGATGTCGGGGCACTTCGGGAACTCGATGACGGCGCGCAGGGCGACCTTCGCGGCGGCGTCGCACTTGCCGGCGACGCTCTTCTTCCACAGCGCGAGACCGTCCTCGCCGCCGGTCAAAATCGCGCCGCGCAGCGCACCTTGTTTGACGGTGCAAAAGGTCGTCGCGGCCGGACAGGGCTTCTTCTCGCCGGCGGCGGCGTCACCGGCAGCGGCGGGCGCGGCACCGGCGGGGCACTTGTCGAGCGCGGCGAGCAAATCGCGGTAAAGCGGCGCGGCACCGGCGGGGTTCTTCGCGGCGACGCGGTCCGCGCCGCGCAGCAGCGCGAGGGCGGCGACGGGGCACTTGCTGGCGACGGGCTTCAACGCGGCGAGCGCAGCGGGCGTCGCGATTTTGCCCAGCGCGTTGGCGGCGGCGACGTTCAACGCGCGGTCGGCGGCGGGCGCGTTGCCGGCGGCGATGGCGGCGCCGGTGGTGTTGAAAATTTTGACGAGTGCCGGCACGGCTTTCGCGGAGCCGATGTTGCCGAGCGACTGCGCGATGCCGATGCGCGCGTCGCCGGCGGCGGTGTCGAGCGCGGCGAGCAACGCGGCTTCGACCTTCGGCGAAGGAATGTTTTCGAGACCGTAGCGGGCGGCGTCGCGCAGCACCGCTTTGTTGGACGCCAGCAGTTCGAGCAGCGGCGCGATGGCGGCCTCGCTGCCGGCATAACTGAGTTTCTGGGCGGCGGTGACCTTCGCGTTGTCAGACGCCGCGGCGTCGCGCAACACGGCGGCAAGCGCGGCTTCATCCTCGGCGGCGCCGGCAAAAGACAGCCCGCCGGCGGCGAGCAGCGCGGCGAGCGAGAGGGCGCGGGTGGCGCGGGTTATGGAGGGAATAAATTGGAAACGCAGGGTTGCGGACATGTCCGCCGCAGACACGGCGGGACGGGCAGTGTTCCGAGTAGTGGTCAGTGGTCAGTGGGCAGTGGGCAGTGGTCGGTGGCCAGTGGTCGGTGGGCGGGGAACGCGCCATGAATGGCGCGCACAGAACTTGGTTGTGGAGAAAGGCGGCACTGCCGGCGGCACTGATGGTGGCACTGCCGGTGGGCTGGGGTTACCGGCGGCGGCGTTTTTTTGAGTAGGAGGTGGAGGCGCGGGAGGTGGCGGGCTTGTTGCCTTTGAGGATTTCGATTTGGTCGCGCAGGAGGGCGGCGCGTTCAAATTCAAGGGCGTCGGCGGCGGCGAGCATGTCGCGCTCCAAATCGGCGAGGACGGCGGCGGTGTC
>JAISSQ010000167.1 GCA_031273045.1 Puniceicoccales bacterium
CGCCCGCGCGTCCTCATTCCGGTCTTTCCCGGAACGAACTGCGAATACGACACCGCCCGCGCCTTCCGCCGCGCCGGCGGCGAGCCGCGCGTCCTCGTCATCCGCAACCAGACGCCCGCCGACGTCGCCGACTCCCTGCGCGAACTCGCCGCAGCCATTGACGCCGCCCAAATCCTCGCGCTGCCCGGCGGATTCAGTGCCGGCGACGAGCCGGACGGCTCCGGCAAGTTCATCGCCGCCGTCTTCCACAACCCAGCCGTGCGCGACGCCACGATGCGCCTCCTGCGCGAGCGCGACGGCCTCGCCCTCGGCATCTGCAACGGCTTTCAGGCGCTCATCAAACTCGGTCTCGTCCCCTACGGCGAAATCCGCGAGGCGACGCCCGACGCGCCGACGCTCTTTTACAACACCCTCGGCCGCCACATCTCGCGCTATGCCCTCACGCGCGTCTCCGCCGACCCCGCCCGCAGCCCGTGGCTCTCGCGCATGCGCGCCGGCGAGGTTTACAACATCCCGTTCTCGCACGGCGAGGGACGCTTCACCGCGAGCGACGCCGAACTGCGCCGCCTCGCCGCCGCCGGTCAAATCGCGTTCCAATACTGCGACCCCGCCGGCGTCCCCAGCGCGGACATCGAGTTCAATCCGAACGGCAGTGCCGGCGCCGTCGAAGGCATCATCAGCCCCGACGGGCGCGTCCTCGGCAAGATGGGGCACAGCGAGCGTTGCGGCGACAACATCGCCAAAAACATTCCGGGCGAGAAATACCAGCCGCTCTTCGCCGGCGGCGTCGGGTATTTCCTGTGAGCACCGGCGGTGCCGGTGGTGACGGCACCGGTGCCGGCGTCGGTAGCGGTCACGCCGTCCATTTCGCGTCCAATTGCGAGACGAGGCGTTTCAAGTCCTGCGCGCGCGATTTCGGGCAGACGAGCGTGGCGTCGGCGGTGTGGACGATAATCAGGTCCTCGACGCCCAGCGCGGCGACGAGGTGCCCGCGCTCGGAGATGACGATGTTGCCGGCGGCGTCGAGCAACGCGGTGTCGCCGCGCCGGACGTTGCCGGCGGGGTCGGGCGCGTCGTGGCGCGCGAGCGCAGGCCATTCGCCGACGTCGTCCCAGTCGAACGCCGCCGGCACGCACACGACGTTGTCGCTCTTCTCCAAGACGGCGTAGTCCACGGAGATTTTTTTGAGCGTCGGGTAGAACGCGGCGAGGTCGTCGCCGTGCTCGGCGACACCGGCGGCGACGGCGTTCCAGACCTCCGGCTCGTGGCGGCGGAAGGCGTCGGCGAGCGCGTCGAGCGTCCAGACGAACATTCCGGCGTTCCAGAGGAAGCCGCCCTCGGCGAGGTAGCGTTCGGCGGTGGCGCGGTCGGGTTTCTCGACGAAGCGGCGCACGGCGTAAAGCGGCGGGACGGCGGTGCCGGCGGCGGCAAGTTTTTCGCCGAGTTGGATGTAGCCGTAGCCGGTGGCGGGCGCGTTCGGCGTGATGCCGATGGTGACGAGGCGGTGGCCGCCGGCGGTGTCCTCCGCCGCCGCGAACGCCGCCGCGAGCGTGCGGCGGAATCCGGCGGCGTCGGCAATCACGGCGTCCGCCGGCAGCAGCGCGAGCGTCGCCGCCGGCGATTTCCGCGCGACGAGCGCGCCGGCGAGGGCGACGACGGCGGCGGTGTCGCGTCCGCACGGTTCGCCGACGACCTGTTCCGGCGCGAGTTGCGGGCACACTTCGAGCACGGCGTCGCGCTGCTCGCGGTTGGTGATGACCCAGATGTTTTCGACGGGCGCGAGGCCGGCGAGACGTTCGAGGGTCTGGGCGATGAGCGGCGTTTCGCCGACCACCGGCAGCAAGTGCTTGGGGCGCCGCGCGCGGCTCTGCGGCCAGAACCGTTCCCCGCGCCCGCCCGCCATAATCACGATGTGGCGGGCGTTCCGCGCCGGTTCCGCCGCCGTTGCTTGCTCACGCGCCGCCGGTTCCGCCGCCGCCGTTGCCGCGTCGTCGTTCCGCTCTTCGTTCTGGTTTTTCATGGGCGGCGTTTTACCAGCGCGGCGGCGGTTTTTCACCAGCATTTCCAAGGCGCGCTGCCGGTGTTCCAGAGGTCTTCGAGGTGCTTCTTTTCGCGCAGGGTATCCATCGGCTGCCAGAAGCCGGCGTGGCGGAATGCGTTCAGTTCGCCGCGCGCCGCGAGTGCCTCCAACGGCTCGCGCTCCCAGACCGTGGCGTCGCCGGCGACGAGGTCGAACACCGCCGGTTCGAGCACGAAGAAGCCGCCGTTAATCCACGCGCCCTCGCCGGCGGGCTTCTCCTGAAAGTGGCGGATGCGCGAAGGGTCGCCGGCATCGAATTCAAGCGCGCCGAACCGCCCGGGCGGCTGGACCGCCGTGAGCGTCGCGAGCCGTCCCGACTGCTTGTGGAAGCGCGTGAGCGCGCCGATGTCCACGTCGCTCACGCCGTCGCCGTAGGTGAGGCAGAAGGTCTCGTCGCCGACGTAGTCGCGCACGCGCTTGAGGCGGCCGCCGGTCATGGTGCTCTCGCCGGTGTCAATGACGGTGACGCGCCACGGTTCGGCGTGGCGTGCGTGCACCTCGACGGAGTTCTTCGCCATGTCGAAGGTCACGTCGGTCATGTGCAGGAAGTAGTTCGCGAAGTATTCCTTGATGAGGTAGCCCTTGTGTCCGGCGCACACGACGAAGTCGTTCACGCCGTGCGCGGAGTAGATTTTCATGATGTGCCACAGGATTGGGCGGCCGCCGATTTCGAGCATCGGCTTGGGGCGCAGGACGGTCTCCTCGCCAAGGCGCGTGCCGAGTCCGCCGGCAAGAATTACGGTTTTCATCGTGTTTTTCGGGGATGGGGAGCGGGTGCGTTTCTCGCGGAACGGGCGGGCTTTAAGCACGGCGCGCCTCGCGCCGGCAAGGTGGTTTTCCCGCTCACTCGCCGACCGCTTTGCGCAGGAACGGACGCGAGAGAATGTCCGGCACGCCGGCGGCGGCGGGCGACACCGTGAACACCGGCAGCCAGCGCGTGCGCGTCGGGCGGAAGCCCCATTTGCGCGTGAGGATTTCCTCCATGCCGCGCATGTGCGCCGCGCCGTAAAAGACGCCGAAGTCGCCGGGCGCGCCGCGCTCGCGCATCGCCTGTTCGAGCAGACGCATGGCGGCGGCGTTGCGGTCGTCGAGGACGAGGCGCATCAGGCGGCGCGTGCCGCCGGTGTCGAAGAAGCCCTGCCGCAGCGCGCCGGCGGCGTTCAAGTCCTCGTCCACCGACGCGAGGTTGAGCAGGAACAGCGCGCGCGCCGCCGCGCTTCCGCGCATGAGCGAGGTCAGCCCGCGCAGGACGAGCAGTTCGACCCCGCCGCCGCCGCCGAGCAGTTTTTCCATTTCGCCCATCAGTTGAAACGCCTCGGCGGCGTCGCGCCCCGCCGGTCCGCCGCGCCGGATTTCGGCGCGCAAAATCTTGCGCATCGCCGGCAGCGAAAGGTCGGCGTTTCGGAAGCGCGGGCGGTCGTAGTTGATGCCCGTGTGCTGGGTCACCAAACCGCTCGCCCCTGCCAGCAACCCGTAGAGGTCGTCGGTGGAGACAGAACGCTTGCGCCTCGACGCGGCGCGGACGGGAGCGCGGGGCTCCGACTCGTGAGCGCCGCCGCCGCACTCCACGGCGTGCGCCGCGCAAAGACGTGCCGTCGTGCCGGTGGCGACGATATTGACGCCGGCGGCGTCACCGGTGGCGGTGCCTCCGTCACCGGTGGCGATATCGTCGTCCGTTTCGCCGCCGACGCCTTCGAAGAGTAGCAGGTCGCGCGCGTCGAGAATCTGCTGCAAGCGCGCGTAGTAGTCCGCCGAACCGATGTGCATCGCTGAAATCAGCGTGACCGACACGGGCGCGCTCCCCTTCGCCGCTCCGGGGCGCGTCCCCACGAACGTCCGCGACGCAAGTTCGAGCGTGTAGGCGTCATCGCCCGTTTTGCGCAGCCGCATGTAGCCGGCGGCGGCACTGGATTTGTCGCCACCGGCGGTGGCGCCGGTGGTGTCGCCGGTGCCGGTGGCTCGGTCGCCCACGAGCGCGAACGCGAGCGCGAGAACGAGCGCGAGCGCGAGGAACACGGGACGGCGCAGGGCGCGCAAAGCGGGACGGGCGTGCAAGGCGGGGTGTGCGTGCAAAGCGGGACGGGCGTGCAAGGCGAGACGGGCGTGCGAGGCGAGACGGGCGTGCGAGGCGGCGCGGTCGCGCGAAGCGGGATTGGTGAGCGAAGCGGGACGGACGTGCGGGAGCATGCTCCCCTTCTACCTTCCCCGCCGCCACCGGTTCCTTCTCGCACAGGGTATCTCTGCCTTGTTGTCAGGCGGTCACACACATGGAGTGCCGCACATGGAGCGCCGCATTCATGGAGCGCCGACTTTCAAGTCGGCTCGGTGGAGATGTGGCGCAGCCGCCTTGCTTTCCTAAAAAAAGAGTGGCGGCTATCGCCGCACCACTGCCGACCCGACTTGAAAGCCGGCGCTCCATGAATGCGGCGCTCCATGTGAAACAATCCCCCTTGACGCACTCTTTCCGCCGGCTTTTTTGCGCCACCGCAGAACCCCCGCCACCGGTCACTCGCCCCCGACCTTGCCCACTGTCCCTAACTACCGCCACCGGCACTGCCCAC
>JAISSQ010000199.1 GCA_031273045.1 Puniceicoccales bacterium
GCCGCCCCACTCCCCCCCCCCCCCCCCCCCCCCCCCCCCCCCCCCCCCCCAAGCCGATACGCACATGGAGCGACACATGGAGCGCCGACTTTCAAGTCGGCTCGCAAGCCGGGTGCGGCGCAGCCGCCGTGGGTTGTCTTTTTTTTTAGAGTGGCGGCTACGCCGCAACACTGCCGAGCCGACTTGAAAGTCGGCGCTCCAAAGTCGGCACTCCATGTGTGCGGCACCGGTGGTGCGGCTTGGCTCAAAGGCGAGTGTTTCCTTGCGTGGCGGGCGTGGCGCGGTAAGTTGTCGCGCACAGGGGCGCCGGCGCGTCCCGCCGCAAACTCCACTGCGCAGAGCACATGAAAATTTCCCTCAAACTCGAATACGCCTGTCGTTCCCTTGCCCAAATCGGGCGGCTTTACGGGAGCGGGCAACTCGCGCACATTGAGGAACTCGCGAAGAGCGAGAAAATCCCGCAGAACTACCTCATCCAAATCCTGAACGAACTTCGCGCCGGCGGAATTTTGCGCAGCAAACGCGGCAAAAACGGCGGCTATGCCCTCGTGCGACGCCCCTCGGATACCTCGTTGCTCGATGTCGCCGAAATCGTGGACAACGACCTCGTGCAGCACCGGTTGCACCTTGACGGCGTCTCCGGCGCGCAGGTCGCCGAGGTCTGGAACGGCATCGCGAACCGCTTCCGAACCGTCCTGAAAAAGACCACCGTCGCCGACCTCATCCCGCGCTACGACGGCGCGACGATGTATGACATTTGACCCTGTTTTCGCCGCCACCACCTCCTTCTTCGCCACCGCCACTTTCGCCGCCAACGCCGCCGTCACAGCCGTCACCGGTGCCACCCCTTACCCCGTCCTCCTTCGCCGATGCAGCCCACAATCAGCAACGTGCAGGGAATGCACCAGACCCAGCGGCAGACACAGAGCATCAATCTGACACCCCAACTGCGGCAGTCACTCCACATCCTCCAACTCTCGACCGTCGCGCTGAATCAGGAAATCGCCGTCCAACTCGCTGAAAACCCGCTCCTCGAAGAAGTCCGCCCCGCCGACTGCGCGACCGATTCCCTCGACGCCATCGCGGACGCCCGCCGCGCCTCCGAACGCACCGCCGGCGCGCGGAGCGAAACCGACGCCGCCGGCGACGCCTCCGACTTCACTGCGGACTCCACCTTCCTGCCCGACGCGCCGGCGCGGCGCGACAACGCCGAGAACGCCGACTTCGGCGACGCCGATTTCACCGCCGGCACCGGTGCCGCCGCCGGTGGTGTTGACGCTGCCGCCGGTGTCGCCGGCACCACCCCGTCCGCCGGTCTCGAAGGCGCGGAGAACGGGGTCGTCGCCGACCGCGACGAATACGGCGACGCCCCCGCCGGCAGCGCGTCCGCCGACCTTGAGGAACGCCGCCAAGCCCTCTTCGACAACGCTACCCAGAACATCCTCTCCGGCGGGCAGAGCATTTCCCTCGACGCCTTCCTCGTCGGGCAGGCGCGCGCCGAATCGCCGCCACCGGCGGTGCTCGCCGCCTTCGAGACCATCATCGGCGAGATTGACGCGCGCGGTTTTTTCAACGCCGACATCGGGCACCTCTGCCTCGCCAGCGCGCACGCGCGCGCCGACCTCGAAGCCGCCCTCGCCCTCCTGAAAACCCTCGACCCGCCCGGCATCGGTGCCGCCGACCTCCGCGAGTGCTTCCTGCTCCAACTTGCCCGCCGCGGACTGCAAAAGTCCACCGCCGCCCGCCTCGTCGAAAAGTGCTTCCCGCTCCTGCTCAAACGCCAAATCCCCGCAATCGCCGAAAAACTCGAAGTGACCACCGCCGCTGTCCGCGAAACCTTCGCCGTCCTCGCCTCGCTCGACACCGCGCCGGCGCGCCGCTTCGAGCGCGACGACAACCGTGCGCTCCTGCCCGATGTCACCGTCCGCCGCGCCGCCGACGGCGTCTCGTGGGACGTCTCGCTCAACAACGAGCGCCTGCCCCTCCTGCGCCTCAACCAGACCTACAAGGACCTCGCCGCGAGCAAGTCCGTCAAGGAGTCCGACCGGCAGTTCATCACCGCGAAAATGCGCGACGGCCGCTTCTTCATCACCGCCATCGAGCAGCGGCAGCGCACGCTTGAACGCATCGCGCGCGCCATGGTCGCGCACCAGGGCGACTTTCTCGAAAACGGCCTCACGCACCTGCGCCCGCTCACCATGTCCGCGCTCGCCTCCGAAATCGGCGTGCACGAGACCACCGTCGGCCGCGCCATTGACAACAAGAACATCGCCACGCCCCACGGCGTCTTCGCGATGCGCTACTTCTTCCGCTCCGGCCTCGCCACCGCCGACGGCGGCGAAATCTCCGCCGAGAGCGTCCAGCGGCTCATCCGCGAAATCATCGCCGGAGAGTCGCCGGCGGCACCGTTCAGCGACACCGCGCTCTTCGACGAACTTAACCGACGCGGCGTGCAAATCGCCCGACGCACCGTCACCAAATACCGCATCGCCCTCAACCTCCCCCCTTCGCACATGCGAAAGGAGGTGTGAACGGTCGCGCCTTACGCAACCGAGGTGCCGGTGGTGGCGGAAAAAAACGTTTCCAGCGGGGGAGGAAGGGGCAATCTGCGCGCGCCATGAGACCGACCCTGATGCCGCCGGCGACGACCGTCCGATTCGTCTTCGCGCTTGCGGCGTTGCTCGCGCTGGCGGGCGTTGCCGGCGACGCTTTTGGCGCGGGGTCAAAACGCTCGAAAAGCGGCGCGGGCGCGGGGCAGACGGCACCGGTGGTCACTTCGTCCGGCTCGCATTGGGAACGCGATTTCGACGCCGCCGTGAAGAAATCCAAGGGCACCGAGCGCATGGTGCTCGTGTTTTTCACCGGTCCCGGCAACTGCGAGAACCGTGGTTGCACGGCGTGCGCCCGCTACGAGCGCCTGTTCGCCGAGCGCGACTTTCGCACTTACGCCGCCGGTGCGCTCACGCTCGTCAAGGTGCGCTTTCCGCGCGAGAAAATCGGCTCCAAGGAGGAACTCGCCTACCGCGCCATCAAGGAGCGGCTCGCGGTGAAAACCTACCCCGCCGTCCGCCTCGCCGACGGCTTCGGGAACAAACTCGCGCAGGTCGCCACCGGTCGCGCCAGCGGTAGCGGCGGCGGTGCCGGTGCCGGCGGCAGCGGAGGCATCTCCGCGAAGGTCTATGTGCAGAACTTGGAGATTCTCCGCCGCAAAGCCCTTGGTCTCGACATCGGGAAGCCCAAGGCAACACCGCCGGCGGCGAAAACGGAGCCACCACCGGCAGCGGCGGGGAAGCCACCGGCACCGCCGGTGCCGGGACAAAGCAAATAACCAATCGTTGCCGCCGGCACCCCTCTTCCTGCGCACCCTTCCCTTGTTGCCCCTCCTTTCCGCGGCGTAGCCGCCATTATTCCCCCGCTCCCCGCTCCCCATTCCCCACAAATCACACGTGCACGACCTTCCACGGCGCGTTGGGTTTGTTGCTTTCCCTGACGATGTAGCCCGCCGCGGCGATTTGGTCGAGCAGGCGGGCGGCGCGCCCGTAGCCGAGAGAGAGACGGCGCTGCATGAGCGAAGTCGAGGCCTTGTCCTCGCTGCGGAAGAGTTCGACCGCCTTCTTGAAGAGCGGGTCCTGGTCGGGGTCGTCGGTGCCCTCGGTCGGCGTGTTGTCGTCGTCCTCGTCCTTGGCGGCGGCGGCCTCGATGGCGTCGGCGACGGTGTCGTCGAACTCCGCCTCGCCGTTCGTTTCGACGACGGTGGTGACGAGGCGCTCGACCTCGTTGTCGGAGATGAACGCGCCCTGCGCGCGCAGGTGCTCGGCGCTGCCGGGCGGGACGAACAGCATGTCGCCCTTGCCGATGAGCGTGTCCGCGCCCTTGGTGTCGAGGATGGTTCGCGAGTCCACTTGCGAGATGACCTTGAACGCGATTCGGCTGGGCAGGTTCGCCTTGATGGCACCGGTGATGACGCTCACGGACGGCCGCTGCGTCGCCAGAATCAGGTGAATGCCGGCGGCGCGCGCCTTGGCGGCGAGGCGGTTGACGCCCGTCTCGATGTCGGCGGGGGCGACGATCATGAGGTCGGCGAACTCGTCCACGATGCACACGATGTAGGGCAGTTTCTCGCGCGGCATCTCGTCCTCGATGACGCCGGCGTCGCGCGGGACGGAGATTGCGCTGGCGGCCTCGGTTGTCGCGAGCCGTTCGGCGGGCGAGAGTTCGAGGTCCATCTGGCGCGCGAGTTTCGCCTGTTCGCGGTCCTTGGTGATTTTGGCGTTCATGCCGACGATGTTGCGCACGTTCCATTTGGCGAAGAGTTGGTAGCGGCGCTCCATCTCGTCTATGAGCCATTTCAGCGCGCCGGGGACTTTCTTGGCGTCGTGCACGACGGGGATGAGCAGGTGGGGCAGTTTTTGGTAGGAGTGCATTTCGACGACCTTGGGGTCCACGAGGATGAGGCGCAGGTCGTCGGGACCGGAGTTGTAGATGAGCGAGGTGAGAATGCAGTTGATGCACACCGATTTGCCGCTGCCGGTGCTGCCGGCGATGAGCAGGTGGGGCATCTTCGCGAGGTCGGTCAGAACCGGCTTGCCGGTGACTTCCTTGCCCAGAACGACGGGGATTTCGCCCTTGCGCTCCGCCCACGCGCGGCTCTCCAAAATCTCGCGCATGAGCACCGGCTTGGGCGAGGCGTTCGGGACTTCGATGCCGACGGTGTCCTTGCCCGGAACCGGCGCGAGAATGCGGATGCTCTTCGCCTTCAGCGCCATCGCGATGTTGTTTTGCAGACCGGCGATTTTCTCGACCTTCACGCCGCGCTCGGGGCGAATCTCGTAGCGCGTGACGACGGGACCGGGCTGGATGGCGGCGACTTTGACGTCGATTTTGAAGTCCGCGAGCGTGCCGACGACGATGTCGGCGCGCGCCGAGAAATTCTCCGTCGGGACGCTCTCGTCGGGCACCGGCAGCGGGTCGAGCAGTTCGCTGGACGGGAACTGGTAGTCGCCGCGCTTCTTGGGCGCGAGCGCGGCGGGGTCGGCGCGTTCGACGACTTCCTCGCCGAGAATGGTCGGACCGGCGGTGCCGGCACCGGCGGCGTCATCGGAGGCGGAACCGGTGCCGGCGGAGGCGGCGGGGGACGTTTCGGATGCGGACGCGCCATCGGTGCTGGCGGAAGCGGAAGCGGCGTCTCCGGCGGTGGTGCCGGTGGCGTCGCCATCGGAACCATCGCCGGTGGTGTCGGCGGAGTCGGCGTCCGCTTCGTCGCCGGAGTTCTCGTCGTCCTCGCCGCCGTCGCCGGTGAGCGTGTCGAAGTCCGGCAGCGGGACGCCGAGCGGGTCTTTCAGGAAGGAGTAATCCACTTCGGTGACCGGCGGCACGGAGAGCGGGGACACGCCGGCGGCGTCACCGGTGGAGGCGGCGTCTTCGGCGTCACCGCCGGTGGAAGTGGACGCGCCGGCACCGGTGGTGGCGTCCTCGCCGCCGTCGCGCTTGTCGCTCCGCCCGTTGGCGGGCTGCGCGGGATTTTCGCCGGTCGCGGTGTTTCCCTGTCCCGCCGCCGTTGGGACGCCGGCACTGGCGGCGCGGGCGGCGAGCAGCGCGGCTCGGCGTTCGGCGGCGAGTTTGGCGCGGGCGGCGCGGAAGGCGGCCTGCCGGCGGCGGTATTCAAGCCAGCGGTCGCGCAACCGCCGGTGCGCGTGGTGGACGAAGGCGGCGATGTTTCGCGCGGGACTTTCGGCGAATACGCCGGTGAGACAGAAAATGTAGGCGGCGGAGAAGAGGACGAGCGCGCCGAGGTCGCCCAGCGCCTCGCTCACGGCGTCGTTGTAGAGCACTTTGCCGAGCGCGCCGCCGACGCCGCTCTTGGGCACATAACTTTCGAGCGCGAAGAAGCGCACGACGCTCGCGGGGTCGTTCACGCCCGGGTCGAAGAACGCCAGCAGCGAGGCGAGGGCGACGAACGCGAAGTTCATGTAGGTCACGCGCCACGGCAGCAGTTTGTGCGCCTGTTTGAAGAGCGCGTAGCCGGCGGCGACGAGTAGCGCGAACGGGATGAAAAACGAGGCGAGGCCGGCGAGGTTGAACAGGAGCACCGCCGCCGTCGCGCCGCCGCGCCCCATGATGTTCGAGGAGTCGAGCGCGCTGGAGCGGCGCAACGGTTCCAGAAAACCGTCGCTGAAAAAGAACCGCTGGTTGTAGTTGAAATCGGCGAGGGCGAGCAGCAACAGCACGCCGCAGACGGCGAGCGAGACGGCGAGCAACGGGCGGGAACGCTCCGACATCGCGGAGCGGCGGCGGCGGCGTTTGGCGGGGAGGGCGGCTTTCGCGGAGTCACCGGCACCGGCAGCGGCACCACCGGCAGCGGCACTTTTGTCGTCACCGGCGGCACCGTTGGCGCGCTGTCTTGCGCCGGCGGTTTTTCCCGCTTCGGCGGATATGACCTCGACCATTTTTTTCTCTCCGCGCCGCGACCGGGCCCCTTCGGGTTTCTGTGCTCTCATGTCTTTTTTTTCGACCGCATAAAACAAAACGCCGCCGCCGCCGCGCAATGCGCAAATCCCCGATGAAACGGGCACCGCCGGTGCCGCGCGCGCCTGTGCGCGCCAAAAACTTCCTTGCTCCGAAAAACGCCGCGCGCTTCACTGCCGGTCGCCGTGAAAGTCACTTTCACGCCGACAATTCCTCTCTCCCGCTCCCCCCTCCTCTGATGAACAGCAAAGACATTGAGAACATCCTCGACGCCAGTCCGGCGCTGCGTGACTCGCGCGCAAAACTCGAAGCCATGAAGGACGGCGCGTATTGCCGCCACCGCAGTTGGGGCTTCGGGCAAATCAAAAAATACGACCCGCAGACAAACCGCCTCGTGATTGATTTCCCGGACTTCGGAAAACTCGCCCACGCAATGGCACCGGAGTTCTGCGTCAAGAACCTCGAAGTTTTCCCCGAAAGCCACATTTTCGTTACCCAGCAGAAAGACCCCGCCGCTTTCGCGACGCGCCTGAAAAAGGACGCCACCGGTCTCGTCAAGGAAATCCTCGCCGCCGCCACGCCCGACAAGGAGGGGCGTCTGCGGACATCCGCGCACGAGTTGGAGGAGACGCTCACGCACCTCGTCGGTGCCGAACGCTTCAAAAAATGGTGGGCACCGGTGAAGAAACAACTCGTTCAGGACCCGGATGTCGCCGTGCCCGAAAAGAAGGACGGCTACTACGAGTTGCGCGACGACCCCGTGAATCCCGAACAGGAGATTCTCGACGAATACTACCTCAACCGGAATCCGCTGCGGAAAATCAAACTCGCCGAGGAACTCTTTGAGTCCCTGCTGGGCGAACTCGACGAGGCGGAGGGAACGCCGGACGACGGCGCGCGGGACGGCATTGCCGGTGTCGGCGAACCCAAGCCCAAAGCCAAGCCCAAGGCGAAGGCGAAACCCGTCCGCAACACGCAACTCATCGAAAAAGACCTCCAGAACATCTTTGACGAACTTACCAAGGTCATCCGCTCCGTCCGCCGCATTGACACCACGACCAAGCCCACCGACGACGAGTTCGTGAAGGAGGCGCGCGAGCAGGCCGCCCGTCTGCGCGGAATCTGGGTGCGCAACGACCTGTGCCGCCACCTCAAGGCCGACGTGGAGACGCTCGAACCCACCTCCAAGAGCATCATCCTCGCCGCCGACGAGAAAATGCTCTCCGGCATCGCCGCCGAAATCCCCCAGACGCCCGCCTACCTCAAACGCCTCCTCGACCTCATCACGCGCGTCTATCCCGAACCCGAAAAGTGGCAGGACGTGTGCATCACCCTCCTGCGCGACAGCACCGGCAAGTTCACCGCCGAGTGCGTGAATTTCCTCGTCGAGCGCGAGTGCGCCGGCCTCGTCGCCAGACACCTCCTCGAATGGCTCAACACGCAGGCGCTCAAAAGCCCCGTCCTGTCGTGGATTGTCAAAAACCGCTCCTCGAAGAAATACGCCAAAATCGTCCGCCCGCTCATCAACCACCGGCTCCTGTCCGCAATCCTCTACGCCATTGACAACGAGGCGCTGCAATCCTCCTCCACGCGCCGCATCCCGCTCGCCGAGGAACTCAGCGACGAGCGCGAACTCATCGCCGAACTGTTGGAGGAGGCCGACAACGAAATCGCCCGCGACCTCGCCAAAACCCTCCTGCTCAACCAAGGGTTCGAACCGCTCACCAAAAAGTCCCTCATCGCCCGCTTCATCCGGCTCTACCCCGGAATCCAATCCCTCGTCACCGGCGACGCCAGCGAGCAGGTCGAGCAACTCATCGTCTCGCAGTGGTCGCTCGACGCCCGCCGCGCCGAACTCAAGGAACTCATCGAGAAGAAAATCCCGGAGAACAAGGACGCCATCGCTCGCGCCAAGGAGCACGGCGACTTGTCCGAAAACTCCGAATACAAAATGGCGCGGCAGGACCAGGAAACACTCCTCGCGCGAAAGGCACAGTTGGAGCGCGACCTCACCCACGGACGGGTCACGGACTTCTCCGACGCGCCCACCGACACCGTCGGCATCGGCTCCGTCGTCGAAGTCACACCCGCCTCCGGCAAGCCCGTCAAATACACCATCCTCGGCGCGTGGGACAGCGACCCCGACAAGAACATCCTCTCCTACAAGACCCCGCTCGCCAGCAAACTCTTCGGCAAGCGCGTCGGCGAAAGCGCGCAGACCGAGGTGGACGGCGTCACCGAAACATGGACGGTCAGGAGCATCGCCCGCTGGGCGGACCAGAAACACTGACCGCCGCGCCGCCCGACCGCCGGAACGCATTTATGGCTTCCCCAAAAAACGCCACGGAACCGACGCCCGCGCCGCGACAAACGCGACCGCCCCGCATCGCCGTTTATCCGGGCACTTTCGACCCGCTCACGCTCGGACACATTGACGTGCTCCGCCGCGCCTGCCGGCTCTTCGACAAGGTCATCCTCGCCGTCGCCCCAAGCGGCGAAAAAAAGCCCCTCTTCTCCCTCGACGAACGCCTCGACATGGCGCGCGAAGCCCTCGCCGACCTGCCGGCGGCGGGCGTCGAACCGCTCCACGGACTGACCGTCTTCATGGCGCGCAAGCACGGTGCCGTCACCCTCATCCGCGGCCTGCGCAAGTTCTCCGACTTCGAGTTCGAGTTCGACCTCGCCCACACGAACCGCCTGCTCGCGCCCGACATCGAGACCATCGTCCTTATGCCCAGCAACGAGCAGTTCTGCACGAGTTCCACCTTCGTGAAGGAAATCGCCCTCCACGACATCTCGAAGACCGCCCCATTCGTCACCCCGTGCGTCCTGCGCCGTCTGCGCGAAAAACTCGCCGCGAAAGGAACCACGAAATGAGCACCGCCGGCGACGACCTCGGCTTCGGCGACGGCTACGACGGCGAATTCGCCGCCGCCGGTGACGCCGCCCCGCGCCCGCGCCGGCAGTGCCCGTTCCCCAAAATCCACCCCTCCGAACTCAACCGCGACGACGCCTACTTCATGGCGCTCGCCTACAACCAAGCCATCGAAGCGTGGCGCGAGGACGAGGTGCCCGTCGGTGCCGTCATCGCGCGCGACGGCATGCTCGTCGCCGCCGCCCGCAACGCCGTTGACGCCCTGCGCGACCCGACCGCGCACGCCGAAGTGCTCGCCATCACGCAGGCCGCCGCCGCCACCGGTGACTGGCGCCTCAACGACTGCGTCCTCTACGTCACCAAGGAACCCTGCCCGATGTGCGCCGGCGCCTCGCTCATGGCGCGCCTCGGACGCATCGTCTTCGCCGTCCCCGACCCCAAGATGGGCTGCCTCGGCGGTGCCGCCGCCCTCCACGAACTCCCCCGCCTCAACCACCGCGCCGAAGTCACCGGCGGCGTCCTGCGCGACGAGTGCCACGCGCTCCTCCGCGCCTACTTCGAGGAGAAACGCCGGGGCTGAACCCGCCAAAAAACCGCTTGCAAACAACCCCCTCCCCGTTAGCGTCCGCCGCGTCTTCCACACAGATTCTCCCCCCAAAAAACAACCTCTCATGAAACGCCTTCTCTCCCTTCTCGCCCTCGCGGTCATCACCGCCGGCTTCTCCGCGTGCGGACAGCGCTACGACACCGCCAACTACGGCAACGAGGTGCAAATCGAAACCGGACACAACCTCGGCTTCGGACTGCTCAAAATCTCGCCGCACAACTACGTCACCCTCGACCCCACCACCATCGAAACGCGCAGCACCGAATACACCGCGCGCCGCGAGTTCTCCGGCAACAAGGTCGAACTCTTCTGGGGTGCCATCTCCTTCACTGACTACTAATCCTCCCCGCGTGCCCGCCGTGACCGCCGCGCGCCCGCCGAACGACCGGACGCCGCCACCGCCGCCGCCAACCGCCGTGTCCAACGCCGCCCGCCACCTGCGCGAGGCCGCCCAAGGCGCGGCGGATTTTTGCGCCCTGCGAGCCCCCGTCGGCGACGCGCCGGACAACTCCGAAATCCGTTACTCCCCGCTGACCTTCGCGCAACTCGACCGCGACAGCGACGCCGCCGCCGAACTCTTCTCCCGCCGCGGAATCACCGCCGGCAGCAAAACCCTCCTCCTCGCGAAGCCCGGTCTCGACCTCATTTTGAGCATGTTCGCCCTGCTCAAAATCGGCGCGGTGCCCGTCGCGATTGACCCGGGCATGGGCTTCCGCCCGTTCCTCAAATGCGTCGCCGCCACGCGTCCGACCGCGCTCGTCGGCGCCCCCGCCGCCCTGCTGCTCACGCGCCTCTTCTGGAAGACCTTCGCGGGTGTGCGAGCGCGCGTCGCCACCGGTGGCGCGTTCCGGCGCGCCATCGCGAAAATCTCCGCCGCTGCCACCGGACCGCGCCCGCTCTTCCCCGCCGCGCCCGAAACCTCCGCCGCAATCCTCTTCACCTCCGGTAGCACCGGCGCACCAAAGGGCGCCGTCCACACGCACGGCTCGCTCGACGCCCAACTCGCCCTCGTGCGCGACACCTACGGCATTCGCGCCGGCGACGTGGATTTCCCCATGCTGCCGGTGTTCGCGCTCTTCGACCCCGCGCTGGGCACCACCGCCGTCATCCCCGAACTCAACCCCTCGCGCCCCGCCGCCGCCGACCCCGAACGCATCGTCCGCGCCCTCCGCCAGAACCGCGTCACCTACAGTTTTGGCTCGCCGGTGCTGTGGTCGAAAATCGCCCGCCACTGCGACGCGCGCTCGCTCACGTTGCCCGACCTGCGCGTCGCCCTCGCCGCCGGCGCGCCGGTGCCGGTCGGTCTGCTCCGCCTCCTCAAAAAAATCCTCCCCAACGCCAAAATCCACACCCCCTACGGCGCCACCGAAGCACTGCCGGTGTGCAGCATTGAGGCGGACGAAGTGCTCGGCACCGGCGGCACCGGCGGCGATGAACACGGCACCTTCCGCGAGACCCTGCGCGGAGGCGGAACTTGCGTCGGACACCCCGTCGCCGGCGTCGAAGTCAAAATCATCGCCGCCACCGACGGCGTCATCCCGACCCTCGCCGACGCCCGTGAACTGCCCGCCGGCACCGTCGGCGAAATCATCGTCCGCTCGCCGGCAATGTCCCTCGCCTACGACAACAAGCCCGAAGCCACCGCACTGGCGAAAATCAGAGCCACCGCGCTGGCTCTTCCCTGTCACCGCATGGGCGACATGGGGCGGCTCGATGACGCCGGCCGGCTCTGGTTCTACGGGCGCAAGGCGGAGGTCGTGCGCACCGCCGGCGGTCCGCTCTACACCGAGAGCGTCGAGCCGGTCTTCAACCAGCACCCGCGCGTCTTCCGCACCGCGCTCATCGGACTCGGCGAAGTTGGCGCGCAACTGCCCGCGCTCGTCGTCGAACCGCTCGCCGGCGAGTTCCCGCGCGCCGCCGCCGAGCGCGAAAAATTCGCCGACGAACTGCGCGCGCTCGCCACCGGCAGTGCCGCCGCCGGTCGCGTCACGCGCTTCTTCTTCGAGCACCGCCTGCCCGTTGACCCGCGCCACAACGCCAAAATCCACCGCCTCGCCCTCGCTCGAAAATACTCGCGCCAGACCGCGAGGGAACGCGCCGCGCGCCCCGAAAAATCATGAGACCAAAAACCTCGCGCATCCCCATCGACGGCGGCTCCGCCCTCGCCACAAACCCGTTCGCCGCACTGCCGGTGCCGGACGGGAGCGCGGGACTCCGACCCGCCGCCGGCGGCGATAGTCGCGGGTCGGAGACCCGCGCTCCCAGCCCCGCCCGCGCTCCCGTGCGCCGTGGCGTCGTGCACCTGCGAATCGAAAAAGCGGGGCGCGCCGGAAAAACGGTCACCGTGCTCTTCGGCGACGGTCTCGAACGCGCCTCCGACGCCGAACGCGCCGACCTGCTGCGCTCGTTCAAACGCGCCCTCGGCGTCGGCGGAGCCACCGGCACCGCCGCGAACCCGCGCACCGGTGCCGCCGTCCCGACGCTCGAATTCCAAGGCGACGAGCGCGCGCGCCTCACCGTCCTGCTACGCCGCGAAGGATTTTCCATTTAGAACCGCCATGCTTCCCCCGAACTCCGCCTACGCCATCGGTCTCGACTACGGCACGAACTCCGCCCGCGCACTCGTCGTGGACTGCGCCGACGGCCGCGAACTCGCCTGCGCCGTCTTCAACTACCCGTCCGGCGAACAGGGCGTCATTCTCGACGCCGCCGACCACCTGCTCGCGCGCCAGCACCCCGCCGATTACCTCGCCGCGCTCGAAACCGCCGTGCGCGAAGCCCTCGCCGGCGCCGCCGCTGCCGAGCCGCTTTTCGCGCCGGAGAAGGTCGCCGGCATCGGCGTTGACGCCACCGGTTCCAGTCCGCTGCCGGTGGACGCGCAAAACCGCCCGCTCGCGCTCGACCCGCGTTTCGCCGGCGACCCCGCCGCGCTGTGCTGGCTTTGGAAAGACCACACCGCCATTCCCGAAGCCGCCGCAATCACCGACGCCGCCCGCCGCCTGCGCCCGCAGTTCCTCGCAAAAATCGGCGGTGTCTATTCAGCGGAATGGTTCTGGGCGAAAATCTGGCACGCCCTCAAAACCGCGCCGGCGGTGTTCGACGCCGCCCACTCGTGGGTCGAACTCACGGACTTCATCCCAGCCGTCCTCACCGGCGCCGACGCTCCCGAAAAAATCATCCGCGGCGTCTGCACGGCGGGACACAAGGCACTCTACGCCGACGAGTGGGGTGGGCTGCCGGACAAGGAGTTCCTCGCCGCGCTCGACCCACGCCTCGCCGCGTTGCGCGACCGGCTCTACGAGCGTGCGCACGACGTCTCACGCGCCGCCGGCGGCCTCTGCGCCGAATGGGCGCGGCGGCTCGGACTGCGCGAGGGCATCGCCGTCGCCGTTGGCGAAATGGATGTCCACTACGGCGCCATCGGCTGCGGCGTCGGCGAAGGCGCACTCGTCAAAGTCGTCGGCACCTCGACGTGCGACTGCGCTGTCGTCCGCGCCGACAAGACGGTCGCCGACATCCCCGGAATTTGCGGAATCGTTCGCGGCTCAATCCTGCCCGGCTACTACGGCGTCGAGGCCGGACAGTCCGCCGTCGGCGACATCTTCAAGTGGTTCGTCGAAAAAGTGGGCGCAAGCGGCGCGTTGGGAAACAGCGCGGAGATGCACAAGAATTTGACGGCGGCGGCGGCGCACCTGCGCCCCGGTCAGAGCGGCTTGCTCGCGCTCGATTGGAACAACGGCAACCGCACGATTCTCGTGAACCAGCGGCTCACGGGACTGCTGCTCGGTCAGACGCTTCAGACGACGCCGGCGGAGATTTACCGCGCACTCATCGAGGCGACGGCGTTCGGTGCCCGCGCAATCATCGAGCGGCTGCGCGAATACGGCGTGCCCGTCGAGCGCGTCGTGTGCACCGGTGGCATCGCCACGAAAAACCCGTTGCTGATGCAAATCTACGCGGACGTCACTGGCTGCGAAATGCGCGTGTCGCGCTCGACGCAATCGTGCGCCCTCGGCGCGGCCATCGGCGCGACCGTTGCCGCCGGCATTCACGGCGGCAGTTTCGCCGCCGCGCAGAACGCGATGACCGGTCTGCTTCCGCTCTCCTACAAACCCGACCCAGCCGCCGGTGCCGTTTACGACAAACTCTACGCGCTCTACCGCGTCCTGCACGACGCCTTCGGAGGCGTTGCCGGCGGCACCGGCACCGCCGGAAACATTGCCGCCGTCATGCCGACCCTGCTGGACATCAAGTCGGCGTCGGCGAAGTAGTGCCGGCACTGGGAGCACCGACTTTCAAGTCGGCTCGGCAGAGGTGCGGCGCAGCCGCCACTTTAAAAAAGAAAAGCAAGGCGGCTACCGCCGCACCACCACCGAGCCGACTTGAAAGTCGGCGCTCCATGTGTATATCGGCATGGCGTGTGACGGCGGGAGCGCGGGTCTCCTGAACCCAACTGGGAACGGGTCTCTGCCCCGCACCGAAAAAAACTCTTGCGCCCATCGAAACAGGTTGCCCTTATTTCACATTCCCCTCGCAGAACATTTGTGGAGGGATACTTCTTTCCCGTCAGCGATGGAAACACCAAGAACAACCGAAACTCAGGATACCAACATGACCACACAGACAAACATCTCCGGTCAACACGCAGACACGCCGCCGCCGTTCCCTCTCGCCCAAACTGGCGACTATCGCGCGCATTTGGAGAACATGCGCGCGTTGCTCCAAAAGAAAAACAGTTACGAATTCTACCATGAAGCGGAACGTTTTTGGGACAAGATTCGTGCGAACAAGGTCATCCGCAAAATTCAAAAAAAGCAACAAGACACACCAGAAGATGCGCTAGCGATTGAATGGTGTCACTATCTCGTTGCTACTGCCCCGTTCATTTCAGAACAGGACATTCTTGCAGGCATGCTTTGGAAGACAGAAAGAAAAGGCGCAACCTCCCAATCCGTTGATATTTCGCAAAAATGGATAACATTCGACCTTTTTTCAAAGGGAATCAATAGTCATCTGCCGATTCGAAACAGAAACGATGAGTCAACGTTTCAAGAGGCGCGCCTCGAATACATGGCTTGTATGCTAAAAACAATGTCCGTGGAATTAAATAGTTTGGAGGCAATCCTAAAAAAATACACACAAGAAGAGGATGCTATCAGGCAAGAAGAATTACGGAAAATAATCACAAAAACTTACAGTGGGGCCTGTTCCATCTTGCGTGGTCCTTCCGAACGTCTAATGCGTGTCCATTCCAGAACGGATAGTATAAGACACCTGATGCGCAACTTGGAGCGAACTTTTGCTTCGGGGCTAAGACACCGCTTCCCAACCGATTCGGTTTCTGTCCACCGATACATCTCTTCCGCAGGATACAACACGAAAGAAAGTTTCCGTGACTTTCTTTCACGAACCATTGGAAGAAACAAAAATGTTCAGCACTTCTACAACGGTCTGCCTCCATTCCCCAACGAAGGAAAGAGGTAAGAAACACTCCATTCACCATAAATCGAACAACTCATGAAAACGTCTCCCAAAACATCCATAAAGTTTCTTCTCGTTTGGCTCTTCTTTTCGGGAACGAACATTTTGTGCATTGCCGGCACCGACGATGTTCCGGGTATCGTGCCCCCAAGAATGGAGCAGGAGAAGGCGGGGCGATTCTCCTCGGAGGTTAAACATTTCGAGGCGTTGCTCAACGAAGGAAAACTGTGGGAGTTCTATGCAGAACTCTATAAGACATACAATCAACGCTGCGAGTTTTGCGCTGAAAAGGACATTCGCAAGTGGTCGGATTACAATGGAGAAGCGATTCGCGTTGCCAATGAGTGGATTTTCTTCTTTGTCGCAAAGGCACCGCACCTTGGTGCGGATGAGGCAATTCAAAAAGGATTTCCCCCAAAGACCATTGATGACATCAGTTTCAAGCGTTACGCGCTCCGGTTGTTTCTAACTGATGAAAATTATATAGGGGAGTGTTTCATTATGTTTTCAGGAGAGAACGAATGGGCGCGCTATGCACACATGGAAAATGCCGTCTCTCTTGTGAAATGGTTCCACCTTTCCGCAACAAAAAACAGGGAGGAATTAAGGAAATTTAACGCCGATGAGTCCCAAAAGGCAAAGGTGGCGAATATTTCCAAAGATGACGCCCTTAAACAATTAAAAGACCCTCAATCCCCAATAAGCGTGTTTCTCGCAAAGAAACGCAGATTGGAACGAAGTGCCGCCTCTCTGGAAATTGATGACGAAATTGTGCCTTTGCTCTTAACCCGGATTATCGAATTCTTTCCCCGCAACGGTTCGATGGTTCGCAAATATATCAAGAAGGCGGGGTTCTCCCTGAATCCGCAGTTCTTGCAATTCAAACTCTCCGAGGATGAGGTTTGTTTCTATCTGCTCGACAAGTATTTCCCAAAACCAAAGAAACCGCCTACCTCTACGAGGGATTCCCTGCCGACATTGAGATGACCGTTCGCGAAAAGATGAGCAAGAAATCAACAACTAAATCGCCAACAAGATAACCCATCCTTCATCCTTCAAAAAAAACCTTTACTTCCACAGCCATGAAAAATTTCAGATTTTGCAACAGAGTTAAAAATCTCGCCGCGCCGCTCGCGCTTTCGCTTGCAACGATGTTCGCCTTGCACGGCACCAGCGTCTTCGCCACCCATGCGACCGCCGCCACTGCCTCCGCGTCTGCGGAGAGCGGAGGAACCAGCGTGCGCGAGGCATTGAGCGAGGCAAAAAACTTCCTGATTGCCAAAGAGTTGTCGGAGACCGCGCAACGGCAGAACATGCACAGCATTCGCGGCATGCTTGTGAGGAAAGTCGCCCAGATTACGCCCGCCCAACTTGCCAAAATCAAAGCGTCGAACCCCAAGGAATACAAGACGCTCGTCTATGCGATTGTCGCCAACGAGTTCTTCCGTCGCGTCGAACCCAAAACGATGTTGGACTTGCAAAAGAAACGCTTCCAAGACAAAACACTCACTGAACAATTTTTCACATTTATCGAGGACTTTGCTAAACGCAGCCCAAAAACCAAAGGAATGGTTCTCGCCTATCTGGGAACTTTGCGAAACAAAAACGGTTCTGTTCAGGTTCTGCACGTCCCCGACTGGGAGGAGCGCATAAAAAAGATTACTCACATAAAGGAACCGCCCAAACGAACACCCAAAACAGCCGCACGCCAGACCACCAAACGACGATAATGCGCGAACCGCCGTTCCCATCGAACTCCGTTTTTTCGCTCTGTTTTGAGTGTGGATTTGGCACGGTGGCTGCTTATTGGCACTCCAAATAATGATATTTTGCCCACACGAGGTCCCGGTGGTGGCGTTGCGCTTTATTTCAATCACAGAGGGCGCAGAGGACACGGAGGTCTCGCAGAGAAAGTTTCCGCAGAGGGAAAATGCGGATGGCGACCTCTGTGGCACCTCTGCGGCGCCTCTGCGGCCTCTGTGAACTCTGTGGTTTGTCGCCGGCGATAACGTTGGGGTGGGCGACGCCGTTGGCGTGGAAATCACCGGCGACGACCAAACCGGCGGGCAACCCCGTTGGGGCACTGCGGTTTGGCAGCCCCGTAGGGGCGACATAACATAGGCAGGGGTGAAGTCGCGAAGCGACGGAACCCCTGTTATGGCTTCGCGGTTCGTTGTTGGTGGGGGATGTTTCCATAACAGGGGCTGACGTCCCTGCCTATGCTATGCCGCCCCTACTGGGCTGGGCGGCGACGGGGCACAAGACCCGCGCACCTCGTCGCCCCACGCCAAGCCGATACACACATGGAACGCCGACTTATTCAGAAAAATCGGCTCGCATCCTCTATGCGGCGGTAGCCGCCTTGCGTTAAAATGGCGGCTATCGCCGCACCTCTGCCGAGCCGACTTGAAAGTCGGCGCTCCGTGTGTGTAGCGACCTGACAACAAGACAATGGTGCTTTGTGCGAAAATGCGCACACCGCTTTTTTTGACATGATTTCGCTCAACCGACATGGAATCCAAAGAATCATAAAAATCATATCAATCATGTAAATCATGTCAAAAGCATGGGCGCGCTGTTTTTTAGACATGATTAACATGATTTACCATGATTGTTCTCCTTGTCACTTTTACCAATTCCGTGTCATCCGAATATTCCCACCATGCAAGAAACTTTTCCGGTCCGAGGCGTTTGCCGCTTGGGGCGAGGAGTTCGTTGCCGTTTTGCTGGCTCAAAATGAAATTTTCGCGAACGCCGAGTTGGTTTGCGATTTTGGCGAGGCGGCGCGCTGCTGAGACATCCGCGCCGGAACCGATTTTTATCTCGCACAAAGTATGGGCAACACCGCCGCGCTCAATCAGCAAATCCGTCTCATATCCGTCGGACGTTCGCCAGAAATAAAAACGGTCGTCGGGCGCGGAGAGGGCGAGGGCGCAGATGATTTCTTTAGGGGTATTATGTTCGCCGGCGCAACCGCGCCAGACGCAATTTAGCACCCTAATAAAACCATCGCTCGTGCGTGGTGTCTGGTTGTTCCGCCAACGTTTTCTTCTCTCAACGCCAAACACCCCCTGCTCATGAATGACATGAATGACAATTTCCTTCCGCCTGTGCCACCGGTGTCGCCGGCATCGCCCCAGGCCCTTCCGCCGCTTCCGCCGCCGGTACCGGTAGCGTATCCCGGACCCTCGCCGCTCCCCTCGCCGCTCTCCCAACCGCTCCCCCAGACCTTCCCCACGTCGTTTGTTCCGCCGCCCCCCGCCTCGCCGCCGTCGCTTCCTTCGATGCCCGCGACCGCCGCCGGGCTCTTCGACCCCGTCACCGGAGAACCGCTTCCTTACGACCCCGTGTCCGGTCAGCCGCTGTCGGCACCGGTGGATTTCAATGCCGCCGGCGGTGGTGCTGCCGGTGAACTTCTCGCCCCCGAAGACCTGAAACCGCCGTCGGCCTTTCAGCGGTTCTGGCGGCGTTTCGGTGGCGAGGGGTTCATCATCTCGGCGGGATTGCACGCCGTGCTGCTCATTCTCGCGCTGATTTGGATTGTGCAGCGGTTCGTCATCGCGCCGGACGCCGACAAATTCCCCACCGGTGCCGGCGGCGGAAACAACGGCGCGACGGTCTCGATGAACGAGCACCGCGTGAAGCCCAAGAACGCGCGCTCGCAGGTGCGTTCGCCGAACAAACTGCTCGTCAAGGGCGCG
>JAISSQ010000247.1 GCA_031273045.1 Puniceicoccales bacterium
CCCGCCATGAGCGCCTACCTCGACCCGAAAAACGACACCGCCTTCAAGGAGATTTTCGCCAACGACAAGCCGCTGTGCATCTCGTTGCTCAACGCCTTTTTGCCGGTCGAGGAAACGGGAATGCGAGCCGTCACGAGCATCGAATACCTACCCTTTGAGTTGAGCGTCCCCGTGGTTGGCGGCCTCCGCCCCATCGTTGACGTCCGCTGCACCGACGCCCTCGGTCGCCAATTCATCGTCGAAATGCAACTGCGCTGGGAAGTCGAGTTTGACCACCGCATCCTCTACAACCTCGCCCGCGCCTACTCCTCGCAAAATTACACCGGACGCGAATTTTCCCAACTCCAGCCCGTCTATTCCATCAACTTCGTCTCCGGCGGCCTGAAACTCAAACTCCCGCCGGACGTCCCCGACGACAAGGTCTATTACCGCTACCTCTTTACCGAAGCGGAACTTCGCGACGCCCACATCTCCGGCATGGAAGCCATCTTCATTGACCTGAAAAAATACGCCCGTGCCGCCGACCGCTCCGCCCTGCGCAACCTCACCAAGTTGCGCCGCCTCTGGCTGACCTTCCTCACCGACGTCAACGAACGCACCTACGACCCCCCGCCGGAACTCGTTGCGAACCCCGAAACCGCCGCCGCGCTGCGCCACTTGGAAGACATCGCCCGCAGCCCGGGCAAACGCCGCGCCTACGACGCCGCCTCCGACGGCGAACGTCGCGACATCACCAACCTCAACGCCGCCAAACGGGAAGGTCTCGCCGAAGGTCGCGCCAAAGGTCTCGCCGAAGGCGCGGCAGCCGCGAAACTCGAAACCGCCCGAAAAATGAAGGCGGACGGGTTGCCGCCGGACGCCGTCGCTCGCTACACCGGTCTTTCTCCCGAACAACTCCAAGACCTTTAACCGCATTCCGCTCCCTTTCCCTCCGCACTCCTACTCTTCTGCCTATTGCGCATCGCCCATCCTTATGAAACACGCCACGTTTTTTACCGCCTCCGCCGCACCCGCCGCCTCCGACGACACCGCCGCGCAAGACCCAGAAGCAGAATTGGAGAAAGAACTCGCCAAACTCACCCCTGAACAACGAGCCGAATTCGAGGCAATGGCGAACCGCCTCTGCGACGAAGCCGGTCTCACGCTCGACCCCGACGAAATTGCACTCGAAAAAGCGCAGCTCGCAGAGCACAGGCGACTGGCACCCAAACGCGCCGCCGCGCTGCGCCACTTGGAGGACATCGCCCGCAGCCCGGGCAAACGTCGCGCCTACGACGCCGCCTCCGACGGCGAACGTCGCGACATCACCAACCTCAACGCCGCCAAACGGGAAGGTCTCGCCGAAGGTCTCGCCAAAGGCGCGGCCGCAGCGAAACTCGAAACCGCCCGCAAGATGAAGGCGGATGGGTTGCCGCCGGACGCCATCGCCCGCTACACCGGTCTTTCTCCCGAACAACTCCAAGACCTTTAACCGCATCCCGCCTTTTCTCCGCCACCCCTTTTCCCCGCCACCCCCCTCTTCCTCCTCCCACTGCGCATCGCCCATCTCCTTATGAAACACGCCACATCTCCCGACCGCTTCCTCTCCGCCTCCGCCGCGCCCGCTGCCGCCGGCAACGCCCCCGCCGCCGGCGGGTCGGAGACCCGCGCTCCCAATGCGGGTCGGAGACCCGCGCTCCCGACCGCCTCCGCCGCCGCCTCAACCGCCGCGCGCTTGTCGCGCCGGTGGCTTGCCGCCGCCGCCGGTGTCGCCGCCGCCGCCGGCGCCCTTGCCCCGTCCCTTGCCCCGACCGCCGGCGCCGCGTCCACCGAGGCGGATTTCCAGAGCGGCACCATCGTCAAGCGCGTCATCAACCTCAACGTGGTGCCCAGCGGTAGCGACCGCGCCGCCGACTCGAAAATCAACACCTCCGGCACGACCGCCGACCCCGCGTCCATTGCCGGTGTGCCCGCCGCCCGCGAGCAAGCCCGCTACTGGAACGACCTCATCTTCACGACCTCTTCCGACCAGCCCACGAACGTCACCGTCCTCGTCCACTCCGGCGCCACCGACTTCGTTGACTTGGGCGTGAAGGCGACCCTCGTTGACGGCAACGGCAGCAAGAACGGCTACCGCACGAGCGCCACCACGATTGGCACCGTCGCCGCCGGCGGAAACGCCAATTTCCTCATCCTCAAAGGTTACGCCGACGACAACAGTGGCACCTCCCGCCCGACCCTCACCGTCTCCGGTTTGGACAGCGTGTTCACCGACGGTTACGACGTTTACATCCTCTCCGCCGGCGACAGCACCGGCCGCGGTCCCTTCACCGTCAACGGTGTCACCTACACCGGCACCGCCGGTGGCACCATTGTTGGCACCGTCGCGTGGTCGGGACCCAGCGCGATTACCTCCGCGCCCGAAACCCTCACCGAAGGCACCGGTGGCTACTTCCTGCACATCTCCGACCAGACCGCTGCCACCCTCTCCATTGCCGGCTACAACAACGGGCGCACCCCGCTCAACGCCGTCCAAATCGTCGGCATCTCCACCTTTTACGACACCATCACCTCCGCCGATTTCCTCTACTACGCCGGCGGTGCCTCCGCCGTTCTCGACGACACCACGCTGCTCTTTTCCGCCGGCAGCGCGACCGCGACCCCCGCGGTTGCCGCCACCGGTGTTTCCATTCTCACCTTTGACCTCGACCCCATTGCCCTTGCCAGTGCCGCCATCGCCGTCACCGACGGCACCGCCGTCTCCAACATCTGGCTCAAGAGCGGCAATGTCACCCTCACCGGCACCGGCACCACCGCCGCCGCCGCGACCCTGACCATTTGCGACATCGGCAGTGTCGCGCTTGATGCGGGAACCCTCACCATCGGCGGCACGAATGCCAATTCCGACGCGCTCGACCTCGTTCTCGGCGCGTCCGGCGCGCTCAAGGTTGAGGCCGGCGCGACCCTTGCGCTCACCGGTGACGCCGCCGTCCGCGCCGCGACCCTCACCGGTGCCGGCACCGTCAACGCCGCCTCCACGCAGGGCGTCACCATCAGCGGCGGGGACAGTTTTTTTGACGGCACCGTGAGCGGCCGCGTTCTCGTCACCGGTGCCGGCACGCGCTGGGGCATCGCCGGCAGCGCGGCGTCGCCGTCCCCCGCGCCCCTTGCCGCGCCCGTTGCCGGCGGCCCCCTCGCCGCGCCCTCGCCCGGGGCGGACATTGAGGTCACCGACGGTGCCACCTTCTACCTGCCCGAGACGCTCACCGTCGGCTCGTTCTACCTCGACGGCACCTCGAAATTGGAAATCGGCACCGTCCGCAACCACGCCGCCGCCGAGACCATCACGCTCACCGCCACCGCCGGCGGCATCAGCATCGGTCCCGGCGCCACATTTGTCCTCAACTACGGTGCCGCCACCGCCGCCACCACCACGCTCAACTTCGGCTCCACCGTCTCCTTTGACGGCGCAATCCACATCTCCGCCGAGGGCTTCAAGCCCTACAGCGGCTCGGTTTTCATCACCGGTGACGGCATCGGGAACACCACCCTTTCCGGTGCCACGCTTGACGGCTCGCTCGCCACCTCCTCCAGCTTTACGTGGAACGCCAGTGCCGGTGCTTGGGAACTCAAAGGCGTGTTCACGAAAACCGTCACCCACGGCGCGGTCGGCGCCACCGGCAACAATCGCGGTCCCGACCAAGGGCAGGGCACCTCCCACGCCACCGAACTCAACGCCGCTGTGAGCGAGCCGGGCACCCTCATCATCCTCCTGCAAAGCGCCTGCGTTTATAACAACAACTCCGTCACCTATGAGTGCTCGTTTGAGATTGATGGCGGCGACGGTTCCGACACCCACGGCGCGTTCCGCATCAGCGACCAAGGCGGCACCGCCGGCAATCGCATCACCACCGTCAACGGAATGTTGCTCATCACGAGCAAGGTCGCGCGCGACACACGCGCGATGTTCAACATTCAGAACGACGGCGACTTCCTCCTCTACGGTCCCCTGCGCAGTAACACGGAAAAGACGCCCGCGCAGACCGAGTTGTCCATCTTCGCCAACGGTAGCGGCGCGACGTTCGGCATCTTCGGCGACGGAAACGATTTTCGCGGCAACATCCTTTTCTGGAACGAAACCAAGGACTTCACCTTCAACATCGGCGCGGGCGACACCGGTGGCTCCTTCTCCGCCGTGCCGCTGGGTGCCGAAGACATCCGCCCCGAATGGAAGACCGGCACCGGCGCGAACAACAAAATCGTCATCAATCGCAATCTCGGCAGCGGCATTGACGACGGCTCCATCAAAATCGAACACAGCATCTCCGGCGCCGCCTCCATTGAGCAGAACGGCACCGGCAGAACTCTGCTTCTGGGCAACAACAACGCCCTCACCGGCACCATCACCGTCAACGCCGGCACGCTTGGCATTACGTCCGATGCGAACCTGAACGCCGCCGCCTCGTCGCGCGTCCTCAAGAACGGCGCGACCCTCGAACTCGCGAACACCACGCCGACCACCTACGCCAAGCCGTGGACGATTGACGCCACCGGCGGCGTCATCGCCGTCACCGGCACCGGTGCCGCTCTTTCCGCCGCTGCCACGACGCCCGTCGCCACCAGTGCGACCCTCCCCGTCGCCGGTTCCGGCGCGCTCACCAAGACCGGCATCGGCACGCTCAACATCGCCACCCCCACCGCCGTCACCTACGTCGGCGCAATCACCGTCCTCGACGGACCGCTCGGCATCGTCGCCGGCGCTTCCCTCGGCAGCGGCACAATCACCCTCGGCACCGGCGGCGTGGACACCGGCACCTCGCTCGTGCTCGACGTCGCCGACCCCGCCGGCAGCGTCTCGCTCGCCCGCAACATCCTTGGCGCCGGCTCGCTCGCGAAGACCGGCCTCGGCGCGGCGGAAATCACCGGCAGCGTCGCGGCGGCAATCCCCGTCACCGTCGCCGGTGGCACGCTCACCAAGAGCGGCGCGGGCACCGACATTGGCGGCGACGTCGCCGTCACCGGAGACGCCGTCACCGGTGGCGAATTCGTCCTCGCGCAGGGCGGCGTCACCGGCGACGTCTCGGTCAGCGGCTCGACCGCTCGCGCCACGCTCGGCGGCGCGGGCGCGACCGTGACCGTCGGCGGCGACATCGTTGTCAACGCCGGCAGTGCGCTACTCGCGAGCGCGACCGTTGCCGGTGGCGTCACGCTCGAAGGCGGCTCGTCCACTGCCGTTGAGATTTCCGGCGGCAGCGTTGCCGGCGAGTTCCTCGTCCGGAGCGGCACCGCGACCGTCACCGGCACCGCGACCTTTGCCGGCGGCGTCTCCATTCAGGGCGGCGTGTTCGCCATCACCGCCGCCGGCAGCGGCTCGACTATCAGCGGCTCCCTCTCCGTCGCCCCGGGTGCCGCGCTGCGCAACATCGGCGCGGCGCTCGCGAACACCGTCGTCATCGAGGACGGCGGCATTTTGCAGGGCGGCGGCGGTGGCTCGTTCTCGAACCTCCAACTCGGCTCCATGCTCGGTTCCGGCGACCCGCCGCTCGCCGCGCACACACAGAGCGTCACCATCCGCCCCGTGGCGGACGACAACGGCGCCGTCACCCCGCTCGACCTTTCCGGCGCGAAACTCGCCGACGTCGGCACCGCCACCGGTGACGGCTACGACGGCGTGAAACTCAACATAGACCTCTCCGCGCTCGTCGCCTACTTCGCCTCGTTGCCGGCGGGCACGGAAGTCCCCGTCCTCGTCTGGCTACCCGACAGCGGCGAGACGCTCGACCTCACGAACTACAAGGGGAACACCGCCACCGCCACCGAGGACGAAGGGCAGTGGAGCGGCGGTGCCGCCAACCCCTACTTCCGCAACCAGCCCACCTTCAAGGTCGAGACCAACAAGACCTTCAACTCCGTCGCCGGCTACGACCAACTCGTCGCCACCCTCGCCGCCTCCGATGTCACCGTCTATTGGGCGAGCGGCAGCGCCGCCGAGGGCGACAACCGTTGGACGCTCGACAGCGCCGCCAACTACTGGGTCAACGCCGACACCGGTGCCGCCGACTACTACCACGTCGGCGACGCCGTCGTCTTCACCGACCCGGGCGCGGACATCGGCGGCGGTCGCAACCTCGCCTTGCAGGGCGGGAACACGCTCGTCCGCGAAATCGCCATAGACGAGAACGACGGCGTCTCCCCTGCCAGCGTGCTCGTGCACACCGCCGGCACCTTCAAGTTCACCGGCGGCGCCATCGCCGGCGGCAACACCACGTGGCTCGCCGTCGTCGGCATCGACACCTTCGACCCCGAAACCAACGCGCTCACCAACGCCGGCGTCCCCGCCCTCACGCTCGACAACGCCGCCAACACCTTCGGCGCCGGCCTCTTCGTCGCCCACGCGACCCTCACCGCCCCCGCCGCCGACCGCCTCGGCAACGGCGATATCACGCTCGCCGACGCCGCCGTCCTGCGCGCCGGAACGGAGTCCGCCGACCCCGACACCGCCCCGCTGCCGGTGACCCTCGGCACCTCCACAGACACGCGCAAAATCCTCGTCCTCGGCTCCGGCACACTCTCGTTGCCCGACGGCAGCACGGTGAACCTCGGAATCGCGAGCTTCCCCACCGGCGGCACCCTGCCCGCCGCCCTCGCCGCGCTGCTGCCCGACCCCGCCGCCGCCGACCGCGACCTCGCCGCCGAGTCCCTCACGCTCACCGGCGCCGTCGGCGAGACGCGCACCCTCGCCGTCGTCTCGAACACCGGTTTTTACGGCACGCTCAAACTCGGCGCCGGCACGTGGAATTTCCCCGCCGGCGCGGATTGGAGCAACGCCACGCTCTCCACCACGCGCGACGCCACGAGCACCACCGCCGCCGGCGACACCGTCCTCGCCTTCGACGGCAGTGCCACCGCCACCGTCCTCGCCCTGCGCGACCTCGCCGGCGCCACCACCGTTGATACCGGCACCGCCACGCTGCAAATCAACACCGGCGTCATCACCCGCAAGAGCACCACCGGTGCCGGCGGCGGCGTCATCGCCCCGCTGGGCAAACTCGTCCTCAAAGGCCACCTCACCTCCGACTCCGCCTCCCTGTTCTACGGCGGCGACGCGCGCAACACGCTCCGCATCAACGACGGCGGCGGCACCAGCGAGTGGGCGTTCACCTCCGCCGCGCCCGTCATCGTCAAGCAGGGCGGCGGCAGCGTCTCGCTCACCGCCGGCACACTCTTTTCCACCAGCGCGTCCGAATTCTACATTGAGGCGGGGCAGGTCACCGTCACCGGCGGCGCGAACACCGCCGACACCACCACCACCGGCCGGCTGTTCAACCCCGCCGGCACCGCGAAACTCGCCGTCACCGTCGGCGCCGGCGCCACGCTCGTTCTCAACGACGCCGTGCTCAACAGCAATCAGGTGACCTCGGCGGACAAGTTCACGCTCACCGTCGGACAGGGCGGCACCGTCCGCACGAACGGCACCGCCGTCGGCGACGTCACCCTGCGCAACGGCGCGACGCTCACCGGCAACGGCACGATGCAGAACACCAACAGCGCCTCGTTCGCGTTCTTCGGCAAAATCACCGCCGAGCACGACGTCGTCGCCGGCACCACCGACACCGGCAAGACGAGCACCGTCACCGGTTCGACCGTCTATTTCGGCACCGCCGGCGGCATCACGCTCAACACCCCGCTGGCGACCGACACGCTCGCGTTCGCCGCCGTCGTCAGCGGCACCGTCCCCGTGTCCAAGATTGGCGCCGGCACCGTCCAGTTCGGCGGCGAGACGGCCCTCGCCAGCACCGCCGTCACCGGCGGCATCAACGCGCTCGAAGGGCGGCTCATCTTCACCGGCAAGGACAACACCGCCGCCAGCCCGCTCTACGTGAACATCGGCGACAGCGTCGGCGGCACCGCCGCGACCGTCGAATACACCGACGGCGCGACCATCGCCGGCACGCGCGAATTCGCGCTGCTCACCGACGGTTCGACGCTCGAACTCAACCGCACGAACACCCCGCTCGTCCTCTCGAACACCATCAGCGACGCCACCGCCGCCGGTGCCGGCGAACACGGCATCGTCTCGAAGCGCGGCGCGGCGATGGCGACCCTCACCGGCAACCTCACCGCGTTCACCGGCGCCTACGTCGTCACGAACGGAACGCTCGTCGTCGCCCCTTCTTTCTCCGCCTCCGCGCAGGCCTACGTTGGCGTCACCGGCGGCGGCTCGCTGCAAATCGGCTCGAATGGCACCGGGACGCTCGTCCTCTCGAACACCGACGGCGCCACCTCGTGGGCGGGGCACAGCGTGAGTTGGACGCCCTCCACCGGCTTCACCGGCGACATCGCCGGCAACCTCACGCTCGAAAACGCCCACACGCTCGACATCGGCTCCAAGTCCGCCGGCTACATCCCCGAAACCTTCGACCGGCTCGACATCACCGGAACCCTCTCCTTCTCCCAAACCGCCCACGCCACCTACACCACCGGCACCATCGGCGGCGGCGCCGGAACGCCCGTCGAGACGCCCGCCGTGCTGCGCTTTGACGCCGCGAACCCCGCCGAGCACGACACGCTCTACGTCAAGGACATCACCGTCGGAGACGTCGGCACCGCCGCCGGCTACGGCACGGACGACGACGGCAAGGTCATCCTCAAAATCAACGCCAGCGACGGCATCCTCGCCGGTGCCGCCGGTGCCGGAAACGTCTATCGCCTCATCGAAATCACCGGCGACGGCGTTGACCTGCGCGACCGCTACGACGACGTCGCCCTCGCCGACTACGCCGCCCAAAAGTTCATCGTGGACGGCCTGCAGGACGTGGACTCGCTCGTCAACACCCTCGCCGTCACCGACGACGGCAAAGCCATCGCCCTCACCGTCTCTTATTCCGGCAAAGTCCTCGTCTGGAACGGCACCACCGGCAACGCCACGTGGAGCAACTCCACCGGCGACACGCCGTGGCTCAAGGACGACCCCGACTCGCCGCCGCCCACCACCGGCGAAGCGTTCACCACCTACGGAAACGTCGTCCTCGACAAGAACTACGCCGGCCTCGACGCCTCCCCGCTCGTCACGACCCTCACCGTCACTGGCAACGTCAAACCCGTCGGCATCAACGTCAACGACGGCGACTTCAACCTCGTTCTGGACGTTGATGGCTTGGGTGCGCCCGCCTCCGTCGTCGGCGGCGGAACGCTCATCGTCGGCGGGCAGGTTGGCACCGGTGGCGCGGCGATTCCCGCCTCGCTGACCATCACCGCCAACGCCGCGCACAACGCGCTCTACGGCACCACGGGCGTCTCCCTCGGCAACGCCTTCGCCGGCGTCGTCTCCCTCAAGACCGGCGGCACGCTCGTCCTCGACAACACCGCCACGCCGGGCGTCCCGCTCGTCAACCGCAAGGGCGGCGGCGCCTCCCCCGCGACCACCTCGCTGCTCGGCAGCGGCTCGCGCGCCAGCGACCTCGTGTTCGACGGCGGCACGCTCGTCCTCAACGCCGCCACCCACATCCCCGCGCAAGAGCCGAACGTCCACACCCCCGACGCCACCGTCGCCACTCCGCTCGACAACCCGCTTGTCGCCGCCGGCAACTCCACCGACCGCACCTTCACCCTCGGCACCGCCGGCGGAACCATCGAAGTCAACGCCCCCGGCGGCGCCACCTTCGACAACGGCTACGCCTACGAGGACGTCGTCGCCAACACCTACAAGTCCGACAACGTCACCATCGCCGGCAACGTCACCCGCCGCTACCACGCGCGCGTCGCCTTCACCGACTCCACCGCCGCCGTCGTCCTCACCGCCGCCGCCGCCGCCGCGAACAGCGTGACGCTCACCCTTGGCGGCGACGCCGAGGGCGTGCTGCTCCTCGCGCTGGCGGACGCGAACATCCGCGTCGTCAAGACCGGCACCGGCACGTGGTTCCTCGGCGGCGCGAGCACCTTCGCCGGCGGCCTCGAAATCACCGGCGGCCGCATCACCCTCCTCACCGTCACCGCGAACTCCGCCGCCGGTGCCGCCTCCAACGTCATCACCCTCGCCGGCGGCTCGCTCGCCAACGGCCCCAACGCCACCGCGCTGCTCAACAACAACGGCGCCGCCGCCACCACCAGCCCCGCCGCCGCGACGCTCGAACTCCCCAACCCCGTCCTCGTCGGCCGCAACCTCGACCTCTACGACCCCGTTGATTTCACCGCCGGCGTCGGCTCCATCGAAGTCGGCAACGCCTCCTCGCTCACGCTCTCCGGCGAAGTCGCCACCCTCGCCACCGGCGCCTACCCCGACGCCCCTCTGCTGAAAACCGGACTGGGCGACCTCGTCCTCGCGCGCGGCAACACCCAACTCAACGGCGGCATCCAAGTCCTCGCCGGCTCGCTCACCCTCGCCGCCGACGCCGCCGCCGGCAACGGAACCCTCACCCTCGCCGACGACACCACGCTCAACATCGGCGCCGCACAAGTCACCCTCCACGGAATCGCCCGCGCCGGCAGCGCGACCGACGGCGACGGCCTCGACGCCACCGCCGCGCCCAAGGTGCTCAACGCCACCGACGCCCCCGCGACACTCGTCCTCGACCTCCCCGCCGGCGCCGGCACGTGGCTCTTCTCCGGCGACATCGTGCCCGACGCCACCGGCGAGACGCTCTCCATCACCAAGACCGGCGGCGGCTCCCTCCAACTCACCGGCAACAACGCCTACACCGGCGCCACGACCGTCGCCGCCGGCGTCCTCATCCCCCGCGCCGGCGACCTCGCCGAGAACGACTTCACCGGCGGAATCATCGTCACCGACGGCGGCACACTCGACATCGCCGGACACGACCTCGGCGCCGGTCGCGCCCAGGTTGACGCCACCGGCGCGCCCGCGCACGCCGCCGCCGCCGCGCTCGCCGCGACCATCACCGGCACCGGCGCCGGCGGCCTCGGAGCCGTCGAGGACAGCACCGGCGGCGGCGTCCTGCCCGACCTCGTCCTCGCCGGCGACGCGCTCGTCCGCTCCGTCGCCACGACCGCGCTGGGCGGCGTGCGCTCCGCGTCCGCGACTGCCCGCCACACGCTCACCCTCGGCGCCGGCGCCGGCGCCGCCGGTGTCCGCTTCACGCTCGACGGCGAGGCGGGCGTCGCCCGTTCGACGCGCGCCGACATCGTTGTCGAGCCGGACGTGACGCTCGCGCTCGCCAAGGCGGAACTGCTCGCCGCCGACACCGCGCTCACCCTCTCCGGCGAGGACGCGCCGCGCGCCGCCGCCGTCCTCGAACTGCGCAACAACGGCGGCGAGGTCACGAAGCAGACCTTCGCCTCCGTCAGCGGCCGCGGCGAAGTCACCGGCGACGGCGAACTCGTCCTCGCCGTCCCCGCCGGCAAGACCGCCACGTTCGACGGTGTGCTCAAGGAGAGCGTGAACCTCACCGTCAACGGCGCCGGCACGTTCGTCATCACCCGCGACAACGAGACCACCGGCACCATCCGCGTCGCCGGCGTCCTGCGCATCGCCGAGCCGCTGCGCGAGTTCGCGACCTCCACGCAGGAGACCGACCCGCTGGGACACAAGACCTCCACCGTGATTTTCAACGGCGGCACGCTCGCCTACGCCGGCGACGCGCTCTCCGCGACCGACCGCGTGTTCACGCTCGACGGCGCCTCGTCGGGCTTCCGCGCCGAAGGCGCCGGCGCGGTCGTGCTCACCGCCGGCGCGCGCCTCGCGTTCGCCGAGGGCGTCACCGCCCACACGCTCCGCCTCGAAGGCAACGGCACCGGCGCGAACCGCGTGGACACCGTGCTCGCCGACCCCGTCTCCACCACCGGCAGCGGCGCGCTCTCGCTCGTCAAAAGCGGAACCTCCGTCTGGACCTTCGGCGCGCAAAGCACGTTCACCGGCGGCGTCACCATCCAGAACGGCGAAATCGTCCTCGGCGTTGACGACGCGCTGCCCTACGCCGCGCGGCTCGTCCTCGGCGCCTCCGAAATCTCCGGCGACACCTCCGGCGCGCTCAAACTCGACGGGCACAGCCAGACCATCGGCGGCCTCGACGTGCGCGGCATCGGGCAGGATAACCGCATCTACAACGGCGACGCCGTCCACACCGACGTCACCCCGACCCTCACCTACCGCTCCGCGCTCGACGAGACGTTCAGCGGCGCGCTGGGCATTGCCGGCGACGACAACGCGAACCGCTTCCACTTCGAGAAGGACGGCGGCGGCACGCTCACGCTCGAAATGACCGTCGAGCAGTTCGAGGCGGGCGTCTCCCAGACGCTCAACTACACCGGCAACACCATCGTCTCCGCCGGCACGCTCGCCCTCGCCGGCGCGCTCCAACTCGCCAGCCGCGAAATCATCGTCATGCCCGACGCGCACCTCGACGTCTCCGCGCTCGCGGGCGACAAGGGGCTGCGCCTCGTCGCCGGTCAGACCCTGCGCGCCGGCACCGACGGACGGTTCCCCGACATCGTCGGCAACCTCACCCTCGAAGGCGGCAAACTCACCGCCGGCGCCACCACCACCGCCGCCAACGGACGCGCCTACGGGCAGTCGCTCAACGCCGAGGGTTCGACGCTCACCGTCCTCACGCCCTCGACCATCGAGTTCCCGCTCTCCAACAGCATCACCGCCGGCAACGGCTCCATCATCATCAACGACGCCGACTTCCGCGCCACCGCCACCGTCAACCTCGTGCAGGTGGACGGCTCGCTCGCCATCGGCACCTACACGCTCGTCACCGTCCGCGCCGAGACCGCCGAGGGCGTGAGCATCACCGGCGCCTCCGGCGCGCTGCGCAACCTTGGCGCCTACGACGCCGCCACGCAGGAGTTCCCGCGCCTCGTGCTCAACCGCAACGCGCAGGTGCTCGACCCGCGCTACGTGTGCGAACTCAAACTCATCACCACCGAGGTCACGCCCGGCGGACCCACCACCGGCAGCATCGTCCTCGAAGTCAAGTCCACCGGCGACCTCGTGCCCTCGCAGTGGAACGGCGGCATCACCACCGGCGGCTACGGCGTCTGGGACAACGAGACGCCCAACTTCACCCTCGCGGACGGAACGCCCGGCGCCTACTTCCCCGGCGCCACCGCGCTCTTCAACGACGCCGGCGCGAGCAAAGTCCTCGTCGGCGGAAACGTCTATATCGGCCGCATCACCTTCAACAACGACGGCGCCTACACGCTGCTGACCGACTCCGCGCGCGGCGGCTCCCCGATTCTCGGCGAGGGCTACATCGAAAAACTCGGCTTCGGCGAACTGCTGCTCGACGGACCCAACCGCTTCACCGGCATCGCCATCCTGAAAAGCGACGGCTCCGGCGAACCCGAGAAGGACGCCAACAACAACACCCTGCGGCAGGCGTCCGTCATCCTCGGACAGGGCACAATCGCCGTCGCCCACGACGGCGCGCTGGGCACCGGCACCGTGCTGCTCAACGGCGGCACACTGCGCGGCGTGGACGAGGACGGCACCGAGCGGCGCATCACCAACCCAATCGTCGCCGCCACCGGCGCGCAGGCCGCAATCGAGGCGCGCGACGCCGGCGAGACGTTCATCCTCGAAGGCGCGCTCTCCACCACCGGCGACGACACGTCGGCGGGGCTGACCAAGACCGGCGCCGGAAAAGTCGTCATCGCCGGCGACACCTCCGCCTACGCCGGCAGAATCCTCGTCGCCGACGGCACGCTCGCGCTCAACGGCGCCGACTTCTCGAAGGCGATTGTGTCGCTCGACGCCGACGGCACCGTGCTCGAAATCAACTCGCTCAACGACGCGGGCGAACTGCGCGGCGTCGCCGGCAGCGTCATCCGCGGCTCGAACGGCGAACTCTCCGCCGGCGCCCGCGGCGCGAACTCCACCTTCGCCGGCAACCTCTCCGGCTCGTTCCTGCTCGTGAAGGAAGGCGCCGGCTCGCTCGCCCTCACCGGCGACAACTCCGCCTACTCCGGCAACATCACCGTCAACGCCGGCCGGCTCCAAATCGGCGACGGCCTCACCGGCGTCTCCGGCACCGGCGACGTCACCGTCGCCGCCGGCGCGACCGTCGCGCTCAACCTGCCGCCGGTGACCGACCCCGCCACCGGCGCGGAAATCCCCGCGCGGCTCGAACAGGAAATCGGCGGCGCCGGCACCTTCGCCAAGGAGGGCACGAACACGCTCCAAATCGTCCGCGAGAACAACCGGCTCACCGGCGTCGTGCGCGTCGCCGACGGCGTTCTCGAAATCGCCGAGGCGGGCACCATCGGCGCCGCGCGCGCCGAGGTCGGCGGCAAACTGCTCCTCAACCGCGCCGGCATCTACGAGTTCTCCAACACCGTCACCGGCAGCGGCACACTCGAAAAAACCGGCGCCGCGCGCGCCGTCTGGACGGGCAACACCGCCGTCTGGGACAGCGACCACAAGACGTGGGTGCTCGACGGCGCGAGCGACGTCGCCGCCGCCGACCAAGGCGTGAACATCGTCGTCAGCGAAGGCGTGCTCGTCCTCGGCGACGTTGACGCCACGGGCGTCCACTACCGGCAGACGCGCTCGACGAGCGTCCGCGCCGGCGCGTCGCTGCTGCTCGAGCAGGGCGCCGGCTCCTACCTCACGCTGGGCAACCTCTACTCCGCCGCCGGCGCCTCCATCGAGAAGAGCGGCCCCGGCACCACGACCGTCACCGGCACCATCGGCGTCGAAGGCGGACTGACCGTCAACGCCGGCGAGTTCGCCATCGGCGACGGCACCGGCCGCGTCACCACCGTCGTCACCGGCGCGCTGCAAGTGCGCTCCGGCGCCACGCTGTCCGTCTCCCGCGAGGGCGAGACGCAGTTCGCGGGCGCGCTGACCGATGCGGGCGCGCTCAAAATCGTCACCGGCACCGCGACGCTGCTCTCCGGCGCCAACGCGATTTCGGGCACGGTGGGCATCGCCGCCGGCGCCACGCTTCAAATCGGCGGCGAGAACTACGACGGCGGCACCGTGCAGAGTTCCTCGTTCGGCAGCGCGCCGGTCGCCGTGAACATCGCCTCCGGCGCCACGCTGCGCTACGTCGCGAGCAACAGCGCCGCCGGCTCGCCGGGAACCGTCGCCGCCGGCGCCGCCTACATCCCCGGCGGCAGCGCCGTCACCGGCGCCAACGTCTCGCTCGCCGGAAGCGGCGTCGTCGAATTCGCCGGAGCCGACGGCGACGAACTCTACTTCAACAGCACCGCCGGCGCCGCGTTCACCGGCACCGTCCGCGCGGTCTCCGGCACGCTCGCCGTCCCCGCCGTCAACCTGCCCGTCGCCGCCGCGCTCGACGCCACCGGCGCCGGCGTCGCCCGCATTGAGAGCAGCCGCGACGCGGTCGCCGACGGTCCGACGCCGCTCGCGCCCAATCTCGGAAGCGGCGACGGCACCATCCTGCTCGCGCCGGCGGCGAACGTCTCGTCGGTGAAGTTCGTCCTCGCCAACTCGCCGTCGTTCCAGAACGGCGCGGTGCGCGTCGCCGCCGGTGCCGCGCTCGAACTCGGCGGTCAGACGCTCCGCGCCGCCGAGACGTGGGTGAACGCCGGCGCCTCGCTCTCCGCCACCGGCGGCGGCGTCTCCGGCCTGCTTGTCAACAACGGCGAGGTCACCGCCAGCCCCACCGCGCTGCTCAACATCGCCGGCGACTTCTACCACAACGGCGCGCTGACGTTCGACCTGACCGGCGCCGCCGCCGGCGACGACATCGGCGCGTCGCTGCGCTTCGCCGGCCGCGCCGTGTTTGACGCCGCCTCGACCCTGCGCGTCGAAACCACTCCCGCGCGCCTCGCGGCGTTCCGCGACGGCGAGCCGCTCACGCTCTTCACCGACACCGCGCCCGCCACCGGCGCGCAGCCCGACATCAGCGGCGCGTTCGCCACAATCACCATCGCCGCGGAAGACGCCGCCGGCGGCTGGGACGAATGGTCGCCGACCGAGGTGCTCGCCTTCAACGCCGGCGGCGGCGCCTATGCGCTGATGTTCACCAACAACCTCATGAAGTTGCCCGGAATGGACAACCTGCACGACGGGCTGGACGACTTCGGCAAATACCTCTCGCGCGTCGCCGCCACCGGCGGAAACAGCGACCTCGTCGCCGCCATCGCGCTCGCCGACAACCGCGCCGAACTCACGCAGCAAATCTCGCCGCTGGGACACGCCGCCGCCGCCGCGATGTCCATCGGCGAAGTCCGCCAGCACGCCTCGACCCTGCACGCACACATCGAGTCGCTGCGCTACGACCGCGGCTTCTGGAACGCGCCCAGCGGAACCCAACTCTGGCTCGCCGGCGACGCCAACTTCCAGCGCAACCGCGGGGGCGCCGGCGCCGCGCCGTTCGACTACGACACCTACGGCGGAACCGTCGGACTCGACGTGAGCGTCGGCGAAGACCTCATCTTCGGCGTCACCGCCGGCTACAACTCCGGCCGCGCCACCATCGAACTCGGCAACCGCTTCCGGCAGGAAAACGCCCGCGCCGGCATCTACGCCACCGCCTTCGTCAACGAAATCTTCTACATCGAGGCGAGCGCCACCGGCGGCTTCTCCCGCTACGAAAGCGAGCAGCGATACACCGACGGCTCCGGTCAGCACTGGACCGCCAAGGGCAAGCCCGACGGCGCGGACTTCGGCGCGAGTTTGATTTTCGGACTCGCCGCCGGCATCAGCGACACCGTCAGCGCGACACCCTACTTCGGCGTCGAATACTCCTACGCCACCGTTGACGGCTTCAGCGCCGACTCCACCAAACTCATCGGCTCGCACATCGAGGACGGCGAGCGCGTCAACGATTACGGACGCTCCGGCTTCGACCTGCGCACCTCTTCGTTCAGCCGCGATTCGCTGCGCTTCAAGGTCGGCGGCGGCCTCAACTGGCAACCCCGCACAACCCTCGCCGCGAAACTACGCCTCACCCTCGACGCCGCCTACTTCTACGAAGTGCTCGACCACGACGCGCGCATCCGCGGCCGCTTCGTCAACGAAACCGCCGACGACTCCTTCACGGTGCGCTCGCGCGTGTTGAGCGAGCACACAGTCCAAATCGGACCGAGCGTCGAAATCGGTCTCAACCGCTGGGCGACCCTCCAATTCGGTTACCGCCTTGAAGCCGACTTCGACAAGCAATTCGGCCACCACTTTAACGCTTCGTTCAGGGCAAGATTCTGAACTGAATTATGGAAGCGCGCCTCCCAAAACTGCCCGCAGGCATTCAGACGTTCGAAGAAATTCGCACGGAGGGTTATGTCTATGTGGACAAGACGCGCTTCCTCGTGAATCTCATTGACAACGGAAA
>JAISSQ010000032.1 GCA_031273045.1 Puniceicoccales bacterium
GTGTCGGCGGTGGCGAGGTCGCGGACGGTGCCGGCGAAGAGCAGTTCGCCACCGGCGGTGCCGCCGGCGGGTCCGAGTTCGAGAACCCAGTCCGCTTCGGCGATGACGTCCGTGTGGTGCTCGATAACCACGACGGTGTGCCCTTGGTCAACTAATCCGTGCAACAGGCGCAGCAGCCGCTCGCAATCGCTCTGGTGGAGGCCGATGGTCGGCTCTTCGAGCAGGTAGAGGTTTTGGATTTTTGATTTCCGATTTTGGACTCCCGACTCCCGACTCTGGACTCTGGACTCCAGAGTCGAGAGTCCTTTCGCGAGTTCGCTCACGAGTTTGAGCCGCTGGGCTTCGCCGCCGCTCAACGTGGGGCTGCTTTGACCGAGGGCAAGGTAGCCGAGGCCGGTCTCGACCATCAGGTCGAGCAGCGCGGCGAGCGGCTTGTCGAACGCGAAAAACTCCGCCGCTTCCTCGAAGGTCATCGCGAGGACGTCGCCAATCGTTTTGCCGCGCCAACGAACCTCGCCGGCGGCGGCACCGTAGCGCGAGCCGCCGCAGGCGTCGCACGGGACGTAGGTGTCGGGCAGAAAACTCATCTCGACTTTGACGCGCCCTGCGCCGGCGCACGTCTCGCAGCGGCCGCCGGCGGTGTTGAACGAGAAGAAGCCGGCGTCGAGGCCGCGCGCCCGCGCCTCGGTGAGCGCGGCGAAGTGGCGGCGGATGCGGTCGAACGCGCCGATGTAGGTGGCGGGGGTCGAGCGCGGCGTTTTGCCGATGGGGTCTTGGTCAACGAGGATGACTTGGCGGAACGCGCCGGTGCCGGTGATTTCGGCGAGGACGCCGCCGGCGAGCGTCGCGGCGGGAACGTTGCCGGTGAGCGCGCCGGTGGCGGCGGCGGCGAGTTGGCGGGAGCCGAGGCGGTCGCGTCCGGCGCGGACGGCCGCGGTCGCCGCCGGCGCGAGCAGGTCGCGAATGAGCGTGGATTTGCCGCTGCCGCTGACGCCGCACACGACGTTGAGCCGTCCGAGGGCGAACGGCGCGGTGAGGTGTTTGAGGTTGCGCAGCGCGGCGCCGCGCAGCGTGAGAAAGCCGCCGGCGGCGGTGCCGGTGCTGCCGGCGGTTTTTGCCGCCGCCGGTGACGCCTTCGCCGCCTTCGTCGTCGCCGGCAGTGCCGGCACGTCCCGCCACGCGCCGCGCAGCGGGTGGTGCATCGGGTTGGCGAGGTAGCGGGCGGTGAGCGAGCGTTTGTCGCGTTGCAGTTGCGGGACGGTGCCGGCGACGAGCAGTTCGCCGCCGTGGACGCCGGCACCGGGGCCGAGGTCGAAGACGCGGTCGGCGGCGCGGAGCGTCTCGATGTCGTGCTCGACGACGAGGACGGTGTTTCCGCGGTCGCGCAGTTCGCGCAGCGCGGTGATGAGCCGCTGGTTGTCGCGCGGGTGCAGCCCGATGCTCGGCTCGTCGAGGACATAGAGGGCGCCGGCGAGGTTCGATCCGAGTTGGGCGGCGAGCCGGATGCGCTGCGCCTCGCCGCCGCTCAACGTGTCCGCCCCGCGGTCGAGCGCGAGGTAGCCCAGCCCGACGCGGTCGAGGAAGCGCAGGCGCGTGGCGATTTCGGGGACGATTGCGGCGGCGATGGCTTTGCCGCGCCGGTCGAGCGCGAGGTTGCCGAGCACGCCGAGCACCTCCGCCGGCGTCAGCGCAAGCAGCGCCGGCAGGGAAATGGAATTGCCGCCGGCAAGCGGCAGCGTGACGGCGCGGGCGAACGGGTTGAGGCGCGCGCCGGCGCAGGCGGGGCAGACGGCGTCGGCGAGGGTGTCGGCGGAGGCGTCTTCGTTGAGCCGCTCGTCGTCGCCGGCGGTGGCGAATTTTTCGACGACGCGGCCGTGTCCGTGGCATTCAGGGCACCAGCCGCGCGGCGAGTTCCACGAAAAGTTTTTCGGTTCGAGTTCGGGGAACGATTCGCCGGTGACGGGGTCGGCGCGGCGCGTCGAGAGCCATTCGACGGAGGCGCCGGTGCGGGCTTCGACGAGCAACGCGGTGCCGGCACCGAGTTCGAGGGCGCGGCGCAGGCGAGCGAGGGCGGTGGCTTCCTCGGCACTGCCGGCGTCATCATCGCCGGCGTCGCCGAGCACGGCTTCGATGTCGTGGTTTTTGTAGCGGTCGAGCGGTTTGAATTTCGCCACCGGCACGAGGAAGCCGTCAACGCGCAGCGTCTCGATGCCGTGTTTTTTTGCCCAGTTTGCGACCGGTTGGTGGTGCCCTTTGCGGTCGCGCACGAGCGGTGCGCAGATGAGCAGCCGCCGGCGTTTCTCGCGCCGGCAACGCTCCGCCATTCGCACGGCGAGCGCCTCCGGCGTGGCGGACGCGAGCGCGTTGCCGGTGCGCGGATTGTGCGCGGTGCCGGCGCGCGCGTAGAGCAGCCGCAGGTATTGCGCGACTTCGGTGACGGTGGCGACGGTGCTCTTGGCGCTGCCGCGCGAGACGCGCTGCTCGATGGCGACCGTCGGCGGCAACCCCGTGAGCGCGTCGAGTTCGGGGCGGGGCAGTTGCTCGACGAATTGCCGCGCGTAGGCGGACATGCACTCCATGAACCGCCGTTGCCCTTCGGCGAAAAGAATGTCGAACGCGAGCGTTGATTTGCCGGAGCCGCTGACGCCGGTGACGACCGAGAGCGCGTTGCGCGGGATTTCGAGCGAGAGGTCGCGCAGGTTGTGCTCCCGTGCGCCGCG
>JAISSQ010000047.1 GCA_031273045.1 Puniceicoccales bacterium
GACAAGGCCGCGTTCGCGACGCCGCCGCGCGTGAATTTCCCCCAGACGTGGTTCCATTTCCTCGGCGGGAACGTCTCGCGCGAGGGCATCACCGCCGACCTCTCCGCAATCGCCGGCGCCGGCATTTCGGGCGTCCAACTCTTCCACGGTTCGCAGGGCAATTGGCCGTGGCCGGGCACAAAAGAGCAAATCACCTGCCTGTCGCCAAAGTGGGACGACACGGTGCGCTTCGCCGCCGAGGAGGCGCGCCGGCTCGGTCTGCGTTTCACGATGCAGAATTGTCCGGGCTGGAGTATGGCGGGCGGTCCGTGGGTGAAACCGGAAGACGCGCAGCGGCGGCTCGTTTGGAGCGCGACGCAGGTGGAGTTGAAACCGACCGCCGGCAGCACCGTCGGCGGTTCGCAAAAACTCGTCGTCAAACTCCCGCATCCGCCCGGCACCGCGCCGGCGGCGAAAAATCCGGCGGCGGACTACCGCGACATCGCCGTGCTCGCGTTCCCGACGCCCCTCGGTTGGGAGACGGGGCAGTGGCTGCGGCCGCTCTCGCCGGTGGCGACGCGCAACGTCGCCGGCGCTCCCGCCGCGCCGAAAGATTTCCCGTGGCGCGGAATCTTCGACGGCACGGCCTCGCGCAAACGCGGCCCGCTGCCGGTGCTGCCGCCGGCGCCGGCGGGACGTCCGTGGCAAATCGAAGTCGCGTTCGCCGCCGGCGAGACGCCGCGCTCCGTCGAACTGCCGCCGGTGAAGCAAATGGCGGGCAATGGTTGGGAATACGACCCGCGCCTGACGTTCGCGTTCTCCGCCGTGTTCGCCGACGGCTCCACGCGCCCGCTCCTCGAAACGCCGCTCCCGCAGTCGGCGTGGCAGAACAACCACAACACCACGCTCGCGCTCCCCGAAGTCCGCGACGCCGCCGGTGCGCCACCGGTGGCGTTCCGCGTCGCCATCACGAATGCGCACCCGCTGTCGCTCGCGTTCGTCCGCTTCACCTCGTCCGCCAAGCCCCACAACTACGAGGCGGAAGCCGGCTGGACCCTTCGCGGCAAAATCCGCGCCGGCGAATCCCCCGCGCAAAACCCCGCCGCCTTCGTGCCCGAAGACGCCGTCGTGGACGTGAGCGAGTTTTTTGATGCCGCTACCGGCGTGCTGAATTGGGAGCGGGGAGCAGGGAGCGGGGAGCGGGGAAATTACACCTTCCTCCGCTTCGGCCACATCAACGCCGGACACCGCAACGCGCCGGCACCGCGCGAGGGAACCGGTTGGGAGTGCGACAAACTTTCCGAACGCGGTCCCGACGCCCATTTCGCCGGCTACATCGGACGCCTCGCAAAAGGCCCGCTCGCCGGCGGCCTGCTCCAAGGCGTCCTGCTCGACAGTTGGGAGTGCTACACGCAGACGTGGACGCGCGACCTCGAACGCGATTTCGCCGAACGCGCCCGCTATCCGTTGCGCCGGTGGCTGCCGGCGGTCGCCGGCTACGTCGTCGGCGACCACTCGCGCACGAACCGCTTCCTGCTCGATTGGCGGCGCGTCATCGGCGACCTCTTCGCAAACAAGTTCTACGGCCGAATGGCGAAACTCGCCCGCGACGCCGCGCTCGACATCACCTACGAGACCGCCGCCGGCGATATCTTCCCAGCCGACCTGCTCGAATACTACAAGCACGCCGACGTCCCGATGACCGAGTTCTGGCAACCGTTCGAGCCGCGCTTCGTCGGCAGCATCAACTTTAAACCCATCAAGCCCGCCGCCTCCGCCGCCCGCCTCTACGGCAAACGCCGCACCGCCGCCGAAGCGTTCACCTCGTTCCAACTCACGTGGGACGAGCGCCTCGCCGACTTCAAGGAAATCGGAAACTTCAACGCCACCGAAGGCGTCACGCACCTCGTCTTTCACACCTACTCGCACAACCCGCAAACCGGCGACGCTTACCACCCGCCCGGCACCTCGTTCGCTGCCGGCATCGGCTCGCCGTTCCTGCGCGGCCAGACGTGGTGGAAGTTTATGCCGGAGTTCACGACCTACTTCGCCCGCCTCGGCTATATGCTCGAACGCGGCGTGCCGGTCTCCGACTTCCTCTGGTTCCTCGGCGACGAAATCGTCCACAAGCCAGACCAGCGCGCCCTCACGCCGCTCGGCCACAAATACGACTACTGCAACCCCGACATCCTGCGCCACCGGCTCTCCGTTGACGCCGCCGGCAACATCGTCACCCCCGAAGGTCTGACCTATCGCGTCCTCTGGCTCCCTGACTGCCGGCGGCTCACCATCGAGACCCTCGAAGCCCTCGCCCGCCTTCGTCGCGCCGGCGCCGTGCTCGCCGGCAACCCGCCCCTCGAACCCGCCACCCTCACCGGCGGCGAACCCGCCCGCCTCCGCTTCGCGCAACTCGTCCGCGAAATCTGGGGAACCGCCGGCACCACCGCCGGCGAAAGCACCGCCGGCGAAAGCACTGCCGGCGGCGGCGCAAGTTCTGTGCTGCCCGTTTACGGGCAGAAGCGCGGGCGCGTCATTACCGGCGCCACCGACCTCGCCGCGCTCACCGCCGCCCTTCGCGCCACCGGCACCGCTCCCGACCTCCTCGCCGACGGCGATGCCGCCGCCCTCGCCGCCGCGCCCGTCTTCCGCGATGCCGCCGGCTTCCCGCACACCGACGACATCCACGGCCTCCTCTGGACGC
>JAISSQ010000057.1 GCA_031273045.1 Puniceicoccales bacterium
GCCGGCGACCGCGCTGCCGACGGCGAACTCCGGTCCGAAATCGAGTTCGAGTTGACGCGGCGGCGGCGTGAAATCCTCGGCGGCGACCTTCGCGAGCAGCCGGCTCTCGTCGGGCAGACACACCGGCACCAACGAGCAACGCGGGCACTTCGGCGAGTTGTCGAGCGGCGGCGGCAACGGCGCGTTGATGGCGGTGCGCGCCTCGCCGATGGTGCGCTCAATCCACGCGACATCGCCGGCGGTGAGCGTGTAGGTGACGCGCTGCCGCGTGGCGCGGTAATAGACGATGCCGGTGTCGCACGGATAGCCGTTCTCGCGCAGCAACAGGATTTGCAGACCGAGTTGGATTTTGTCCGCCGGCCACAACGAATTCCCATCCTCGCCCTCGCGCGGCGCCCCCCGCTTGTATTCGACGGGCACGAACGCGGCGTTGCCGGCGGCGTCGAACCCGCTCTCGACAAGGTCGAGTTTCGCCGTGACCCCCAGCGTGTCCGACCCCAACGACACCGAACGAACGTGAATGGTCTCCGGCGCCGCTGCCGCCGACGCCGCCGCCGCCGCCGACGCCGCCGGCGCCGGTGACGGCGACGCTGAATCCGCCGGCGACGACGGAGACGTTGCCGCCGCCGGTGCCGCCGGCAACGCGCCCTTCCCGCTATCGAGCCGCTTGTGCTGCGCCTTCCCCTCGATGGTGTCGGCATTGTGCAGAAACACTCCCTCGACGTGCTCGTAGTAAAACAGCCGCGGACAATAAACGAACTCGTTGAGCATCCGCGCCGGAATGGGGTCAGGCGGGGAAGTCGCCGGTTGGGAGCGGGGAGCGGGGAGCGGGGAGCAGGGAGGAGGTGCCGGCGACACAACGGTGACTGCCGGCGACGCTACCGGCAGTTCTTGCGCCGGCGGCGGTGCGGCTACCGGCGGTGATGCGGTGGCTGCCGGCGGCACCGCTCCGCGCCCTTTCCGCCGGCGCGGTTCCGCCGCCGGTGACGTCGGTGCTGCCGGCAATTCGCACCCCTTGCATTTTGCGAGCCACGCGAGCGCGACCGCTACGGCGTGTTTGCAAAACGTCCCGCGCTGCCCGACCGGACACGTGCAACTCGCGCCGAACCGCGCCACCGCCGGCGCGTCGCTCGCCACCCCTTCCGCGCAAAACAACCGCGTCCGATAAACCGCCTCGCCTGTAATCTCCGCGCAAACCTCCCTCACTCCACCGGCACTGCCGCCGTCGTCACCGGCATCTCCAGCACCACCACCGGCACTGCCGACGCTCTCGCGAATTTCCCCGACCCGCCCTTCCCGCGCATATTCCGCCCCGCGCTGAAACGTTTTCTCGCCGGCGACTTCGCGCAGCAACTCCACCGACAGCAGCGCGTCCAAACCGTCCCCGCCGGCGGCGGAAGGGTTGGCGTTGGGGCGGGCATTTTCATCTCTGATTTCGGGATAAGACATAAAGTGACGCCGCCACGGTCACCGGCGTCCGTTTCGGCACCGGTGACGGACGCCGCGCCTACTCCACGCGCAGGGGGGTGCTCGCGGAGCGGGAGGCGAAGGCGGGGGCGTAGGCGCTCTGGATTTCCGCGACGCCGCTCTGGAACAGGCCGCGGTTGCGGACGCGCATGTCGTATTCAAAGACGTGGGTGCCGGCGGGCAGGTGCGCGATGAAGAAGTGCGAGGCGGTGTCGCGCACGCTCTCGTAGTAGCCGAGGCCGGAGCGGTAGTGGTGTCCGCTCAAGACGTTCACGGGTTCGCAACCGCTGGGGCGCTGGTCCTTCAGGTGGATGAACTCCATGTCGCGGTCGGCGCGGATTTCGACGCGCACGACCAGCGTGTCGCCGAGGGCGAGCGGCGCGTTGCCGGCGGGGGCACCGGTCTTCGCGGTGGTGGTAGCGGCGGCGGAGTTCGCTCCGGCGGCGGCGGTGCCGGTGACGGGGACGAGGGTGTCGCCGGTGGCGGTGCGGACGCGCTTCCAGAGGGTCTTTCGGATGGTGAGCGGGGTGGCGGCGGCGGCGCGGATTTGTCCGAGGGGCTGGAAGTATTGCCACGCGACGCTCGCCCAAGAGACGCCGGCGTCGGGGCGGGTGACGCTGATGTGTCCGAGGGTGGGTTTGACGAGTGCGCCGGCGATGCGCTCGGAGTAGTAGCCGGTGCCGGCTTCGACGTTGCGCGGGGTGATGGCGGCGCCGCCAAGGGTGACGGTCGGTAGGGTGCCGGCGGCGAGGAGGGGGAAGGCGGCACCGGTGGCGGCGTTCGCGGGGCGGGTCGGAGACCCGCGCTCCTGAATCGGGTCGGAGACCCGCGCTCCCGCCGGCGGCGGCAGGAGGAGGGCGTAGACGGCGTCGGCGGTGGCGGAGGCGGTGGACCAGGCGCGGACTTGCTTTTGCGAAATCAGCCAGCGTTGGAGGGCGGCGACGGCGGGGGCGTCGGCGGCGACTTCGTTGAAGACCTCGATGGCGGCGGCTTGCGTTTCGAGCGGGGCGTTGCGCCACAGCCAGCCCTCGCGGGCGGCGGGCGGCCACCACATGCCTTGTTCGGGGTCGAGGCGGGCGCGTTCGCGCAGCGAGCGGACGATTCCGGCGGCGGCTTCGCGCTGTCCGGCGGTGGTGCCGGTGCGGTGGAGGGCGAGCGCGACGTGGCACTGCGACAGGAGCGGGAGCGTGGGCCAATAGACGCGCGCCTGCTCCCGATAAAAATCGAGCGCGGCGCGGACTTCGGCGGAGGTGCCGCCACCGGTGCCGCCGCTCGGCGGGAAGAAACTGCGGGCGTAGAGGTGGAACGCCTCGGCGGGACCGATGTGGTCCTCACGGGAGGCGTCGGCGCCGCGCTGTTTGGCGGCGGCGAGCGCGGTCAAGTGGCTGCGGACGAGCGCGGCGTCGAGCGCGGCGATGGCGCGTTGGAGGAAGCGGGGAATCGCCGCGTTCCGCTCACCGGCGGCGGCGCGGAGTTTGCCGAAGCCGGCGACGATGCGGCGCGTGGTGTGCTCGGAGAGGTCGCCGCCCGGGCACCACGGCCAGAACCCGTCGGGACGCTGCCGCTGCATGAGGTCGTTGAGCGCGGCGGCGACTTCGGCGGCGATGCGGCTCTTGTCGAAGAGGATGCCGACGCGCCGGCGCGACGCGCTTTCGCCCTCGGCGTCGCGCACCCACGGGGTCTCTTCGAGGAGGACGCTTTTGAGGTCGGTGTTTTTGGCGAGGGGCGAGTCGAGCGCGGGCGTGTTTCGCCACTGCGCGAAGACGCGCTCGATGCGCGGGTCGGCGCCGGCGATGCGCGCGGCGAGCGAGTTGGCGTAGAGCCGGTGGAAGAGTTCGTCCGACCACTCGCGCCGTCCGGGCTCCATCAGCACCGGCAGCGCCATGACCGCATACCATGCGGGGTTCGAGACGACGCTGACGGTGAGCGCTTCGTGGCGGATTTGGCGCGCGGGGTCGGCGGATTCGAGCAGCGGGGCGAAGTCGCGTGTGACGGGGCGGAGGACGGCGGCGCTGCCGGCGGTTCCGGTTTCCGCCGCCGCCGAGGGGACGGCGAACGTGAGCGTGTCGGTGACGAGTTGCCGGCGCGGAAGGACGGGCAGGAAGCCCTCCTCGCCGTCGCTGAGCAGGCCGGCGGCGCCGACGGCCTTGTAGGTGAGCCAGCCGCGTCCGTCGGGCACGCGCACGCGCCACGACAGGGCGCGGGAGGAGCGCGCCGGCAGCGTGAACTCGCGCTCCGGCGCGGTGTTGCCGAGGGCGGCGTCAGCGGGGTCGAGCGTGGCGGCGTCGGCGAAGTTGAGCCGGACGCGGCCGGCGAGCGGGGCGTCGCCCTTGTTGGTGAGGCGGACGGCGATTTCGAGCGTGTCGCCCTCGCGGATGAACCGGGGCGCGTCGGGTTGCACCATGAAGTCCTTGGCGGTGACGATTGAGGCGTCGGCGAACGCGCCGGAGCGCAGTTGCCGGTCGTGGGCGAACGCGAGGAACCGCCAGCGGGTGAGCGCTTCCGGCGCGGTGAATTCGAGGCGCGCGCCGCCGTCCGGCTCGGCGATGAGCGCGGGGAAGAAGAACGCGGTCTCGCGCAGGTTCTGGCGCGCCGAGATTTGGTCGAGCGCGACGACGGCACCGGCGGCGGCGGCACCGGCACCACCGGTGGCGTCGGGCGAGGATTGGAGTTGGGAGGTTGCGATTTGGGCGTCGGCGGCACCGGCGGCGGCGACCGCGCTTTCTTTGACGCGGGCGAACGCAGGAGCGGCGGCGCGTGGCGCCGATACGCTCCGCGAGTCGAAAGCGGAGACCATGTTTACCCTCCGGTCCCGCATTTCCCACTTGGGGCGCCACGACTCCCACGTCCCCGCGATTTCCGCCGCCCAGTGCCGGTAGCATGCGGGGTAGGTCTGCTTGGAGAACGAGTCGGCGGTGGCGTTGGGGTGCTTGTCGTAGAGCCGGCGACCGGACTGGATGCCGTTGGCGAAGGCGAGCCGGCCGAACCACAGGCGCGATTCGTCGTAGAAGATGCCGGTGTCGCCGATGGCGCGCCACGTGTTGGCGCCGGCGAAGGCGTCGAGCGAGGCGTCGTAGAGCGCGGCGGCGATTTCGGCGGCGGCGGGCGAGCCGTCGGGGTTCCTCACGCGCAGCGTCCACGTCTCGCGTCCGCCCGGGGTGAGTTTCGAGTTGAAGCGCTCCCACGCGATGTCGAGCCGCTTGTCGTCCCACGGGACGCGGATGGCGCGCGCGCTTTCGTAGAAACGGTTCTCGGCGACCTGCCAGACGCGCACGGAGAAGCCGCCGCGAAGCGCGTCCGTCACCGGCAGCGTGACGAGTTGCTGCGTGCGCCCCGGCTCGGTCCAGAACGCGGCGAGCGTTTTGCCGCGATGGACGATTTCGACGCGGGCGCGGGCGGTCTCGTGCCCGCTGCGCCAGACGGCGGCGAAGGTGTCGCCCGGACGCAGCGTGTCGCGCCGGACTTCGAGCGCGAACGGCTCGCGCGAGACGGACTGCGCGGCGGCGGGGTCGGCGACGGTCACCTCGGCGCGGGCGGTGACGGGGGCACCGGCGGCGTCACGCGCGGTGACGACGGCGCGATAGACGCCGGCGTCGAGTTTGAGCGCGAGCGTGGCGACGCCCTTTTCGTTCGTGGTGAAGCGTTGCGAGGCGACGCCGTCGAGTTCCGCCCAGTGGCGCGGCTCGCCGCCGGTGGGCGCGTCGGGGTCGGCGTCGCCGCCGCCGTAGTCGTAGGCGTCCTCGCTGCCGAGGGGTTTTCGCAGGGCGCGCTCCGGTTGTTTGAGCGAGTAGATGACGAGGTTTCCGGCGAGCGGGCGCGGCTCGCCGTCGAGCGAGAACGTGCGGACGGTGAACGCCACCGGTGCCGCGGGCGACTGCCAGCCACCGGCGGTGACTTCGGCGGCGACGGCCGCGTAGCCGGCGACGACCGTGCGCGAGACGGCGCGGGTCTCGCCGGCGGCGTCCGTCACCTCGGCGCTGACCTCGTAGTGGAAGCGCGGCTCGGTCTTGGGGTCGGCGGTTTTGTCGGGCGCGGCGTTGAACGTGACGAGGAACGAGCCGTCGGCGGCGGTGCGGGTCTCGCCGCGCGCGATTTGGCGGGCGGTGCCGGCGCCGGCGCCGGCGGGGCGCCACCAACACCAGTCCGGCCAGCGCGTGAGACGGCGCACCGTCCAGCGGACGCGCGCGGTGTCAACGGCGGCGCCGGTGTATTGGCGCGCGCTGCCGGCGAGGGTGACGCTGCCGCCGAGTTTGGGCGCGGCGACGGGCGCGTTGAGCGCGACCTCGAACTTCGGACGCTTGTATTCCTCGACGCGCAGGCCGGCGCGGCCGTTCTCGGCGCCGAGCGAGTGCAGTTGGTAGTAGCCGGTGAGGCGGCCGGCGGGGACGGTGAACGTGCCGTGCGCCGCGCCGAAGCCGTTCGTGGTGAGCGAGAGCGTCGCGGCGTCCTTGCCGTTAGGGTCGAGCAGGCCGACGGTGAGGCGGCGTCCGGCAGCGGGGCGGTATTCGGAGGTGTCGCGGTTTGCGGTGAAGACGACGACCTTGAAGTGGATGGTCTGCCCGGGGCGGTAGATGGCGCGGTCGGTCAGGAAGTGCGCGTGGTAGCGCGTGCGGTCGGGCGGCGGCGCGCCGGCAACGTGTCCGGGGTGCGCGCGGTCGGAGGAGAGTTGCTGCCCGTCGGGCGCGGTGACGTGCAGGACGTCCGTTCCCCAGCCGATGCCGCGCTTGAGCGCGAACGCGCCGTCAGCACCGGTGACGGTCTCGGCGACCTTGACGCGCTCGACGGAGTCGCGCTCGCGCCGCCACACGGCGACCTTCGCGCCGGCGACCGGCTCGCCGCTGCCGGCGCGGGTGACGAAGCCGCCACCGGCGGCGGTTTCGGTCTCGCCGCCGAGCAGACCGCGCCGCGCACCGTGCCGGTTCGCGAAGACGAGCGCGAGGTCGCTCACCCAGAAGGGCATGACGGCGATGTCGGACGCGCGCGTGGAGAATTTCTCCGTCGAGGAGGCGATGACGAAGTAGAAGCCCGGCGCGAGGCCGTCGGGGACGGCGACGCGGTGCGGCGCCTCGATGTAGGGCGCGCGGGGCAGGTTCGCCGCCCACGCCTTCGCCGGCTCGCGGCGGAGCAGTTCGTCGAGTTCGGCGGTGTTGAGTTCGTGCGGCCGGTTGTGCGTGGCGGCGAGGTAGGCGGACCAGTCGGCGCGGACGACGCGCAGGAAAACGGTGTCGAGGTTTTGCGCGCGGACAGTGACGGAGCGCGGCGAGACGAACTCGCCGGCGAGCGAGACGAGCGCGCGCCGCTGCAAGGTGGCGATGACCTCACGGCAGGCGTCCGCGCCGGGCGACTGCGGGTGCAGCGCGGTTCCGAGCGAGGCGGACTTGAACGCTTCGAGCGCGCCGGCGGCGTCGTTCGGACGCGCGAGGAGCAGGCGGGCGAGGTCGGCGGCGGCGTCGGCGCTCGGCTCGTAGGCGCGCCATCGCTCGATGTGCGCGCGGAGGGCTTTTTCGACGCGCTCGCGCGCCTCGGCGGCGTTGCCCAGCGCGTCCCGCGCCCAGAGGATGCGGCGCCGGTCGGCGTCGGCGGCGGCGAGGTAGTTCTTGGTCTCGCCGATGTGGAAGCGCAGCAGCCGCTGGTAGAGCGCGATGACGGTCGCGTCGGGCGACGCCGCCGGCGCGCGCGGCGTCCATTTCAGGAACTCCTCGACGCCGCCCAGCAGCGGCGAATCTGCGTTCAGTTCAAAGTGCTCCTCGGACTGCGCGCCGCCCTGCTCGCCGAGCGAGTGGAACTCGATGGCGTCGGCGGCGACGAAGTCGAAGAGCGTCGGGCGGTAGGTGTCGGGACGCTCGGCGGCACCGGTGGTGAGCGAGCGAGGGAACGCGGTGACGGGCACGGCCTTGAGCGCGGGGGCGTCGGAGAGGGCGAGCGCGAGCAGGGCGGCGATTTCGGCGCGGACGCGCGAGGCGTCCCACGTGAGGAAGTCGGTGTCCTCGGAGACGGTCGCCGAGCGGCGCAGCAGCGTGCTGCGGTTCTCGTTGTAGTATGCCTGCCAGACGCGCGCGAGGGCGGCGGCGAGCAGCGGACGCACCGCCGGCGGTGCCGTTTCGAGGCGCGAGCGCAGGGCGCGGATTTGGGTGGCGCGGGGATTTTGCGCGCCGGCGGCGCCGAGTGCGTCGGCTTCGAGGACGCTCGCGCGCAAGAGCGCGTCGTTGTCGCCGGCGGCACCGGCGGTGGTGATGATTTTGCCGAGCGCGGCGAGGGCGGTTTTGGGGAGGCGTTTCTCGGTGGCGTCGGCGACAATCACCCACAGCGAGTGGATGTCCTCGTTGCCGGTGAGGACGATTTCGTCGGGCACTGGCGCGACCGCCGCCGGTGCCGCCGGTGCCGCCGGTGCCGGGGCGGGCGCCACCGGCGCGGGGCGGACTGTTGCGGCGGTGCCGCCGCCGGCGGGGGCTTCGGGGGCGGCAACTGGCGGGATTTCGACGGGCACGGCGCGGGCGCCGGCACCACCGGTGGCGGGCTGCGGCGCAACGGGGATTTCGACGGCGCGAGCGCCGGCTCCGGCGCCGGTGGCGGGGGCGGCGTCCTGCGCGAAGCATTGCGGCGCGCCGCCGGTGGTGTTCGCTAGGGCGGAGAGGAGCGTCAGCAGCGCGGCGGCGAGGACTTTGCCGAATAACGTTTGCGTCGGACTTTTGCGGGTGGTTTTCGGCGGGAAAACGGCGGATGTTTGCATGGGAAACAATGGCTGAAAGTGGTGTCGGCGACCGACCCCGACACCCTGCCGCATTCCCCGTGCACGGGCAAGTTTCGCATTGCCGGCGGGAAATTGGGGCGGCGGAGCGACGGGCGTGCTTGGCGGAAAACAAGCAACCTTCGCTGCCGGTGGCTGTCATTCCACGCGCCCGCTTCCGCCCCGTTTTCCGCGCCGTCCCGCCCGCCCCCTTCCCCGCCCTTTCCGCGCCATCTCCCGCCCAACGCTTCGCCCCGCATGAACGACGAAAACGCCACCATCAGCACCGTTCGCAAAATCGGCGAGATAAACGCCCGCATCGCCGCCCTGCGCGGCACGGACACCGAGGAGGCGCGGACGGAACTCACGCGAATCGCGCAGCAGTTGGTTGACCTGCAACTCGACCTGTTGGGGAACCGCAAGACGCCGCCGGCAACACCAGCACCGGCGGTGCCGAATGCGCCATTGCCGCCGGCTCCGCCACCGGTGCCGCCGGTGCCGCCGGCGGAGCGTTCGGTTGCAACGCCACCGGTGCCGCCTCCCGCGCCGCAACCGGTCGCGTCCGCCGCGTTGCCGCCGGCGCCGGACATTCCCGCCGTCCCGGAACCGCCCCCGCCAATCGAAGCACCGCCGCCGCCGGTTCCGGTGGAAGCGGACATTCCACCGCCGCCGCCGTCCGCATCTCCGCCGCCGCCGCCGCCCGCGCCGGCACCGGTGGCGGTCTCGCCCGTGACGCTGCCGGTGGTGCTCACGCCGATGGAGCGCGTGAAGCGCGCCGTCCGCCGTTTTGGCGCGGAGGGGTTCACCGTCAGCATCGCCATCCACGGCGCGCTCATCCTCATCGCGCTTTTCTACATCACGGCGCGCCACCTCATCGTCGAGAAGCCCCCCGAAACGTTTCCGACCGGTTCCGGCGGCGGCATGCGCGGCGAGCGCGTGAGCATGGAGCCGAGGCGCGTCCGCGCGCCCTCGATGAACACGCCGCGCTCGCGCGAGCGCGTCACCGTCACCGGTTCGGCGTCCTCGCTCTCGTTGCCGAGCATGCCCTCGCTCAGTCAGGGGTTGCTCGGCGAGGGCGCGGCGGGCGCGCTCTCGAAAGGTTCCGGTGGCGGACTCGGCGGCGGCTCCGGCGGCGGCATCGGGCTGGGCATCGGCAACAAGCGCAACTTCGTGAGCAAGTTCGTCTTCGGGCGCAAGGTGTCCGCCAAGAAAATCGCCGTCTATGTGGACGCCTCCGGCAGCATGGAGCCGCACCTGAAGCGCGTCCGCGAGGAGGTGACGAAGCACTTTCCCGACGCGGACATCTTCGAGTGTTTCGGCGTGGGCATCACCGTCACCGGCGGCAAGGTCGCGATGGGGCGCGCCTTTTCGCAGAAGAACTGGCACGACTACGCGAAGGCGAAGTTCGCGGACAAGTTCATGGTCTATCAGTATTTCTACAACGAACCGTGGCGGCTGCGCGTCCGCGCCGCGCTCTCGGCGCAGGGGCAGGAGATTTACGACCGGCACTGGCCGCAGTTTCACCTCGGACAGGTCGGCGCGTGGCTCGACATCATGCTCTTCGAGAAATACGACGCGCTGATTGTGTTCGCGGACTTCGAGGACGGCGTGGGGCAGACGCGCTATCCGAATCCGACCGTTTTCAACCGCTGGTATGGCGACTCCGGCAGCCGCATGTCCTACAAGGTCGTCGAGACGCGGTCGGGCATCGGCGCGCCGAGCACCACCGAGTTGCCGCGCCGCCCGCTCGAAGAGAAGGAGGGCGCGCCGTATCCGGTCATCTGGTATCCCTCGTGGGGCGCGTGGGCGGGCGCGGGGCACCTGCGCACGTGGATTTACAACGAGCGCGCGAACGGCTCGGCGTTCTACGATTTCCGCGCCGAGAGCGAGCGGGCGTGGGAACGCGAATGGCTCGCGCGCTGCGCCGACACCGAGTCCGGTCCGCGCATCTACCTTTTCTCCATCCAGCACTACCCGCAGAGCATCTGGCGGCGTTGCGTGAAGGCGTCCGACGGTGCCATCAACATGATGCCCGAACTCGGCGGCGCCCGCGCCGGCACCGACAGCCAGCCCGTCCGCAAACCGCCCGCGCGCGGCACGCGCGGCACGCGCTGAACTCCACCGGAACTCCACCGGCGGTGCGTTCTTGCCCCCGCGCCGCGCCCCTTGCCGCGCCGCCCCGTTCCGCCAAAAGCAAACGACCTCCGGCGCGTTGCCGAAGGTCGTTTTTTGAAAGTGGTGCGGGCGAACGGATTCGAACCGTCAACATCCACCTTGGCAAGGTGGTACTCTAGCCAATTGAGCTACGCCCGCGCTGAAAGGAACTGTGCGCAACGCTACCGGCGCGCCCTTATCTGTCAAGCACCTTCAGGAGATTTTTTTTCAGCGTCTTCTCGACGTTCACGAAGCCGGCGGCGTCGAGTTTCTCCGCCAGCGCGTCGCTTTCAAACAGCGACAGCAACGGGCGCGCCCTCGCCAGATTCTTCACGGGCACGACGGCATAGAGCGTGATGGAGAGCGGGTAGTCGCCGTTGAACAGGTTGTCGGCCGTCGGCAGGTAAGCACTGCCGGTGCGCGGCGAGACGACCGCGAGCACACGCAGGTTCGCGCCCTTCGCCGGCGGACGCGCCAGTAGCGCGACGACGTTCGAGTTCACGCGCACCTGCTCCGCCGCCCGCCCCGCGTCGGCGTAGAAACTCACCGTGTCGCGATACTCCTTGCCGCCGAGCGCGCGCGCGCGGAACAGCGGTGCCACGAGGTCATGCCCCGTGCGCTGCGCCACGGGAATGATTTGCAGGTCGGTCTTGAGCACCGGCGCCACGTCGCGCCAGTTCTTCACGTTCACCGGCTGCTGGTGGCTGTAAATGCCCGCGAGCGTTGGCAGGTTGATTTGCTCCACCGGCACCAGCGCGTTGACGGCGACCACGACGGACTGGAACGCCACCGGCACCGCCAGCCACGCGCCGGAGCGGATTTCTGGCACCGACCCCTTGTCCTGCAAAAACAGCAACGCGGCGTCCGCCCGCCCGTCGCGCAGATACTTCAGCCCGGGCAAACTGCCGTCGAAACGCGACGCGACACACCCGCCGGCGGTGAACGTTTTCTCGACCTCGCCCCGAAGCAAATCGCTGCCGGCGAGGGTCAGTCCCGCGCTCGCGGCGGTCGGGGCGGAAGCGGTGCCGGTGGAAGGAGAACCGCCGGCGGAACCGGCGGCAACGGCGGCGGCAGTGCCGGCGGCGGCGGTTAAAGCGGCGGAGAGAAACAGGGCGCGGAAGAGGGCTGGCGAACGCATGCCGCAAAGGAAGAAGCGCGGGCGAGCCGGAGCAAGGGCGAAGGCGGAAACGGGAGGCGCACTGCCGCCGGCGACGGCACCGGTGGCACCACCGGTGGTGCCGGCAGTGCGCTCACCGTGCAAACTCCAGCCGCATGCCGCGCGGGGCGGCGGCGTTGAAGACGCCGCGCTCGAAGACGACGGTGCCGTTGACGAGCGTCGCCACGACGCTTGCGCCGAACGTGTGCCCTTCGAGCGGCGACCAGCCGCATTTGTAGAAAACGTTGCTGCCGGCGGCGACCGTCTGCGGCGCGCGCGGGTCAACGAGCACGAGGTCGGCGTGATAGCCCTCGCGAATGTAGCCGCGCTCGCGAATCGCAAAGAGGTCGGCGACGGCGTGGCTGGTCTTGCGCACAATCGTCGCGAGGTCGAAGACGCCGTCGCGCCACAGGTCGAGCAGCATTTGGAGCGAGTGCTGCACGAGCGGCAGCCCCGACGGCGCGTCGAAATACGACGCCGCCGCTTTCTCCGCCCGCGTGTGCGGCGCGTGGTCGGTGGCGATGACATCAATGCGCCCGTCGCGCACGGCGGCGCGGACGGCGTCGCGGTCGCCGGCGGTCTTGATGGCTGGGTTGCACTTGATTTGGTTGCCGAGCCGTGCGTAGTCCGCGTCGCAAAACCACAGGTGATGCACACACGCCTCGGCGGTAATGCGCTTGTCGCGCTCGTAGAAAGTTGCGGGGTTGACTTTGGCGATGAGTGCGGCAATCCTTTCGGACGAACTTCCGGGCGTTGTGCGCTGGCAGGACTTGGCGAGTGCATCTCCCTTTATAGACGAAAGTTCACCTGCTTCGTGCGGGAGGTGCTGATGTCCCAGCGCGTCCAACTTTCGGCGAAGCAGTTTCTGATTAACGGCTTCGTCCACGCCCTTGTCACTAACTTGGAAACGCGACGGAGCCGTTTCTTGCGTTTCGGGATACGGCGCAAACAGGTCGCATTCCGCCGCTGTTGAGATGTGGAGGACGTGGAGGCGGGCGTTGTGTTTGCGGGCGAGGGAGACGGCGAGGGTGGACGATTTCAGGCAGGCGGCGGCGGAGCGGATGCGGGCGTGTTCGGCGGGCGGAACGGCGTCGCCGAAACGTTCGCGCGCTTCGCGCAGGGCGGTCTCGATAAGCGGCGTGTCCTCGCAGTGCGCGGCGACGAGCATCGGTGCGCGGGCGAAAATCTTTTCGAGTGCCGCCGGCTCGTCCACGAGCATGTTGCCGGTGGACGAACCCATGAAGACCTTGATGCCGCAGATGCGGCGCGGGTCGGCGCGCTCAACCTCGGCGATGTTGTCGTTCGTCGCACCGAGATAGAACGAGTAGTTCGCCGGCGACACCTCGGCGGCGCGGGCGAACTTGCGCTCCAACGCGGCGGCGTCCGTCGCCGGCGGCTTCGTGTTGGGCATTTCCATGAACGACGTGACGCCCCCTGCGACCGCCGCGCGCGCCTCGCTGGCGATGTCCGCCTTGTGCGTCAACCCCGGCTCGCGGAAGTGCACTTGGTCGTCAATCAGCCCGGGCAACAGCAGCAGACCGGAGGCGTCAATCTCGCGCTCTGCTCGCGGCGCGTCCGCCGGCAGTCCGCCCGCTTCTGCGACCGCCGCGATTCGCCCGCCGGCGACGAGCACGTCGCCCACGAACTCGCGCCCGTCGTTGACAATCGTGGCGTTGTTGATGCGCAGTGCCGGCGCCGCCGGTGACGCCGAATTGGAAACGATTTGCATGCCGCCACCTTGTCGAAACCGCGCCGCCGCCGCCACCGGCAAAAAGCGGAACGCCCGCCGGCGACGCCTGTCCCTTTCGGACGCACTTCCCCGCCCGCTCCCCGTTTTCCCATGCGCCTTTCCCGCCTCCGCTTCCTCAAACTCGCCGGTGCCGCCGCCCTTGCCGCCGCATTCGCAACCGCCGCCGGCAACGCCGTTTCCGCCGCCGCCGGCGACGCCCCCGCGCCCGCCGCTTACATGGCGAACCGCCCCTTCGCCGCCGTGGACTATTCCGGCAGGGCGATGCTCGTGGACGCCTCCGGCAAAATCACGTGGTCCTGCCGTCTGCGCGACCCGAACGACCTCACCCTCCTGCCAAACGGAAACATCCTCACCACCAAGGGCGACGGCGCGCGCGAAATCCGCCCCGCCGACAACGCCGTCGTCTTCGACTACACGGCACCGGTGACGCCCACGCCGCGCAACCCGAAGGCGCGCTCGGAGGTGTTCGCCGTCCAGCGGCTCGCCAACGGCGACACGTTCGTCGGCGAATGCTCGTCGGGACGGCTGCTCATCGTCGCCCCCGACGGCAGGACGGTGCGCCACGAAGTCCGCCTCCTCGCCAAGCAGACCACCCCCGAACGCCCGCTGCCCGGCGGCCACGGGTTCATGCGTTGCGCGCGCGCCCTCGACAACGGCAACTTCCTCATCTCGCGCTTCGGCGCCGGCGCCGTCGAGGAATACGACCGCGCCGGCAAACTCGTCTGGTCGGCGAAAGTCCCCGGCGGCGCGCACACGGTCGTCCGCGCCGCGAACGGACACACGTTCGTCAGCGCCGCCGACTTCGACATCCGCGCCGCCGGCGCCGACGGCAAGCCGTCCGGCAAAAAGTTCAAGAACCCCGCCTTTTACGAGTTCGACCGCGCCGGCAACGTCGTGTGGAAAATCACGAACGACGACCTGCCCGGACGCCCCCTGCGCTTCGCCGCCGGCTTCTTCCTGCTGCCCAACGGCAACGTCCTGCTGTGCAACTGGGTCGGGCACGGGCACCACGGCAAAGCGCCGCACATGCTCGAAATCACGCGCGACAAGAAAGTCGTCTGGCAGTTCGACGACCACAAACAGTTCCGCACGGTTTCGAGCGTCCACCCGTTCGGCGACGACGGCAAACCACTGCCGCCGGCGGGCGTCCATTGAGCGCGCGCAACGCCGCCGGTGGCGGAACCAACGCCGCGCCGGTGTTGTTTCGCCACGCCGCATGAAAAAGATTTTTGTCTCCGCGCTTGCCCTCCTCGCCGGTGCCGTTGCCGCAGGTTTCGCACCCGATGTTTTTGCCGCCAATAACGCCGCTGTCGCCGACCCGCTTCGCGCGGGGTTCGCGGCACCACCGGACAGCGCGAAAATCTCGTGCTACTGGCGTTGGCTCAACGGAAACGTCACCAAGGAGGCAATCACGCGCGACCTCGAAGGAATGAAAAAGCAGGGCTTCGGCGGCGCGATTATCTACGACCTCGGTGCCGGCGGCGACGGCAACGCGCCCGTCCCCGCCGGTCCGCGCTACGGTTCTCCCGAATGGCGCGAACTCTACAAACACGCGTTGCACGAAGCCGACCGCCTCGGTCTCGCGCTCTCGCTCAACATTATGAGCGGTTGGAACGTCGGCGGTCCGTTTGTCACCCCCGAACACGCCGCAAAACTTGTCACCTTTTCCGAGACGCAACTCACCGGTCCGCGGCGCGTCGAAATCGCATTGAGGACACCGCCGGCGCGCCACAATTTCTACCGCGACATCGCCGTCGTCGCCTTCCCAAACAAAACAAACGCGCCCGCAAAGAACACCGCCGGCGGCGCGTCTGCCGGTGCCGCAATCGCACCGGTGCTCACGCTCTCCGCCTCCTCTTCGCAACCGGATTATCCGGTCGCGTTCGCAGCCGACGGCGACGAGTCCACATTTTGGGTTTGCGCCGACAGCAATCCGAAAAAACCGGTGACGCCGCAGCGTCCGCAGACATTCACGCTGACGTTCTCCGCACCCGTCACCGGTGACGCGCTATATCTTTTGCCGCGAAGGGGATACGGTCCGAAAGCGTGTGAACTTTTCGCCGGCGCCGGCGACGCGAAATCGCAGCCGCTCGCACGTTTTATTTGCAATCCTGACCGCGCGACGGAAATAAAATTTCCCGCGACAACCGCACGCCAATTCACAATCAAAATCAACTCCGCTTACGACCCGACTTATCCGCAAACGCCGCGCAATGTGCAAATCGCCGAAATCGCGCTTTTGCACAATCGCAAACCTGTCAAAACCTCCGCCACGTTCGCCGCTGCCGGTGCCGGCGGCACCGGTGGCGCGAAACCGGTCGCTGTCAAAAAACGCGGCGCGAAACTGCGCGACTTTGAAACCAAAATCGCCTCGCGCGAAGGCGGCGACTCGCCGAACTGTCTGCGCTTTGTCAACGACGAGCCGGTGACGCCCGGCGAGGAGCACGCAGCGCTCGCGGACGTGCGCGACATCTCGCAGTTTTTCCAAACCGCCGGCGGCAAACTTTACTGGGACGTGCCGGAGGGAACGTGGACGGTTCTGCGCATCGGATACACAATGAGCGGTGCGCACGTTTCCACTTCAAGCAGCACGTGGGGCGGCGCTGTCATTGACTATTTGAGCGCGGACGCGTTCCGTTTCTTTTGGGCGCGAGCGGTGCAGCCGCTCATTGACGACGCCGGCGCGCTCACTGGGAAAACGCTGCGTTATTTGCACACCGACAGTTGGGAGTGCGGCGGGATGAATTGGACACCCAATTTCGCCGAGGAATTCCGCCGCCGGCGCGGTTATGAAATAACACCGTTCCTGCCAATTTTAACGGGCAAGATTTTGGACGACCGAAACACTTCAAACCGGTTCCTTAACGACTTTCGCAGAACCATCGCCGACCTGATTCGCGACAATCATTACGCGCTGATGCAAACACTCGCCGCGCCGCACAACATCGGCGTCAAAGCCGAGGCGGGCGGTCCCCATTGCGGCCCGTTTGACTCCTTGCAACTGATGGGGTTGTGCGATGTGCCGATGTCCGAATTTTGGAGCAAATCACCGCGCCACCGCATCACCGACGCCGCCCGTTTCTTTCTCAAACAACCGGCGTCGGCGGCGCACGTTTTCGGCAAGAAATTCGTTGCCGCCGAGAGTTTCACAAACATCGGGATGTATTGGCAGGAGTCGTTTTCCGACAACTTGAAACCCTCGCTCGACCAAGCGTTTTGCGAAGGGCTGAACAGCGTCGTCTGGCACGGCGTTTCCTGCTCGCCGCTCGACACCGGTTTTCCCGGACAGGAATTCTTCGCCGGCAGTTATTTTGGAACGAAGTGTTTCGTGTTTCACAAGTCGCGCGACTTCCTCTCCTACATCTCGCGCGCGCAGTTTCTTTTGCAGCAGGGATTGTTCGCCGCCGACGTGCTTGAATTCTACGGCGAGAACGCGCCGAACTTCACGCAAAACAAGCAGGCGAACACCGCCGGCGCACTGCCCGATTTTGATTTCGACACCGCGCCGGCGGAGGCGTTGCTGACGCGCATCAGCGTGCGCGACGGCGGCATCTGCCTGCCCGACGGAATGCGCTACCGCGCGCTCGTCCTACCGCGCCGCAACAGCATTTCGCTGCCGGTGCTGCGCAAGGTGGAAAAGTGGGTAGTGGAAGACGGATTGACAATCATCGGCCCCAAACCGGAGCACATTACCGGACTCGCAAACAACACCGCCGAAACGGACGCGGAAGTGCAAAGAATCGCAGCGCGTTTGTGGGGCGAAACAACGGACGAAACCCGCGCCACCGGTGGTGCTGCCGGCGGCGTTCGGAAAGTCGGAAAAGGGCGCGTTATCGCCGGCAAGACCGCGCTGGAAGTCCTTCGCAACGATGGACTTAAACCCGACTTTGAACGCCTCGCCGGCAGCAATAAAAATCCGCGTGTTGACCGCATTCACCGCGTCGTTTTCAAGAACCAACTCGCGCAAACAGACCTGCGTCCCTTCGCGGCGTTCTCGCCGAAAGAGGTTTTCACAACACCGGCGGCGGCGGAAAGCGGCGTCGCCGCACACATCTACTTTGTCGCCAATCTTTCGCCCGTTCCGGACACAATGCGCTGCGCGTTCCGCGTGAACGGTTTCCGCGCGGAATTGTGGGACGCCGTCACCGGCGAGATTTCGCCGCTCGCGACGACCGCCACCGGTGACGGCCGCACCGCGCTCACGCTCGACTTGTGCGGCTACGGAAGCGCATTTGTCGTGTTCCGCGAACCTACTTCCGCCGGTGCCGAAAAACCGTTTGCGGAAACAACCGAAGAGAAAATTCCACTGACCGCCCCGTGGTCGGTTTCGTTCGAGGGAAAATGGGGCGGACCGCCGGCACCGGTGACATTCAAAGAACTCGTCCCGTGGCAAAAGCACGACGACCCGCGCATTCGTTTTTACAGCGGCCCGGCGACCTACAAAACAACTTTCAACCTGCCGCCGGCGGTGCTCGATGAAATTCGGAAAACGAAAAGCAAACCGACCGCAAACTCCGCAAAACTCTATTTGCAATTCGCAAACGTCAGCGAGATTGCCGACGTTAAACTGAACGGAACCGCGCTCGGCACCATTTGGGCGCGCCCGTTCCGCAAAGACATCACCGGTGCCGTCCGCGCCGGCGCGAACACGCTTGAAATTGAAGTGGTTAACCGCTGGGCGAACCGCGTCATCGGCGACGCCTCCCTGCCGCCGGCGCAGCGCGTCTCGCGCACAAACATCAAACGCCTCACCCCCGCCACGCCCCTGATGGACAGCGGCCTCACCGGACCGGCGGCATTAGTGCTGGTGCAGTCAAAATAAAATGCGCTCCACAAATAAAACAGAACCGAAACGCTCCCGCGCGCATTCCAAACCGCCGCCGTTTGAGATTCACAAATCCGCCATTCACGGCACCGGTGTTTTCGCGGTCAGAGACATCGCCGCCGGTGAACGAATTGGCGAATACAAAGGCGAGCGAATCACAAAGAAGGAATCGCTGCGGCGCGCCGAAGCGCGCGTTTACAGCAACGCCGCCGGCAGTGCCACCGACAGCACCACCGGCAGTGCCGCCGGCGACGATGCCGCGAGCGAAAGGAAAATCTTTATTTTCTCGCTCAACCGGCGGTTCGACCTCGACGGCGACGTTCCGGAAAATCTCCTGCGCTTCACAAATCATTCCTGCGATGAGAATTGCGAGGTTGTTTTGAGGCGCGGACATCTCTGGTTAGTGGCGCGGCGCGACATCGCCGCCGGCGAGGAATTGACGTTCGACTACGGTTTTTCGCCCGCCGGTTTTTTCGAGCATCCCTGCCGTTGCGGCGCCGCCGGTTGCACGGGATACATCGTCGCAAAACCGGAGCGGACGCGCCTTCGCATCCTTCTTGCGCGGCGGAGAAACGTGCGCGCGCCGGCAGCAACTGCCGCCTCAAACCAAAATTCCGCTTCCCAACCCCCGCCCTGCCCCGCGTAATCCGGCGCACGATGTCCGCAGCCAAAGCCGCCGTCACCAAAACCACCGTCACCAAGAACGGAACCCCGCGTCCGCCGCGTTCGTCGCGCGCCGGTGGCGGAAGCGCCGCCGGCGCCGGTGCCAAAGCCGTTCCCGCGGAGCCGTGGACGCCGCGCGAGGCGGAGGAGTATTACGGGTTCCGCCGCTGGGGCGGGTCGCATTTCTCGGTGGACGACGGCGGTCTGTTGCGCGTCCACCCGTTGGGCGACCAGCGGGCAATCCGCATTCTCGACATCATCCGCGAGGCGGAGAGCATGGGCATCCGGCCGCCGCTGACCATCCGTGTGCAGGACATGCTGCGCCGGCGGGTCATCCAACTCAACGAGGCGTTCCGCGCGGCGATTCGCGACGAGGAATACGCGGGGCGTTACCGCGGGGTGTTCCCAATCAAGGTCAACCAATTGCGCGAGGTCGTGGAGGAGATTCTCGACGCGGGCGAGCAATACGACTTCGGGCTGGAGGCGGGCAGCAAACCGGAACTGCTCGTCGCGCTCGCGTTGCTCGAAAACAAGAACGCGCTGCTCGTTTGCAACGGCTACAAGGACGACGAATACATCCGGCTCGCGCTCATGGGGCGGCGTCTCGGCAAGCAGACAATCATCGTCATCGAGCAACTGTCCGAACTCGACGCCATCATCCGGCTCGCGCGCGAGACGGGCGTCGCGCCGCACATCGGGCTGCGGCTCAAACTGACCACCGCCGGTGAGGGCAAGTGGGCGGACAGCACCGGCGAGAACGCGAAGTTCGGACTCGCCGCCACGGAGATTGTCGCCGCCGCGCGCAAACTCAAACGCGCACGGATGGGCGACGCGCTGCGCTTGGTGCATTTCCACATCGGCTCGCAGGTGCCGAACATCGCGACCATCAAAAAGGCGGTCGCCGAGGCGGCGCGCTACTACTGCGAACTCGTCCGAATGGGGTTCCCGATGGGAATGCTCGACGTCGGCGGCGGGCTGGGCGTGGACTACGACGGAAGCCGCTCGAACTTCGAGAGTTCGATGAACTACAACATGGAGGTCTATGCGCGCGACGTCGTCGCGAACGTCAAGAGCGTGTGCCACCGGTGCAATGTCGCCGTGCCCGACATCACCTCGGAGAGCGGCCGCGCGCTCGTCGCCCCGCACAGCATTTTGATTTTCGAGGCGGTTGACCGCATCGTGCGCGGCGACCTCGCGTCAGAACCGCTGCGCGGACGCCATCCGGTCATCGTGCGCGAGATGGAGGACATTTACCGCAACCCGTCGCGGCTCGACGCGCTGGAACGCCTGCACGACGCGCGGCAAAAACGCGACGAGGCGCACTCGCTCTTCAACCTCGGCTACCTCGGCTTGGAGGAGCGCGCAGAGGTTGACCGGCTCTTCTGGCTGACGTGCCGCGACATCCGCGCGAAACTGCCCGCAAGCGCCGCCGCCGCGCCCGACGACATCGCCGCGCTCGACCGCCTGCTCGCCGAGCAATACGTGTGCAACTTCTCCGTCTTCCAATCGCTGCTCGACCACTGGGCGCTCGACCAACTCTTCCCAATCGCGCCCGTGCACCGGCTCGACGAAAAACCGACGCAACCGGCGACGCTCGTTGACATCACGTGCGACAGCGACGGCAAGGTCTCCGACTTCATTGATGTCGAGGACGTGCGCCACACGCTCGACCTGCACCCGCTCGTTCCGGGCAAACGCTACTACCTCGGCGCGTTCCTCGTCGGCGCCTATCAGGACATCATGGGCGACCTGCACAACCTCTTCGGGCGCGTCAACGAAGTGCACGTCTTTTTGGAGGACGACGAGGCGGACGGCTTCTACATCGAGGAAACCATCGAGGGGTCCACGACGGACAAGATTCTGGGCATGATTCAATACTCCGCCGACGACTTGTGCCGCATGCTCAAACGCCAGATTGACCGCGCCACGCGCAACGACGAGGTGAAGCCGCGCGAGGGCGTCGCGCTACTCGAAACCTACGAGAAACTCATCCGCTCCAAGACCTACCTCGTCACCGGCGGCGGAAAACGGAAGTAGGGGACGACAAGGGCGTCTCTTTTTCAGGCGCGCAGACGGAAGACCGTTCCGCGAAAGTCGCCCGACGCGATGGCGGGCAGGATGTCCGGCGCGCGCCCGTTCGCGATGATGGTCTCGGCGCCGACGGTTGCGGCGATTTCCGCCGCGAGCACCTTGGTCGCCATGCCGCCGACATTGCGCTGGCTCGCGGTGCCGGCGGCGAGGGCGCGGATTTTGTCGTCCACGACCTTCACAAGCGGGACGAGTTCGCCGGTGCCGTCGGTGCTGGTCATCAATCCGTCCACGGAGGACAGAATGATGAGTTTTCCGGCTCCGACGAGTGTTGCGGCGTAGGCGGAGAGGCGGTCGTTGTCGCCGACCTTGATTTCCTCGCTGGCGATGGCGTCGTTCTCGTTGACGATTGGCAGGAAGCGTCGCTGGGCGAGCAGGTGTTCGAGCGTTTGGGCGGCGTTTCGGCAGCACGAACGGCTGTCGAGATTGGCGTGCGTGAGCAGCAGTTGCGCGCCGAGCAGGTCGTGTTTGCGCAGGTGCCGCTGGTATTCGGACATGAGTTCGATTTGCCCGATTGTGGCGCACGCTTGGAGACCGGTGGTGGCGCGCGGGCGCTCCTCCAACCCCATCGCGGTCATGCCGGCGGCGATTGCGCCGGAGGAGACGAGGACGATTTCGATTCCCTCCGCCATGAGGCGGGCGACCTGTCCGACGAGCAGCCCGACCTGTTTGCGGTCAATCTCGCCCGTTTTGCGGGTCAGCAGCCCCGTTCCCAGTTTCACCACCCAACGGTTTTTCTTCATGCGCCGCCAGCGTGCTGCCGGCGCGCCGCCTTGTCAAACGGACGCTCGCGCGCCGCCGCCGGCAAATCCCCGCTTGCAAAACACGTCCCCGCCGCCATGCTCCCCCGCCCAGCAAGAGAACACTGCAAACACCACCGCAAACTCATAGAAAGAACTCCCTGCACTTCCATGCGTGACGAATATCTGAAAGCCGCCAGCAAGGTCATCACCGACCCGAACATCCTCATCAACGTCGTTTCCCGCCGCGTCAAACAACTCAAAAGCGGCATGGAGTCGTTCATCCAGACCATTGAGACGCTCGACCACGAGGACGTCGCCCTGCGCGAAATCGCCGAGGGGAAAATCTCCTACGAGTTGTTTTCGCCGGACAAGGAGTAACGCCGCATGGCCGCCAGAAAAAGCGCGCCGCCGGTTCGGGAGTTCCGCAACGCCAAGGCGGGGCGGGATTATTTTTTGGAGCAACGCTTCGAGGCGGGAATCGTGCTCACCGGCACCGAAATCAAATCCGTCCGCAACGGCGGCGTGAACCTCGCCGACAGTTTTGTGCGTCTCGACGGCGGCATCCCCGTCCTCTACCACGCGCACATCACCGAGTATAACTTCGGAAACCTCAACAACCACGCCCCCTACCGCCCGCGCAAACTGCTCCTGAAAAAGCGCGAAATCCGCAAACTCGCAGACGCCACCAAGTCCGGCGGATACACGGTCGTTCCGACGCGCCTCTATTTCAAGGGCGCGCTGGCGAAAGTCGAAATCGCCGTCGCCAAGGGCAAGCAGCACCACGACCGGCGCGAGGATTTGAAGAAGCGCGAGGCGGACCGCGAAATCCGCCGCACCCTCGCCAGCCGCCGCCGGTAAACGAACCTCCGCCGCCGGTGGTGCTACCGCCGGTGGTTCCGGTGACGGCGGTGCCGGTGGTGGCGGTAGCGGGGAAGGAAAAAGGAACGCGCCGCCGGTGCCGGAACCTTCGCGTTTGCGGGGCTGTTTGCTTCCGGCGTCCCTCCACTTTCTCGCACTCAAACCTCGCTCATGAAAACGTTCCCCGTCCCCTCGGTTGGTTTCTTTGGTTTCGCGCTCGCCGTTTTGTTTGCGGCACCGGTAGTGCTCGGTGCCGGCGGCACTGGCGGCACCGGCGGCGTGGTTGCCGCGCCCGCGTCCGCCGCGCCCGCGTCCGCCAAGTCCGCGCCGGTGCCGGCGTTCGCGACGGTGGAGACCGGCGTGGTGCGGGTTTCGACGCCGGCGCAAAAACTCTCCGTCGCGCTCAACGGTGCGCGCGACCTCTACCTTGTCGCCACCACCGGCGGGGACTCCTACGACTACGACCAGGCGTTGTGGGGCGACCCGGTGCTGGTCACCGCCGGCGGCGAGCGTGTGCCGCTCTCGTCGCTCAAGCCGGCGTCGGCGCGCACGGGCTGGGGCGGGTTGCTTGTTGACCACGCGCTGGGGGGCGGCGATTTGCGGGTCGGTCAGCGGCGGTTCGCGCGGGGGTTCTGGGCGCACGCGCCGTCGCAGTTGCACTTCAAACTCGATGGCAAGACCTACGTGCGCTTCGAGTCCTTCGTCGGGCTGTCGCCGTCGGCAAAGAACGGCACCGTGGTGTTTCAGGTGCGGGCGGTGCCGGCGGACTTGTCGGCGCAGTTCGCGAAGTCGGGCGGCGGCGGCGCGTCGGGGCGGACGGCGGCACCGGCGCCGAAGGTGGCGTCCGCCGGCGCGACGAAGTTCGCGTTCAACGCCGAGGCCGCCGCGCGGTTGCGCGCCGCCGGTGTGAACGAGTTGCTGTTCATTCGCCGGCTGACGTTCACGGCGAACCACGTCTATACCGATTTCATCAACTCGCGCTGGCTGCCCGGCGGGGGCATTTGCGCGCTCGACCTGCGCACCGGCACCGTGCGCGAAATCGCGCCGGAGTTCACCAAGACCGGCGTGGTGGGCTGGTTCGACCTGTCGTTCGACGCGAAGAAAATCGTCTTCGACTTCAAGGCCGGCCCGAACGAGGGCTACCGCATTTACGAGGTCGGCGTGGACGGCTCGGGGCTGCGCCAAATCACGTTCCCGCCTGAAAACGAGGCCGCGCTCATCGCCAAATACCGGCGCGGCTACCACCACGGCACCGACGACATGGACCCGTGCTACCTGCCCGACGGCGGTATCGCGTTCACCTCGACGCGCTGCCAGTTCTCCGTCCTGTGCGACAGCGGCGACGGTTTCACCGTGAAAAACCTCCACCGCGTCAACGCCGACGGCTCCGGCCTGCGCGCGCTCTCCTACAGCCCGTTGAGCGAGGCGAACCCCGTGCTCATGCCCGACGGCCGAATCCTCTACCACCGGTGGGAATACGTGGACAAGGCCGCCGGCAACTGCAAGGCACTCTGGGCGATGAACCCCGACGGCTCCGGCTCCGCCGAGGTCTATGGCAACACCATCTCGTTCCCCGAAACCAAAATCCAAGCACGCCCAATCCCCGGCGCGCCCGGCCGCGTCGTCATGCTCGGCGCCTCCCACTGGATTAACAACGCCCTCGGCACAATCATCGTCGTGGACACCTCGAAAAACATCCGCAGCGCCGACTCCATGCGCTACGTCACCGGCGACGTCGCCGCGTTCGCCCACGACGGCTTCCACTTCAAGGACGCCGACGGCAAGTGGTTCTACAACCGCGACGGCAAGCCCGGCCGCCTCTTTCGCAACCCGTGGCCCGTCTCCGAAAACCTCTTCATCGCCGCCCGCAAACCCGCCGGCCCCGCGTGGAGCGACCCAACCGCCTACGGCCTCGCGCTCGTTGACGGCACCGGCGCCGACACCCCGCTCCTCACCGACCCGGGCTGCTCGCTCTGGCTCCCCGTCGCCCTCGCGACACGCCCCCGACCCCCGCAAGCCACCGGCGCCGCCCTCGACGACGACCTCGCCGCCAAAGGCCTCGCCCGCTGCATCGTCACCGACATCTACACCGGCCTCGAAGGCGTCCCCCGCGGCACCGTCAAACACCTCCGCATCCTCGAACAAGTCCCCCGCCCCTGGGCCGCGCGCCGCGACGGCAACACCGCCGGCATGGCGCACAGCGCCGTTGGCGACGGCTTCCTCTCCGTCAAAGTCCAGCACGGCGTCGTCCCCGTCGAGGACGACGGCTCCGCCCACTTCCTCGTCCCCGCCGGCCGCGCCATCTACTTCCAAGCCCTCGACGCCGACTACCGCGCCCTCCAGACCGAGCGCACCTACGTCAACTACCTCCCCGGCGAAACCCGCAGTTGCATCGGCTGCCACGAAACCCCCGACATCGTCCCCTCGCGCTTCACCGCCGGCGGCAACCCCAAAGCCCTCCGCCGCCCCGCCAGCACCCCCGCCCCCCAGCGCGGCCAGCGCGACGCCGCCCTCGTCTTCGACTACGAACGCCAAATCCAACCCATCTGGAACCGCCGCTGCGCCGAATGCCACACCGGCGCCAAACCCGAAGCCGGACTCAACCTCGCCGCCACCCCCGCCGGCGTCTATAACACCTCCTACAACTCCCTCACCCGCGCCGCCCGCCGCGCCGGCGAACTCCTCGGCCAGCACCGCCGCTACCGCAACGAAGACGCCGCCAGCAACGGCATCGAATACCTCGCCCCCATGAGCACCGGCGCCATCAGCAGCCCACTGTCCGCATTCCTGCACGGACGAAGCACAGTGGGCAGTGGTCTGAAATCAGTGGACAGTGGTCAGTGGACAGTGGCCAGTGAACGGGGAGCAGCGTCCAGCACTTCAAAACCACTGACCACTGACCACCGGCCACTGACCACTTCTCCCACGCCCCCGCTCGCCTACCGCGTCTCCCCGCCCGCCGGCAACGCCGCCGAACGCGCCCGAACCGACGCCAACGCCCTTGCCGCCCGCCTCGTCAAAGCCCACGCCGGCACCGTCAAACTCACCCCCGAAGAACTCCTCCTCGTGGACAACTGGCTCGACATCAACTGCCAGTTCCACCCCTCCTACTGGGGCGCGAAGAACGTCCGCTTCGCCACCCAGCCCGACTACCGCCGCCCCGTCACCTTCGAGCAAGCCCGCTCCACCACACCCCCGCCCCCCGCCGCCCTCGGTGCTGCGGGCCTCTGACTCCGCAACTGGGAGCGCCGACTTTCAAGTCGGCTCGCATGTGCGTTGCGGCGCAGCCGCCACTCTTTTTTAGAGAAGGCATGGCGGCTACGCCGCATCTCCACCGAGCCGACTTGAAAGTCGGCGCTCCATACTTGAAAGTCGGCGCTCCCAGCGCCGGCGGCATCGCCGGCAGCGCGTCGTGTCAGAGCGCGTTCACGTAGAGGATGAGGGCGTCGAGGTCTTGCTTGGAGAGTTTGGAGGTGACGCCGTGCTTGTCGTTCTTGTTGAACTTGGTGAAGACGTCGTGGAGCGTGGCGGCGCGTCCGTCGTAGAGGTAGGGGGCGGTTCGCCAGACCTCGTGGAGGGTGGGCGTGTCGAAGGGGCGGCCGGTGTCCTCGGCGTCGCCGGTGCCGACGTCGTGGAGTTGCCGGTCGGTGAGGAAGGGGCCGTTGTGGCAGTCGGCGCAGCCGGCGTCGTCGAAGATTTTTTTGCCGCGTCCCTTCGGGTCTTTTGCGCGGTATTCGGCGAGGAACGGGCTTTCGAGCGGGCGCAGTGCCTTCATGTATTCGTCAATGTCGGCGGCGAACTGTTCGGGCTGGCGCGTGCCGAGCGTGTGTTGGATGCCGGCGCGGACGGCTTTTTCGGCGGTGGCGCGCACGCCGGTAATCATGCACGGCGGGGTGACGTGGGAGAAAACGAAACTCTTGGTGTTTTTCGGGTTTCCGAGACCGTCGTTGCGCTGGTCCCAGTTGATGCCGTCGGCGCGTCCGTCGGGATGGCACGAGGCGCAACTTTGCCACTGCTGGTAGCAGATGGAGGCGTCGTTGAAGTTCGCCTCGCCGCGGCGGATGGCGTCGGGCGCCGGTTCGTCGCCGAGGGGCAGCAGCGTGGAGTTGACGCGCGGGAAGTCGCCGCCGGTGAAGTCGAGTTTTTCGAGCGCGGTGGAGAAGCGCGTTGCGACGAGCACGGACTGGCGGGCGGCGGCGTCAGCGGCGTTCGCGTCACCACCACCACCACCGGCACCGGCACCGTTCGCGTTAGCCGGCAGCACGGCGAGGGCGCGCGGTCCCCTGCCCTTGAGCGCGATGCGTTTCTTGAAGGCGGCGGTGAACGAGAGCGAGTAGTTGAGGTCGGCCTTCTGCTCGACGTTGGGGATTTTGACCTTGCCGGCGAAGAACTCCTCCAACTTCGCGACCATCGCCGAGTTTTCGAGGGCGAGCACCTCATGTGTGCCGGCGAGCGCGACGTAGAGCCGGCGACCGCCGTCGGCGAACGCGAGCGCGTGCGGCACGGCGGCGCCGTTGTCGGGGTCGTCCAGCAGCACCGTCGCGAAGATGCTGGCGTCCTTCACCTCGATGAGCGTGAGCGCGCTCGTGTTCACCCAGCCGCGGTCGAGTTGCGTGATGGGCACGCCGAAGCGCGACAGGATGTGCAGCGCATAGACGAAGCGGCCGTCGGGCGAAAACGCGACGCCGGCGAGCGACTGCGCGCCCGGATAGAGGACGGTGTTCGCGCGCACACGCCGCGCGGCGGTGTCAACGAGCGTGAGTTCGCACGCGATGTCCGGCGCCGTCGCCGCCTGCACCGGCAGGAAGTTCGACACGGCGAGCGTCTTCCCGTCGGGCGAGAGCGCGAGTTGGTGCGGCTCGCGCACGGCGGGGATTTGCGCGAGCACGCGCCCGTTGCCGGCGGCGGAGACGTCGAGCACGGCGACCGTGTTCGTGAAACGGTTCGCGACGTAGAGCGTTTTTCCGTCGGCGGAGAGCGCCATCCCCGACGGCGTGTGACCGCCGGTGCGCCACGTGGCGACACGCTTGAACGAGGGCAGTTCGAGCACCTCGACCACGCCGCGCGCCTCGCCGGTGGCGGCGTAAAGACGGGAGCCGTCGGGCGCGACCGCCAGCCCGTTCGGGTTGCCGGTGAGCGGGACGCGGCGCGCTACGGCGTCGGGCTTGGCGAGGTCGGTGACGGCGATGGCGGCGGCGGTCGAAAGCGCCGTGTAGGCGAGGCGCCGCTTCGGGTCGAGGACGAGCGTGTCGGGCGACAAATAGGCGGGACGCGGGATTGGCGCGGCGACCAATGCGGCGCTGCCGGTGGCGGCCGTCCGCGCTTCGGCGGCGGCGAGCACAGCGGGAGACGCGGCGGCGGTAAGCGCGGCGGCCTGCGCGTCACCACCGGCGGCGCCGGTCGGAGCGACGGCGGCGGAAGCACCACCGGCGGCGATTGCCGTCGGCGTCAGCGCAATTGCGGCGAGCAAGACGCCGGCGGCGACGCTACCGGCACCGCTGCCGATGGAAGAACACCGACGAAAAGCGCGACCGGACATAACCTTGCGAATGGTTGAGCGAATGGAGGGCATGGTGATTTTTTGTCAGTGCCTTGGGCGGAAAGTTCCCCTTGCGCGCCACCGGCGGCGGCGGGAAAGTCCGCGTCCATGTCCGAGAATGCCTCCCCCGCGCCGCTGCGCGTCACCGTCTGGAACGAGTTCCGCCACGAGCGGAAAAACCCCGCCGTCGCCGCCATCTACCCGAACGGCATCCACGAATGCGTCGCCGGCGTCTTCCGCGACGCGAACGCCGCCGCCGGTGCCGGTGACGCGCCGGAATTCGCCGTGCGCACGGCGACGCTCGACGAGCCGGAGCACGGGCTGCCGCCGGCGGTGCTCGACGCCACGGACGTTCTCATCTGGTGGGGGCACGAGCACCACCGCGAGGTCGCCGACGAGGTGGTCGCGCGCGTCCACGCCCGCGTTCTCGAAGGCATGGGGTTGGTCGTGCTGCACTCGGCGCACCTGTCGAAGATTTTCAAGGCGCTCATGGGGACGTCGTGCTCGCTGAAATGGCGCGAGGCGAACGACAAGGAGCGGCTATGGGTCGTGAACCCCGCGCACGCCGTCGCCGCCGGTCTTCCGGAGTATTTTGAACTGCCCGCCGAGGAGATGTATGGCGAGCCGTTCGGGATACCGGAGCCGGACGAATTGGTGTTCGTGTCGTGGTTCACCGGCGGCGAGGTTTTCCGCAGCGGCGCGTGCTGGCGGCGCGGCGGCGGACGGGTCTTCTACTTCCGTCCGGGGCACGAGACCTACCCGACCTACCACGACGCGAACGTCCGGCGCGTGCTGCTCAACGCCGTCCGCTGGGCGCGCCCCGCCGGCGTGAAGTTGTCCGCGCGCTGCCCCAACACCGCGCCGCTGGAACCGCTGCCGGTGGCGGCGTAGCGCGGCGTCAGAACCGCCAGTTTGCGCCGAGGTTGAATTGGTGCGCGACGCTGGAGCCGTAGTTGCGGAACGCGCCGAAGTCGGCACCGGTGCTCGCCGAAAAACGGTATTGGAGCGTGAGGGCGAAATCGCGCGAGAACGCCCAGTCCGCGCCGGCGGTCACGCCGTAGGAGAAGAGCAGTTTCGAGGCGCTCGCCTTTTCGCGCCGGTAGTCGGACGGGCGCACGGCGGCGGTGCTGTCGGCGGTCTTGTAGTAGTCCGTGCGGGCGTCGAAATCCGATTCTACGGAGAGGAATGTCGCGCCGATGGACGGACCGGCGCGCACGGAAAAGTTCCTCGCGATGTCGAAGTTGAGGGCGAGCGTGAGCATCGCCGGCAGCGCGAAATACTCGCTTTTGCGGCGGTTGAAATCGCGCTGCGTGATGTCGGGTTCGGACGGTTCGTCCGGCGGTTGGTAGGCACCGGCGGTGTCCAGAACGATGTCGGTTGCGCTGCCGAAATAGACGCCGGCGTCGCCGGTGAGCACGAGGTGCCGGAGGAGCCACGAGGAGGAGTTTTCGTTGCCGAGAAAACCGCCGCCGTGGAGCGAGAAACCGTAGAGCAGCAGTGCTTTCGTCTTCGCGCCGGAGAAGTCGCGCAACTGCGCGCCGACGGTCAGCGCGATGTGCTCGCGGGGCGGCGTGGCGGCGGGACGGAGCGACGGTTCCGCCTCGGCGGCGGCGGTGGCGGTGCCGGCACCGGTGGTGGTTTCGCGGGCGCGCCGTTTCGCCTCGTGTTCGCGCAACTTCGCCTCCCACGCGGCGATTTGGTCGAGCCACGCCGATGCGGATTTCTTGATGGCGGCGTCCGCGTTTTGGGCGGCGGCGCGTTCGAGCCACTGCTTCGCGACGGGGATGTTTTTGGGGCGTCCGTCTCCGGTGTAGTAGCAGCGGGCGAGGTTGTATTGCGCGGCAGGATGACCGCGCGCCGCCGCCGCCTCGTAGGCGTCGGCGGCACCGGTGGCGTCCTTCTCGCGGGCACGCCGCGCGCCGAGGCGGAATACGGCGTCCGCCGAGGCGTCCGCCGGCGGTCGCGTTTCCGGGGATGCCGGCGGCGCGACTTCCGCCGCCGGTGCCATCACCGGCAGCGCGACGGCAGACGCAAGCACGGCGGCGAAGACAGGCAGGACGGTGCGAGGAGAGGGGAAAACGGGCGATGTGAAGCGAGTGTCCATGGCAAAACGGGAGAGTGGGCGGGAAAGGGAGCGCGGTTCAGAGGGCGAGACCGGCGACGAGGGGCGACTTCGTCAGCGCAAAGGCGGTGCGGACGCGCAGAAACTGCTCGGCGAGGGCGTTGGGCGTGTCCTGCGCGGGAAACTCCATGCGCAACGTGGCACCGGTGAAGACGACCTTCGCCTCGACGCCCTCGACGTGCAATTCGCACTGCGAGCAGTCCGACGGATACTCGACGCGCAGGGCGGTGTTCGGAGCACCGGCGGCGGCACCGGTGGCGTCCGAGGCGGCGGCACTGGCGTTCGCGGCGTCCGTGTCGAGTGCCTCGACGACATCAATGACGTCCTCGACGCGCACGGGCTTTTCGAGTTGGAACTCCAGCGCGGAGAAACCGGCACTGCCGGCGAACAGGTCGTCGAACTCGGCGAGGGCGAGAATGTTGCCACTCCGCACGCCGTGCAGCGCGCGCGTGAGCACCCATTCCTCCGGCGCATCCGGTGCGACGGCGTAATCCCATTCGAGCAAAAAATCCTTCGTCTGCAAAACCGCCGCGCCGCCGCCCGCCGAGAGCGTGATTTCCTTGCGCTTGTAGTTCAGCGCGACGCGCGTCCGCTGAAAAAACTGCTCCGCCTCCGCCGCAAGTTCCTGTTCGGTCAACTTCGCCAAAAACGCGGCCGCCGCCGGTGTCGCCGCCGTCGGAGGCGTGTGCCGCTTCTTGTCGAACGCCGCCAAATTCTTGAACAACCCGCGCGCGGCGTGCGTCCAGCGGACTTGCGAGAGGGAAAGGTCCATGCGTGCTCTTTTCGGTGCCGCTGACTATGCCCCGCCCCGCCACCTGACAACTCCAAAGCCCGCCAACCACCGCCTCGCGCCGCACCGCCGGCAACAATTTTTAGGGCGCGAAAAAAGTTTAAAAAATCCTTCACAGCGCGCCGCTCCGGATGTAACGTGCTCAACCGAAACCCGAACAACCCGTCCAAAACTCATGGCTCTATACGTGTTCATATCCCCGCGCTGCGAAGAAACCGCGCGCCGTTTCAATGTCTTCGACGCCGTCCAAAAATTAAAAGCGCGCGTGGAGCGCGACCAGCGCGCCGCCTCCTTCGAGCCATTCCACGGTTCGCCTTACGTAGTTAAGAAAAAAGTCGGCGTCTATAAAGGACGACTAATAGCCGAAGGGCGAAAAGTGGACGACGAGAACGAAGTGTTTGTCTTCCATGAATTGATGATGCGTAGTGCGCTCGAATACGACAAATTTCGCAAAAACCCCGGCGGATACAACTCGCCCTATTGGTTATCCGTAAAAGATTCAACACTGGCGGAGGAGGTGCGACGACGGACGCAAAGCGAACCGCTGGAAAGAGCACCGGAACCATCGGACACCGAGCACCATTTCATATACGCGGTGCCGACGCGCGAAGAGAGTTCCGATTTAATCATTTATGAAACAAGAGAATGGAAAGAAGCGGTCGGAATTGAGAAAATTTCATGCAACCTGAACGCAATCGCCGCAAGTTTGCTCGGCGTGGACGAGTTGCCGGACGGTTTTCACAGCGTCGAGGCAAAGGGCTTGCAAGGTTGGAGCATCGAACTCTTCCGCGAAAAGAACAAGGTGCTCTTAATCATTCCGAGAACGGACAATCCGAACGAGCCGCCAGCGGAAAAGATTCTGGAAATCTATCACAAGAAAATCGAGGAGGGCGGTCGCGACAGAATCATCCGCCTCGCGCGCCGCGCCTATCCCGACTCAACTTTCGCCGACGAGGAAACATTCGCGCGAATAGAACGCGAAACCGTCGCGAACATGGCACTCTCGCCGGAAGAGTCCGAAGTGCTGCAAAGCGCGCGCGCCGCCGATGGTTTCCCGCTTTTTATCAACGGGCGCGCCGGCAGTGGAAAATCGACCATTCTGCTCTACCTGTTCGCCGACATTATCATCCGCTATTTGAAGGCGATGGAAACGGGAACGTCACCGATGAACCCGCCGGTTTATCTGACCGCGAGCGGCGAATTGTTGCGCGTCGCGCGCGAAACAACGAAGGCAATGTTAAAAAACGAACTCTCACTCATGCGGGAGAAGAAGACCCTCGGCGCACTCGACGAAAAGGCGGAACTCTTTGACAACATTTTCAGGGAGTTTCAACCGTTTCTCTTGGAGCGGACGCCGCCGCAACGCTTCCCGCTCGGCAGGCATGTTGACTACGGTGCTTTCCAAAAGTTCTGGCGCGAGCAATTCGGAATTGACCCGCACATGAAATCGCTCGGTCCCGACATCTGCTGGCACATTATCCGCAGTTATGTCAAGGGAATGATTTCCGAATTCGGAGCCGACACGGACTCCGATGTTTACCTGAAACCGGAGGACTACGCCGAATTGCCGGACAACCAGAAAACCGTCTCGCAAAAAACCTACGAGGAGGTCTTCTCCAAGGTCTATGAGCGACGCTACCGGCCGTGGCTCGAAAAAGAAGGACGGTGGGACGACCAAGACCTCGCGAAATACATTCTCGACAACGACCTCGCAACCGCCTCGTATCCGGCTATCTTTTGCGACGAGGCGCAGGACTTCACGCGAATAGAAATGGAACTCCTCCTGCGAATGAACCTGTTCTCCGCGCGAAGCGTCCCAGCGTATGACATCTCAAAAATCCCGTTCGCGTTCGCCGGCGACCCGTTCCAAACATTGAACCCGACCGGATTCCGCTGGGACGCTATCAAGGCATTCTTTGTCGAGAATTTCATCCTCGCGCTCGACCCGGCGCACCGCGCCCGAACCGACCTCAACTACCGCGAGTTGTCCTACAACTACCGCTCCACTCCGCCAATCGTCCGATTCACAAACACCGTGCAGGCGTTCCGCTCCGTTCGGTTCGACCTGTCGGAAATCAAACCGCAAATTCCGTGGGCACCGTTCGCGGGAGCACTGCCGGTGATTGGATTTGACGCGCACAACAAGGATTTTTGGAAACGCTTCGACGAAATCAGAACGTTCGTTGTCATCGTTCCCTGCAACGAGGGCGAGGAAGCGGAATTCGTCGCGCGCGACCCGATTCTAAAAAAGCACATCATCGTCGGCGAAGACAAAATCCCCCACAACGTTCTCAGCGCTGTCCGCGCAAAGGGACGCGAGTATCCCTCCGTCATCGTTTACGGGTTTGGAAAGAAAAGCCGCGAGTTCCAAAACCTTGGCGGTGCTGATGCCGGCGAAGTCGAAACCGGCGACGCCACGCTCCCGATGCAGTATTTCATCAACCGGCTCTACGTCGCCGTCAGCCGCCCCAAACAACAACTTATCATCGTTGATTCGGAAGAGGACAAAAAGGAACTCTGGCAGTTTGCAACCGAGGCGAACACTTGGAAAATAGCGCGCGAGACTGGACGTTTTCTCGACCCGGACGACCCGGCGTTCACTCTGCTCGAACCGCTGCGCGAAGGAAACATCCGCGAAATCTCGCGTGAGAGCGCCGGCGACGCCTTGGAGAACGCGCGCATGTTCGCTGCGGACGGACGCGAGCGCAAAGACGCCTACCTGCTCCGGCAGGCAATGCACACTTATCTCAACGAGGAACGACCGGAGGAAGCGCGGGAATGCCTCGCGCGCGCGCTCGAAATCGAGGACAGACGCTTCGAGGCGGGCGAAAATTTTGAACACCTCAAACTTTGGCGCGATGCGGTTCGCTGCTACTGGCTCTCCGGTCGCGAGGGGTGGGAAAAACTCCTCGCGCTCGCAAATAAAAATCCGACCATAAAAACGGAAAACACCCGCGAGTTTTCATGGTGCTCAATGTTGCGAAACGGAATCTCGGCAAAGGTGCTCCAACCACTTCTCGACGCGCTTTTGCGCGACATGGATTCCAAAAAGGAAATCGCCGTCGAGGTGGCGAACGAACCGGTCTGGAAAGAGGTCTTTGAGACCGCCCTCGCCTTCGCGTTCGCTCCGACCCAGACAGTGGAGACAAAACGCGCGCTCGCCCTGGCATTGAACGAATTTCGCAAGCGCGGCGTCAGAATGGAACCGGCGAAACTTGCGGACTTGTTTTATCAGGCGGAGGATTACGCCACGGCGATTGCGCTGTGGAACGAGGCGAACGCGCCGCAGGGCGCGGATTACATTCGCGCCACGGCGGAAACCACCCCGTTCCCGGAATGCCTTGCCCATTGGGAGCGCGTCGAAAACAGCAGCGGGAAAATCCTTGAAATTATCAATGCAAAAGGAACGCCAGAAACACTGCCGGCATCGGTGGCGCCAATCGCCGCCCGCGCGTTCCTCGCCGAACGCAAATTTGAAAAAGCACTCTCGTTCTCATGGAAATCGCGCAACGCCGGAATAACACAGTCAATCGTCCCCCAAGCGGCCCGCGCCGGACAACCGGACACCGCGCGGCGCGCCCTCCAATGCTCGTTGCTCCTCTGGGTTGAAAACGAGATGTGGGATGCGGTTTGTGAATTCGCCGGATACCCGGCGTCGGCAAACACGGCAGCCACAAGCGCAGTCGAGTCCATCCGCGCCTTCGCGCGTGAAAACAAACTGCTCGCCACCGCGACACTTGTCCGCGCGCTTGCACGCTCGGAGCCGCTCACCACTCTCAATCCAAAATGGCAGGACCCAATCCGAAAATACCTCCGCGAAACGTTCCAATTCGGCGCGTCGAACTTGTGGTGGTATCCGGAGATAAGCGTGGAAGACGCCGGTGCCGCCCTCGAACGCGCAGGAAGAATCTCTGACACCATTCTATTCTACACAAACATCTCGACTGACAAACACTTCGGGGACTCGGAAAAACTCTTCGCAAAGAAACGTTGGTATCTGTGCAAGAAAAAACTTTCTGATTACGAGAAAACCGTCTCCCTCGGAGCGAAAAACGCAACCTATGCGGACACGCGAAAGAGCAAAAGAATCGAACAGGAAATAACGGAAGCAATCCGCCGCGACAACACAACCGGCATCAAAGTGCTCGCCGACATTTTGAAACTGCCGCCGTTTCCAATACTCCCCAAAACAGGATTCCCAACCGGTCGTTTGGAGGTGCAGTTAGAAACGGTTCCATCCAAAGGACGCCGACCAACCGCAGGAGAACCGTTCGAAACCGAAAACAAAACCGAGAATAAGAAACCACCGGTGGCGGGAAAACCGGATTTCCGCCCGCCTAAACCGTCGGAATTCTCCCTCAAAGATGTCGGAACTCTAAAACGCGACAAAATCGTCTGTGAGGAAGACCTCGCCCGATTGACAAGGGATTTGGAAAAGATGCGGCGAAAACTGAAAAACGCCGACAACCTGCGTCAAAAAAAGAGGCATGAAATGGAAATCGAAATGCTCGAAAAAGACCGCAGGGACGTGGAACGCAAAATCGCCGAAATGGACTTGTATATCAAGGCGGCTGACAACCCGAAAAAGCCCGCACCGGTAGCGGCGACAAGCAATCCGTTCGCCATTCCGCCACCGTCCATTCCGCAAGCATTGCCGGTGGTCGCACCGACGCAGAAACCGGCGCAAAAACCGGTTTCGACCTCGTCCCCGTCATCGCCGGCAACGCAGACCATACAATCGAGCGCGCACAATCCGGGAAAGTTGGAGTCCCCTGCAACCGGAAATGATGCGGCTTTGCCCGAACCCACGCCGCCAAACCTGCTCCCCGAAACCGTCGAAGGTTCCATAGGCAAAATCTCAATCCTGCTTGACCGGAAAACAGGACGTTGCGTGCTAAAACGAGGAACCGAAATGGCGACTTTCTTTCCATCCATGGAAAGAATCTTCGGTCACGGCAACTGGCGCTCGCATCCCGACGGTCTATGGACCTCCGACGAATGGGATGCTTCCATCCGAAAAGACAAGGATACCATCGCAATCACCGCCATGAAGGACGGGCTGCTTTTCTGCATTGCAAACGCCATTCCCGAAACCAACCCCCTCCCCCACCAAGCAACGTGAGGGCACTCCATTCGGATTCTCCCTCTGCGAAAAAAGACGAAAAAGATCGAATTCTGGACATGATTGACATGATTTGCATGATTTTTTGGAAGGATTCGGAGGGGGTGTTTGGGAAGGAACTGTTATTTGTTAATCAAAAATCATGCAAAATCATGTAATCATGTCTTAATGGCACTCCTAAAAATGAAGAAATGTGAGTAACTTTTTGCGGAACAAGTAGTTATTCGCGGTGTCTTATTCCGCGCATGAACACTTACCAATGCACATTTTTTGATGGCGGAAACTCGCTTGCCGTTCTTGCGCCCGCGAACGATCTGTTGGGTGTTATTACGCAACACATTGACATTCCGGCGCTTGTGAAAATCGTCGAACCGTTCTGGCGCAAAGAGACGGCGCGGA
>JAISSQ010000106.1 GCA_031273045.1 Puniceicoccales bacterium
CCGCGCTCCCGTGCACCATCGCGACAAAGCGACCGGTGCCGATTGGCAACCCCTCCCAAAACTTCGCCGGCGGCGAGTCGTAATGCCACCGCATCGGCACCTGCGGAACAGGGATTTTCCCGCTGCCGGCGGCGCCGGCGAAAGCACTGCCGGTGGCGAGGGAGACCGCCGCGATTGTCGCGGCGAAAAGGGTGCGGAGGGGGCGAGGCGAGCGCATCGCTCGTGCAGACCAGCCACCGGCGGGGGAAGTTCCTCGCCGCCGGCGGTGGTCACCGCCGGTGGTGGCGCGGTCCCGGAGCCGGCACGTAATATTGTGGCGCGGGGGCGGGCGGAGGCGGGGGCGCGGGGCGGTAGCGGACGTGCGTGGCTGGCGTGGGCTGCCATGCGCCGCCGCTCCAGACGAGGTAGCCGCCGCGCGGGTTCGCACGGACGTAGTTTGGCGCGATGCTCACCCAGCCGAGACCGCTCCAGAGCGCGACCGACCAGCCGTCCGCCCAGACCACCGGTGTCTCCACCGGCGTCGGTGCCGCGAAGCGGATTTCCGCCGGTTCATACCAGCCGCCGGTGCCGTAAACGCGGTAAGTTCTGCCGGTCGGTCCGTCATACCAGCGCACGAGGTCGCCCTCGACGCGCACCCAGCCGGCACCGGCGCGGACGTAGGCGAACGGCGTGCTGATGTCGAACCAGACGACCGGCGCGCCGCGAACGACGATGCGCGGCGGGACGAGCCACACGCTGCCCGTCCAGTGCGGGCGGTTCATCGCGCCGAACTTGGGATGGCGTTGAACCGGCGGCGGTGCCGGCCGGTGCGCAACCGGCGGTGCCGGCGCGCGGACGGCGGGGGCGTGCGGCGCGGGAGCGTGCGGTGCCGGCGCCGGCGCGGGTTTGTCGTCGCGGCGGTCATTGTCGCGCCGGTCTTCGCGTCGGTCGCGGTCGCGGTCGCCGCGCGCGGCACCGGCGGTGCCGGTGGAGGTGGCGAGCATGGCGGTCGAGACGGCGGCGAGGGCGGCGGCGGCGGCGAGTTGGCGGAGGTTGAGGCGGATTTTAAGGCGGTTCGTTTTCATGAGTGTTCTTTTGTTGGATTATTGGCTTGTTGAGTTGGCGCCGCCGGTGGTGCCGGCGGCGGGGAAGGGAAGGGCGCGGGCGGTGTCAGCGCGGGCGTTTGATGAGTTTCTGGGCGGCGGAGAAGCGCAGAATCTGCTCCATGCGGTCAACCTCCGCCGCATCGAGGCGCGCGCCGTTTTTGGCGGCTTCGAGGGCGGCGGCGGCGCGTTTTTCCGCCTTTTCGACGGCGTCGAGGTCAATGTCGTCGGTGTCAATGGCTGCCTCGGTGAGGATGGAAACGGTGTCGCCGAGGACGCGCGCGAAGCCCTTGTCCACGACGAGGCGTTCGACGGTGCCGCCGGAGGTGACGACGACTTCTCCGGGGACGAGCAGCGTGGTGAGCGGGATGTGTCCGGGGAGGATGTCCACGAGACCGCTTTGGGTCGGCAGGACGACGCTGTCGGCGGTGCCGGTGAAGACCTTTTTGGCGGGAGTGACTATGTCGAGGGTCAGCGGCATGGCGGTCGTGGAAGCGTCGGCGACGCTATCAGGGGGCGCGGCGGTGTCAACGGCGGCGCGGTCAGAGGTTTTTCAGGGCTTCGGCGGCGGCGAGTTCCTCGGCCTCGCGCTTGCTTGGGGCTTCGCCGGTGCCGCACAGGCGGCCGTCCACGCGCAGTTCGACGCGGAAGCCGCGCCGTGAGCGTCCGCCGCTTTCGCGGGCGCGATACTCAATGCGCGCGCCCTCGTTGGGGCGTCCGTCGCTCTGGACGCGCTCTTGGAGGCGGCACTTGGCGGCGCGGCTGCTGGCGACGCGGTCGGGGTCGAGGCGCAGTTCGGAGCCGAAGAGTCGTTTGGCGAGTTTGCGCGCGGCGTCGAGACCGCCGTCGAGAAAGACGGCTCCGAAGACGGCTTCGACCATGTCCTCGTTGGCGGCGTCGGACTCGCGGATGCGGCGCGTGTCGCCGTTCTGGGCGAGGCGCATGTGGTCGCCGAGGTGGAGGCGGCGTCCGAGCGCGGCGAGGTTTCGGCCGCACGCGAGGCGGGTCCGGGCGTTGGTGAGCACGCCCTCGTCGGCGGCGCTGGCGGAGTAGAACGTCTCGGCGAGGACGAGACCGAGGACGGCGTCGCCGAGGAATTCGAGCCGCTGGTAGTCGCGCACGGTGCGTCGTGCCGAGCGCGCGCCGATGCTTTTCATGCTCGGATGCGTGAGTGCTTCGCGCAGCAGGGCGGGGTTTTTGAATTTGTGACCGAGGGTGCGTTCGAGGGCGGCGGGGACGGCGAAGTTTCCTCGTGTGGTCGCCTTCGGGGGGCGTCCGCGGAGGAATTTTGCGAGGAAGGATGCAAGGTCGCGAAACATGGGTTTGGGCGTCGGGTGACGGGTTTCCGGTTTTCGGCTTTCGGGGGTTGAGACCGCGTGCGCCGGCAAAAGTGCCGGCGGCGTTGGCAGCGTCACCGGTGGTGCCACCGGCGGTGCCACCGGTGGCGGGCGGGTCAGCGTTTTCCGCGAAAACGGCTGCCCATCTTGGGCTTCCAAATCAGTTTTCCGCCGTCGAGTTGGACGTTGGTCGGGATGCCGCCCTTGGAACCGTCAATCGCCTCCTTGGGCAGCGGTCCCGCGTCCATGCGGAAGAGCAAAAGCGGGCTTTTGGCGTTTTCCTTTTGCCACGCCAGCACGCCGCAGAATTCGCCGCCGGGCGTCTCGCCGATGGCGATTTCCATGTCGTAGGAACTGCCTTGCCGCACCTCAATCCACGGTCCGGTGAAGAACGCCGGACGCCCGAAGCCGTAGGGGTAGCGTTCGCCGACGCCGCGCGGCGGGGTCTTGCCGCCGTAACTGCCGATGAGATTGTAACCGCTGACGAGACCGAGTTTGCCGTTCCAGCGGACGGTCAGCCAGTCGTCCGCCATGCCGACGAAACGGAATTTGCCCGTGAACGGCGCGGTGACGGAACCCTTGTAGTGCACAATCCAGCGCGAGGCCTTGACGTTCTTGGCTTGGAAGGCGGCGGGGGCTTCGCCGGCGTTACCCGGGCGCACGGGAATGAGGAACTGCTGCAAGGAAAGTTCGCTCGGCGAGGCGTAGTATTTTTCGAGGACGGACTCCCGCCAGCCACTGCTGATGAAACGGTTGCAGACGGTAATGTAACCGGGGATGCCCGGGTCGTTATACGTACCGCTACGGGACTGCTTGATGTCGTAGAACTTGCCCGCGAGACCGGGGACATCGAACCCGCGCGTGCCGAAGAGCGAGACCATGTTGCGTCCGCCGCCGCGCCCGACGCCGATTCCGCCGCCCTCGCCGCCGCCGGCACCGCCGCCGAGACCTTTCGACGCCGCGCCGAGCGGATTGCCGTCGGTGAGCGCCGCCAT
>JAISSQ010000065.1 GCA_031273045.1 Puniceicoccales bacterium
CGGGCGACGCCCCGCTACGCGCTGCTGCTGGCGGCGGTGCTGGGCATCGCGTGGAGCGTCGGCGGCGGCGGCGTGTTGGAGTTTTGGACGTCGCCGGCGAGCCGTGTCACCGCCGGCGGCCTTCAACTTGTGTTGCCGGTGGACGCTCTGCTGTTCGCTGCCGGCGTCTTCGCCGGGCTGTTTTTGATACCGCTCAACGCTGCGCTTCAAGCGGAGACCGACCCCGCGAAAATGGGCAAGACCATCGCCGTTCAAAACCTGTGCGATTACCTCGGAATGCTGCTCGCGGCGGCGTTGCTCTTCGGCGCAAACGCCGCCGGCGCCAGCCCGCGCACGGTGTTTCTTGCGCTCGGCGGGTTCATGGTGCTCGTCGCGGCGGGAATGAAGTTTGGCGACGCCACCGGCGGTGCCGGCGTTCGCCGCCGCAGAAACATAGGTTCTTGACCCAACAATAAAACTTTTCGCTTGCGCTTCGTGCGGACATTCGCCACCGTCCGCGCTTTCCAGTCACAACGACTTCCAAAAACAACGTTCCTCAACACACACGTCCTTATGAAAAAGCACGTCTCCCAATACCACTCGCCGAGCCGGACGCGCCGCCAGACGCGCGCGCTCCTGCCCGCCGCCGGTGCCGTTCTTCTCGCCGGTGCCGCCAACCTTGCGCCGCCGCTTGCGCCGTCCGCCCTCGCCGATGACGCGAAGGTCGCCGCGCTCGAAGCGCGCGTCGCCGAACTCGACCAGCAGGTGCGCATTCTCGCGCGCAAGGCGGAACTCGCCTCGGAGCAGGCCGCGAAGGACGGCGCGAAGGCGCCGGTGGTCACCGCCGGCACCAGCGGTTTGACCGTCGCGGCGAAGGACAAGTCCTACTCGTTCACGCTCTCGCCGCTCATTCAGGCGGACTACCGCTCGTATTTGAGCGACGCCGCCGCCGGCACCGCGCAGGACTCGTTCCTGTTGCGGCGCGTGCGGCTCGACTTCAAGGGCACGGTTGGCTCGGTGTTTTCGTTCCGTCTGACGCCGGAATTTTCGAGCGCGGACACCGCCGGCAACAACACCTCGATTTCCTATGCGTGGATTGCGGCGTCGGTGGTGCCGGCGTTCAACCTGAAGGCGGGCAAGGTGCTGCCGGCAATCACGGTGTCGGCGCCGGACGACCGCCACTTCGTCGAGGCAACTTACACGAACCAACTCGCTCCGAACCGCGACATTGGCGTCGAGGCGTTCGGCAAAGTCGCCGCCGCCGGTTTTTCCTACCGTTTGGGTCTGTATAACGGCGCGGCGAACACGTCGTGGGCGGAGATTGGCAATGACACGGTGACGGGCGATTTCACGCTCGCCGGACGCGCGACCTTCGAGCCGTTTTCGCGGAGCGACAACGAACTGCTCTCGCCGCTCACGTTGAGCGTCGGGTTCAGTTACGGGCACGAGGAAAACAAGTCGAACAACGGTCGCGTCCGCACACCCAACCAGCAGAACGTCATCGTGCGCGCCTACGGTCCCGGCAACCACCTGCGCCTCGCGCCGGCGGTGGAATGGTATTGGGAGCAAACGAGCGTTGTCGCCGAGTTGCTTTGGGAAAGATGGGACCTCGCGGCGGGCGGCTCCGTGGACAATCTCGGGTGGCGCGTCACCGGCGGCTACGTGCTCACGGGCGAGAAAACAACGCGCGGCGGCGTCACGCCGTCCTCGCCGTTCAACTTCGGAAAGGGCGGATGGGGCGCGGTCGAACTCGTCGCGCGCGTCAGCGGCGTTCGTATTGGCGACACCCCCGGTCGCAGCGACCGCACGTCCGCAGTGAGCGTCGGCGTCGGCGCGAACTGGTATCTCACGAAGAACATCCTCTGGCGCCTCGACCTTGAAGGAACCGACTTTGACCGGAAGGCGGCGTTGAGAAGAGATGAACTTGCCCTTTTCTCGCGTCTGCAAATCAAGTTCTAAAAGTTTGGAAAACCGAAATCGAACGAACACAGAATTAGCACTTAACACACTCACAACACACGATTAACCCTCACGACAAAGGAATCCACGAAAATGAAAACCACTCTTTCCAACACGTTCGCCGGCACGTTCGGCAAACTCACGAGACACGCCGCCGCCGCGTTCGCGCTCGCCGCGTTCGCCGCCGCCGGCACCAACAACGACGCCTCGCCGCTCGCCGGCACCGCGTTCGCGAAAGACGTTGAAATCCTCAACGTCTCCTACGACCCGACGCGCGAACTCTACGTCGAATACAACGCCGCTTTCAGCAAATACTGGAAGCAGAAAACCGGCGACAACGTCCGCGTCCGCCAATCGCACGGCGGCTCCGGCAAACAGGCGCGTGCCGTCATTGACGGACTGCGCGCCGACGTGGTCACGCTTGCCCTCGCCAACGACGTCTCCGCCATCGCCGAGAAAGCGCGCCTCCTGCCCAAGGACTGGCAGACGCGCCTCCCGCTCGGTTCCTCGCCCTACACGAGCACAATCGTGTTCCTCGTCCGCGCCGGTAATCCCAAAAACATCCGCGATTGGGACGACCTCACGAAACCCGGCGTGAGCGTCATTACCCCCAACCCGAAAACCTCCGGCGGCGCCCAGTGGAACTACCTCGCCGCATGGCAGTTCGCCCGCGAAAAATTCGGCGGCGAAGACAAGGCGAAAGCGTTCGTCGCAAAACTCTACAAGAACGTGCCCGTGCTCGACTCCGGCGCCCGCGGTTCCACAACCACGTTCGTTCAGCGCGGCATCGGCGACATCTTTATCTCGTGGGAAAACGAAGCGTTCCTCGCCCAGCGCGAATTCGGAAAAGACAAGTTCGACATCGTCTATCCGAGTATCAGCATCCTCGCCCAACCGACCGTCGCCGTCGTTGACAAAAACGTCAAACGCAACAAAACGAAGGACGTCGCAACTGCTTATCTGGAATACCTTTATTCCGACGAAGGGCAGGACATCGCCGGCAAGAACTTCTACCGTCCGACCAACCCGAAATTCATCAAAAAATACGAAGCGCAGTTCAAGCAACTGAACCTCTTCACGATTGATGACAAGTTCGGTGGCTGGGCAAAAGCATTCGCCGACCACTTCGCCGACGGCGGAACCTTTGACCAAATCTATGTGAAGTAGAACGCGAAAATTTCATACCACCGCAATTCAATGGCATTCAAACTCAAACAGAAATCCGTTTTGCCGGGTTTCAATCTCTCCTTCGGAATCACAATCTTTTACGCGAGTTTGATTGTGCTCATTCCGCTCGCCGCGGTGTTTCTGCGTGCGAGCGGATTGTCGTTCTCGGAGTTTGTTGCCGCCGCGTTCTCGGAGCGCGTGCTCGCGTCTTACAAGGTGACGTTTCTGACGGCGTTTGCCGGCGCCGCCACGAACGCTTTCTTTGGTTTGATTCTCGCGTGGGTGCTCACGCGCTACCGGTTCCCCGGACACCGCGTCGCCGACGCATTGGTTGATTTGCCGTTCGCGTTGCCGACGGCGGTCGCCGGCATTTCGCTCACCGCGATTTACAGCAAAAACGGTTGGGTCGGCGAGTGGCTCGACAAGGCGTTCGGTTTGCAAGTCGCCTATTCGGAACTTGGCATTTACGTCGCGCTCACGTTCATCGGGCTGCCGTTTGTGGTGCGCACGCTGCAGCCGGTCATTGAGGAACTCGAACCGGAAATGGAAGAGGCGGCGACGACGCTCGGTGCCTCGCGCTGGCAGACGCTTTACAAGGTTGTGTTTCCACAGTTGCTGCCGGCGTTGTTGACCGGTTTCTCGCTGGCGTTTTCGCGTGCGCTCGGCGAATACGGTTCCGTCGTTTTCATCTCCGGCAATATGCCAATGCGCACCGAAATCACGCCGTTGCTCATCATCACGAAACTTCACCAATACCAATACAAGGAGGCCACGGCCGTCGCCGCCGTGATGCTCGTCGCCTCGTTCATTCTTTTGCTCATTATCAACCTGCTCCAACGCTGGGCGGAGCGCAGAACTAAATAACTTTTTTACCAATGCAATTTATCACCGACACATCCTCGAAAGACCCGCCGTGGCTGCGGCGCGTGCTCACCGGCGTCGCGCTGCTCTTTTTGGGTGCGTTCATTTTGCTGCCGCTCGCGTCGGTGTTCACCGCCGCGCTTGAAAAAGGCGTCGCCGTTTACACCGCGTCATTCACGGAGGCGGACGCGCTTGCCGCGCTGAAACTCACGCTGCTCGTCGCGGCAATCACGGTGCCGGCGAACGTTGTTTTTGGAATCGCGGCGGCGTGGGCGATTACGAAGTTCGACTTCAAAGGAAAGTCGCTGCTCGTGACGTTGATTGACCTGCCGTTCGCCGTCTCGCCGGTAATCGCCGGTTTGAGTTTCGTGCTCGTCTTCGGACTGCACGGCTGGCTCACGCCCGAAATGCAAACCGAACTGCTCGCACCGCTCGCAAAAATCGCGCGCTCCGGCGCCGACGCCGGCGCGGTCGGCGAGTGGTTCCTCGACGGAATTGCGAACTGGCTCGAAGACCCGAAAATCATTTTCGCGACGCCCGGCATCGTCCTCGCGACCATCTTCGTCACCTTCCCCTTTGTCGCCCGCGAACTCATTCCGTTGATGAACCAGCAGGGGCGCGACGAGGAACTCGCGGCGTTGACGCTCGGCGCGAGCGGCTGGCAAGTGTTCCGGCGCGTCACGCTTCCCAACATCAAGTGGGGCTTGTTCTACGGCATCATTCTTGCGAACGCCCGCGCAATGGGCGAGTTCGGCGCCGTCAGCGTCGTCTCCGGTCACATACGCGGCGAGACCAACACGCTGCCGTTGCACGTCGAAATACTTTACAACGAATACCAGTCCACCGCCGCGTTCGCGTGCGCCTCGCTGCTCGCGCTGCTCGCAATCGTGACGCTCGTCTTGAAGAGCATCGTCGAGTGGCATTTCAACAACGTCAAACGCGCCGCCGCGCTCAATACCAAGCAGAAATTTCAATGAGCATCCACGCCCGCAACATCACGAAAACCTTCGGCGATTACACCGCGCTAAACAACGTCTCGCTGAACGTCGCCGACCGCCAACTCGTCGCCCTGCTCGGCCCCTCCGGCAGCGGAAAAACAACACTGCTGCGAATCATCGCCGGACTCGAATTCGCCGACGCCGGCAGCGGCCACGTTTTCTTTGACGAGGAGGACGTCACCGACGTGCCGCCGGCGCGCCGCAACGTCGGCTTCGTCTTCCAGCACTACGCGCTGTTCAAACACCTGACCGTCGCCGAGAACATCGCGTTCGGGCTGAATGTCCGCCGCGCCGCCGAACGCCCGTCAAAAAGCGAAATCGCCGAGCGCGTCCAGACGCTCCTCAAACTCATCCAACTCGACGACCTCGGCGCCCGCTTGCCCTCGCAACTCTCCGGCGGCCAGCGGCAGCGCGTCGCCCTCGCCCGCGCCCTCGCCACGCGCCCAAAAGTGTTGCTGCTCGACGAGCCGTTCGGCGCGCTCGACGCCAAAGTGCGCCGCGACCTCCGCCGGTGGCTGCGCAACTTCCATCACGAAATTCAGGTGACAACCATCTTCGTCACCCACGACCAAGAAGAGGCGCTCGAAATCGCCGACGAGGTTGTGATTATGAACAACGCCGTCGTCGAACAAGTCGGCGAACCGCAAGAGGTCTATGACCGCCCCGCCACCGCCTTCGTCAACAAGTTCCTCGGCAACGTCAACCAAATCGCCCTCCCGTGGAGCGGCCTGCTCTCCAACCAAACCGCCGGCGGCAAACCGCGCTTCCACATCGAAAACAACAACGTCTTCGTCCGCCCCCACGACATTGACATCGTTCGCTTCGACACCGGTCGCGACGGCTCGCCGGCAGTCGTCGAAAACATTCACGCCGCCGGTCCCGTCGGTCGCGTCGCCGCCCGCCGCGAAGACGGCCTCGGCGTCATAGACATCGAAATCTCCCGCGCCACGCTCGACCTGCTCCGCCTGCGCGAAGGCGACCGCGTCCTGCTGCGCACCCGCACCCGCCCCGCCGAAACCGCCGTCGAAACCGCCACCAACTACGCCATCTAAA
>JAISSQ010000067.1 GCA_031273045.1 Puniceicoccales bacterium
CGCCCGCGGATTCCGAAACTTCGCCAATTACCGAGCCAGAATCCTCTTCTTCTGCGGACGACTCAACCTGGAACCATGCACCCAAATTTGATAAACCCATTAAAAAAACGGAAGAACCATTTTTTCCATTCGCGGTGTCCACGCGACGGAGTCAATTCCGAGCGGTCCGATACCGACCGGATAGAGAATGCTTTCGCCTTCGATTCCGTGCAGTGCTTGGGCGTATTTTCTTCCTTTTTCCATAAACGCGAGGAGCGGTCGCCAATAGGTGTTTGCCTGTTCGAGACGGTTCGCGTTGTAGAGGCCGTAGAACGCCGCCTGATAGTTGTAATTGAGGTGGTAGTCGCCGCTCCAAGCGGGGATTTCCGCAGTTGTCCAAATACCAAAAAGACCGGGCGGAAAATCGGGGTCGCGGGACGTCGCCGCCAGCCCGTAGAGAGAAAGATAATACTGCTTTTCAATTTGGCGCGCTTCGGTGGTCGCCGGCAGCGCGACCCACGATTTCTCCCAATAGTTTTTCCACCAATTTTTGTGTTCGTTTTCGAGGTCGGCGAGCGCGGTGTTTTGGAGCGATTTTTGCTTTGCGAGCGGGATTAGCCATTTGACCGCGCCGCCGGCGTTCCGGCTTTTGAAATTGCTGTTTGTGGCGCAGAGCAACCGCAGTGTTTTGCCGGGCGTGAGCGTGAATTTTGTGACGACGTTTGAGGTAGGCGTCGCCGGTTTCTCCGGTTTGAGAATTTCCACTTCGGCACCGGTACCGGTGGAGCCGGCGGAAGTGCTGGCGGTGGTGGCGGGGACGAGTGTTGTGAGTAACGCCGCCGCGCTTTTGGTTGGGATGTCAACGCCCTCGAAACCGCGTGTGAACGTGGCGATGCCGTGACAGGTGACGCAACTCTTGCGCGTGTCGTAATCGGCGGGGAAGAGCGGTTTTTTGCCGCGCATTTCGGCGGCACCGGGGAAGTCGAGCGAGACGGTGCCGGTGAGGGCGGAGGCGGCGGTGGTGGCAGTGGCGGCGGGCGTGGTGGGCGTGATTTCAATGACGAGCACATCGGCGGTCGCGGCGAGCCACGCTTTGAGCGTCACGCCGGTGGCGGCGGTGCCACCGGTGGCGGGCTTCTCGAACCGCCCTTTGAAGACGGCGCCGGCGATGTCGTGCTCGACGAAATAGGACGCGCCTTTGAGCGCGGGGATGTCGAGCGAGATTTTGCCGAGGGCGGCGGGCCACGCCTCGTCGTGCCCGTCTTTGAGCCGCCAGAAATCGTTTCGCGCGATGTGGAAGCACAGTTTGTCGGGCGTTCCGCCGAGAGCCGCGCCGAACGAACCGTTGCCCAGCAGCGGTGCTTTTGCGGAGTGCGTCACCGGCACGCCGCCCTGCGGTTTGGTGAGCACGACGCTGTTTCGGGCGACCACTTCGAGGGCGGAATTGGCGTTGCCGGCGGCACCGGTGGTGGCGGCGAGGAGAAGGAGGCACGCTACGAGAGCGATGCCTGCGAGACGGGGAAGACGCATTGGGCGAAAAACACGCCCGCCGCGCGGTGGTTCCGGCGGCGGGCGGTTTTCGGTGCGGTTTACTTTCGGTGCCGCTTACTTTCCGCAGCAGTAGTGCTTGGCTTCGCCGTAGCCCTTCACGTAGCCGAGACCGGCGGCGACTTTCGGGACGTTTTTGCCCCAGTGGCTCTCGTGCTCGATGGAGAGGTTGCCCTTGAAGCCCTGCGCGTGCAGTTCGTCCAGAACCGCGCCGATGCCGATGACGCCGAAGCCCAGCGGCACGTTCTCGGTCTCCTTGCGCTTGTGCAGTTTCGGGTCGGCGTTGAACACGCCCTTGCCGGTGCGGTCCTTGATGTGAACCGAGATGACGCGCCCCTTGAGCAGTTTGAGCGAGGCGACGGCGTCAATGCCGTCGGTCGCCCAGTGGCCGACGTCGGCGGCGGCGCCGAGGTGCGGGTCGCGGTTCTTGACGAGTTCGAGGATGAACTGCGGGTCCCAGACCTTGTAGTTCGGGTTGCGCGTCTGGCGCGGGTGGTTGTGGAAGCCGACGTTGATGTCGTATTCCTTCGCGAGTTTCTCGATGGTGTCCACGGCGTCCACGCTTTCGGTCGAAATCGCGTAGAGGTCGAGTTTCTTGGCGAACTCGAAGATTTTGCGCGCCTTCGCCTCGTCCTTGGGGACGCCGGTGACGCCGAAGTTGACGGCGCGGACGCCGAACTTCTTCAACTGCTCCTTCACCTCGGCGATTTGCTCGTCGGTGATGGTGTTCGGGTCGAGGCGCGCCTTGCCGTCCTTTTTGATGCGCTGACCGGGGAAGAGTTCGATGACCTTGGCGCCGGCGAACGCGGCGTTCTCGATGGCCTCGAAGGTCGTGTTCTGGTGCCACGTCCACGCTTGCGCGCCGACGGCGAAGCCGCCGAGTTTGACGTCGTCGGGAATGGGCGTCGCGCCGGCGGTGCCGCTGACGGTTCCGGCACCGGCGAACGCGAGCGCGACCGCGAAAAAGAGAGATTTGCTGGGGAACATAGGACACACGCGGACAGCCGCCGCCGGCGCGGGTTCCATGCGAATTGTTTCGCGCCGCACGCCGCCGGGGGGGTAACGGGAGTTCGCCTCTTTGCGGCGGCGGCGTTCCGCCTCCCGCCGTTTGCCCACGAGGAACGTCTCAGCCAACGTGCCGAGCGAGAACGCCGCCAAGACGCAAGCCGCTTTCTCATGACCAAAGTTCGATATCATGACGGTTCCTGCGATACCAAGAACCCCGATGATGAAGGCGAAGCATTGCCCTCGACTGGACTGCTCCACCATGCGCGTTTCCAGTTCATGCCGGTGTTTGATTTGTGACTCCGCCATCTCGAAGATACGCAGGGGCAAGGACGGGTCGAGACGGGCATACCGCGCTAATTCCTCCGCTGGCGGAATAGGACCGGAGTAGGCGGAAACCATTGTTGAGGAAACCTGCAAAACCTCGCTTTGCTGAACTTCGCCGCTCGTCTTGGGAGCGTGAACGGCACCAGTGCCGGTGGGGCATGTAGTGCGACAGACGTTTCTGCTTCCGGTGTTTGTGCTGTTGTTTCGGGCATGGCGGCGGTGGCGGGTTACCGGCAATCGGCTACCGGCGCGTGCGCCGGCATGGCGTGACGCAGTTCGAAACCGATGATGCGCCAGTCGTTGCTCAAGGCGCGGCGGTCCGCTTCGGCGGAGGCGTCTTCAATGGGGAACTCGTAAAAATTCCCGCCCAGCGAGGTCGAACTCGCCATGCCGGTCAGGAAGTCCGGCAGAGGAATCGAATATGGCGTCTCGGTATCCATCTGGCGCACTGGCAAACATGCTTCGCGGCGGGCGACAAGGTGGTTTTTCCGCGAGTGGGCACGGTGGAACCACCGGCGGTGGCGGGGGCGGTTAAAAACCTTTCAAAGCGTGGGGAGTGTCGTTTTCTTCGCGGCAGAATGAAAACGTCCGTCAACGCCGCGCGGAGCGCGCTCCGGTTCGCTGGAACCGCGCTGCTTGCGCTTGCGCCGGTTCTTGTTGCGCCCGTGGTTTCGGGCGGTGCGTCCGAACAGGCGGCACCGTCTCTTTCGCCAACGCCGCCGCCGGCACCGGTGGTGCCCGCGACCACGCCCGCAGCCGCCTTGCCCGCTTCCTCATCCGCTGCGCCGGCGTCCCCGTCCGCGCCGTCCGCGCCGTCCGTGCCGTCCGCGTCCGCCGGTTCGTCGTCGTCGTATATTCCGTCGTCGCTTGCCGCGCCGCAGCCGGAGGCGCCCGGTCCCGTTCCCGTGCCGAAGGCGGAACTGCCGGCGTCGCTCACACCCAAGGGCGGTCCGACGGCGTCGCCGGCGCGCTTTAACCGCGATAAACCGGAGGCGTCGGACATCACGCCGGAGCAGTATCGCCGGGCGGAGTGGGAGGAGACGCACCGCAACCAGCCGCGCGTGAACGCCGATGGAGCCATCATCACCCAGTTTGACGTGAACAAGGGTGTTTCCCAGTTTTACCCCAGCATTTTGCGTGAGGCGCAGGGCAATCTCGCCGTCATCAACGCCCGCGTCAACCGCATGTCCGCCGAGCAGGCGCAGTTGATGGCGGACCGCAAACTTGTTGTGCGCGAGTTCTACGCCAAGGGCGGGGCAATCACGCCCTCGATGGTCACGTCGCAAATTGAGCAGCGCATCCAGACCGTCCACGGCGGCAGCCGCGATGAGTATTTCGACAACCTGCGCCGGCGCGGCATCACGCCGATGGAGGACCGCCGTCTCGTCGAGGAGGACATGATTTTCGGCTTCATGCAGGGCGAGGCGGTCAAGGGGATTGAGGAGGCCAGCCCGAAGAAAATCGCCGACTTCTACGAGCAGAACAAAGCGCGCCTCTTCACCGCGCCGGAACAGTTCCGCTACCGTGTCATCCTGCTCGCGCCCGGTGCCGCCGAGAGCAACGCCGATGTCGCCGCGCAGAAACGCTTCGTCGCCGAGGAACTCGCCAAGGGCGTCCCGTTCCAGCGGCTCGTTCCGCAGTTCCTGAACAAGGATGCGGGGCGGTTCGAAGACGGTGGCGCGGCGCAGTGGCGCAACGCCGCTGACATGGGCGAGCAGATGCTCGTCGCGCTGCGCGGCGTGAAGGACGGCGAGGTCGCGCCGCCGGTGGAACTCACGGGGCCGGACGGGCGGCTGAACGTCTATTTTTTCCAGCGCGTCGAGCGGCGCGCCGGCGGTGCCATTCCGCTTGAGGAGGTGCGCGACAACATCGCGTTTGAACTGCTCAAGCGCGAGCGCGAGGTCGCCATCGAGACCCTGCTGGAGCGGCTGCGGAACAAATACTTCGTGCGCTTCTACTGATTGACGCGCCGTCCCTTTTTTTTCGCGCCGCCGGAGCATGGAGACCTTCCTCATCGGGTTCGGGAAAGCCGCCGCCTACCACGCTGCCGGCGTGGTCAGTCCGGGACCGGACTTCGCAATCGTGCTCCACCAGAGCATCCGGCGCGGACGGCGCGCGGCACTGTTCACGAGTTGGGGCATCGCGGCGGGGATTTTCTTCCATGTCGGCTACTCGCTCTTCCTGCTGCAATGGCTCATTGAGAACGCGCCCGGCGTGCTCGACGTGGTGAAAGTCGCGTGCGCCGGCTATCTCGCTTGGGTGGGCGCGGGAATGCTTCGCGGCGCGCTGAAGGCAATGGCAGGGCGGGGCACCGGTGACGCCGCCGGTGACGCCACCGGTGGTGACGCCACCGGCAGTGCCGGTGACGGCGGTGCTGCTGGCACCGGCGACGGAGTGTTGCCGCCGGAGGGCGATTGGGTCGCGTTCCGGCGCGGCTTGTTCGTGAACCTGCTCAACCCGAAGGTCGCCCTGTTTTTTTTCGCCGGCTTCACGAACCCCAACATCATCGCTCCCTCGCTGCCGCTTGCTTACAAGGCCGCCTACGGCTGCTGGATGGCACTCGCCACCGCCGGTTGGTTTTCGTGCGTGTCGCTCTTCTTCTCGAACCCTCGCGTTGCCGGTGCGTTCGCCCGCTTCGCGCGCTGGCTTGATGCCGCCGTTGGCTGCGTGCTCATCGTCCTCGCGGGGCTGCTCCTGCTGAAGACCTGACGCGCCGGCGAAAAAACAATCGTTGCAGTTGGCAACGATTGTGCTTCACTGCTCCATGCTCCGGTGGGCACACACGCACTGCCGGTGACACTTTTCCCTCAATCTTTTGTTCGACAATAATGCGCCCCTTGCGGCGCACGGAGTTTTTCACCATGGCAACGAGCATCCCGCAAATTTTTGTTAGCACGACGACAGACGACCTCACCGCATGCCGCCTGCGCATCGTGGACGCCGTGTCGCGCCAGCGCTGCTACGCCGCCTCGCAGCACCACTTCGCTCCGAACTACAAGGAGGTCTATGATGCCTTGCGCGAAGCCGTCTCCGCCTGCGACGCCATGATTCACATCGTCGGCGAGTGCTACGGAAACGAGCCGCGCAAGCGCGCGCCCGACGAGCCGCGCCAGAGTTACACCCAGATGGAGTGCGCCATCGCGCGCGAACTCAACATCCCCGTCTTCCTCTTCATCTGCAAACTCGACTTTCCCTACCAGAAGCATCCCCCCGAGACGGCGGAGAAAAAGAAACTCCAGCAGGCCTACCGCAAGCGGCTCATGGACGACGAGGATAACCTCTACCTCGAAGTCGGCACGCCGGAGGAAGTCGAAATCAAGGTCATCGAGGCGATTCAAGGGTTCAAGGCGCAGCACGAAAAAACGCAACGGGACAAGGCAGCCGCCGCCGCTGCCACCGCCGCCGCCACCGCCGCCGCGAACGCGGCGGTCACCGCAAGTTTGAACGCCGACCCCGACGCCGGTGGCGCGGACGGAAAACGCTCGTTCTTCGCGCGCGTTCCCGCATGGGCGAAGTCCATCCCGCCAATCATCGCCGCCGTCGCCGCCGCCCTTGCCGCCGTTCATTTCACCCGTTCCGACCATCCGCACGCCGGCACCACCGGTGGCGGCGGTGGCGGCGGCGGCGGCAGTGTCGGAATCGGCTTCGTCCCGCCGCCCAACTGGCAGGGACCGCGCCCGCAGATTGAATGGACCGTCCCCGACCTCGGCGCGAACGGACTGCGCATGAAGTGGATTCCGGAGGGCGAGTTTTTCATGGGGTCGCCGGAGACCGAGCCGGACCGCGACCCCGACGAGACGCGGCACAAGGTGCGCATCAGCCGTCCGTTCTGGCTTGGTGAGACCGAAGTCACCCAAGCCCAATACGCCGCCATTATGGGCGTGAACCCCGCTGTCTTCCGGGGTGCCGCCGCCGCGCCTGCCGCGAAAGCCGCCGCCGGTGCCGGAACTCCCGCCGCCGGTGAAGGTGCCGCCGGTGCCACCGGCAGTGCTCCCGCGTCTGCTCCCGCTCCCGCGCCCGCTGCTGCCGTCACCGCCGACCAACTGCCCGTCGAATACGTCTCGTGGGGCGACGCCTTCGCGTTCTGCAAGAAACTCACCGAGCGCGAGCACAAGGCCGGCCGTCTCCCGCCGGGATACGCTTACACGCTTCCGACCGACGCCGAGTGGGAATACGCCTGCCGCGCCGGAACGACCACGCCCTACGCCGGTAGCGGGAATCTCGACGACATGGGCTGGCACTGGAAAAACAGCGAGCGCAGGACGCACCCCGTCGCCAAAAAGAAAGCCAACGCTTGGGGGCTGTTCGACATGCACGGAAACGTCTGGGAGTGGTGCCTCGACTACTCCGACACCATCATCAAGAGCAACGCGACCGACCCCGTCGGCGAAATCTCCACGGCGACGCACCACTTCATTCGCGGCGGCGGCTACTTCGACGTCCCCCGCAAGTGCCGCTCCGCATTTCACGATTGGAACGCTGCCGGCGACCGTTATCTCAACATCGGGTTCCGGCTCGCGCTGACCACCACCGGCGCGACGGCGGAGTGAATTTCCGCGCCAACCCGAAAGACGAATGGAAATCAAAATCGGCAAACGGGAATACCTCTGGGGGTATCTCGGATACTTCTACCGCTACGGGATACGGTTCCTGACCATTCCGCTGGTCTGGCACTACCTCGACAAGACGGACTTGGACGTCTGGTTCATCTTCCTCTCGATTACGACCTTCGTCGGGCTGCTCGATTTCGGCTTCTCGCCCAACATCAGCCGCGCGGTCTCGTATGCGTTCAGCGGGGTGCGGGAATTGACGAAGACGCATGCCGCCGCCGCGAGCGTCGCCGGTGGCGTGAACTACGTCCTCCTCGCCGCAATCATCTCCGCCGCCAAAAAGATTTACGCCGCCATCGCCGGTGCCGCGTTGCTCCTGCTCGCGACGGGCGGGACGTGGTATCTCCTCCACGTTCTCGGAAAATATGAGGGGCGCCTGTGCCTGACCCACCTGACGAGTTGGGAGGAAAACGGAAAAACGACCTACTACCTGCTCGTTTGGGTGTTCTTCGTTCTCTCGCAGGTCATTGACATCTACTTCAAATACATCGGCGTCCTTGTCAACGGGCGCGGACTTGTCGGCATCACGCAAAAGTTCGCAATCGTCTCCAGCATCATCGGCATCGGCGTCACCATGCTCGTGCTCCATCTGGGGTTTGGAATTCTCGGCACGGTGTCGGTCGGCCTCGTGTTCAGCATCGCCTACCGCCTCTTTTACGGATGGCTTTTCTTCACGAAGGTTGACAAGTCCTTCCTGCCGAAATTGCGCGAAGCGCGAAAATCGTCGGAAAAACCGGCGGTATTCCGCAATTTGTGGCATAATTCGTGGAAAATGGGCATAAACTCCGTTGGGCTGTTCGCGCTCTTTCAGGCGACCGTCCTGCTTTCCGGCGTGCTCTTCAAGGAAAGTTACATCACGCAGGTCGGCATCACGCTACAAGTGTTCAATATGCTCAACATTGTTTCGAGCGCGTGGTTCAACATGAGTTTCCCGCGTTACGCGAGTTTATACGTCCTGCGCAAAATTGAGGTGCTGCGGCGCGAATTCTTGCAGGCATTGCTGCTCGGTTTGCTGTTGTATGGCGTTGGATTTACAGCGGTTTACTTCTTTGGCGGCGACATCCTGCGCGTCCTTGGCAAGGACAAGATTTTGCTCCCCGGCGGCGGCGTTCTGCTGCTCTACGGTCTCGTGTTTTTGAGCGAAGCCGTTCACGGAAAGTGCGCCACCTTCCTCACCGCGAAAAACATCGTCCCCTTTGTGCCGGCAACGCTCGCCACCGGTGTCGCAAATCTCGTGCTCATCGCGCTGCTGACGCATTTCACCGACCTCGGCATCATGGCGTTTGCGCTGGCGACACTCTGCGTGAACCTCGTCTATAACTCGTGGCACTGGCCGCTCGAAGTCATTCGGCAGTATCGGTTTACGCTTCACGACCTGAAAAACGTCTTCCGCCACGCCCGCGCCTTCGCGCACTACCGAATCATGGAACGGGTGCGCGCGCGGTGCGGGTGACGGCGCACTGCCGGTAGCACCACCGGTGCCGCGCATCACCACCGGCAGTGCCACCGGTGCGGCTTACCGCGCCTTGCGAACGATGTCGCGCACGGTCCGCTCGAAGGCGAGACCGCGGTCGGCGTAGTCCTTGAACATGTCGAAACTCGCAAATGCCGGCGAGAACACCACGGCGTCACCGGCAACGGCGCGGGCGGCGGCACCGCGAACGGCGGCGGGCAATTTGTCGAAGACCTCGACCGACACGCCGGCGTCGGCGAGGAGCGGTCGCAGCGCGCCGGCGGTCTCGCCGATGAGTGCCGCCGAGCGCACTCTGCCGGCGACGGCGGCGGCGAATTTCTTCAGGTCGCCGCCCTTGCTCAATCCGCCGCCGAGCCAGTGCAGCGAACCGCCCGCCGGCAGTGTGGCGGCGACGGAGTCCAGCGCGGCGAGCGCGGCGTGAAAATTCGTTCCCTTGGAGTCGTTCCAGAACGCGACGCCGGCGGCGTCGCCGGTCTTTGCGAGCCGGTGGCGCGGGAGCGTGAACGTCCGCGCCGCTTCTTCGAGCGCGCTTTCGGGCTGCTCCCGCGTGTCGAGCCAGTAGCGGCGCGCCAGCGCGTAGTTTTCCTGCTGGGCGGCGGTGCAAAACGCGCTGCCGGCGGGGATTTTTCCGGCGACCTCCGCGCGCGCGACCACTTTCGTGAACGCCGGCAGCGGCAATCCGAACCCGGTGGCGGCGGCGGCGACGCTTTCGCCCACGTAGAGGCGCGCGCCGCCGGTGGTGTCGAGCCGCTCAATGAGCCGGTATTTGGCGCGGAAATACGCATCAAGCGTCCCGTGCCGGTCGAGATGGTCCTCGGCGAAATTCGTCCACAAGAGCGTTGCCGGCGAGAAATGCCGCAGGTCTTCCGCCTGAAACGAACTCACCTCGCACACCACTAACGGCGTGCGCCCCTTGAGCGACATCACGCTCGAAAGCGGATACCCGATGTTGCCGGCGGCGACCGCCCCGTGCCCCGCCCGCTTGTGCGCAAAAACCAGAAACTCCGTGAGCGTCGTTTTGCCGTTGGTGCCGGTGACGGCGACAATCGGGCTGGGACGCAGAAACAGCGATGCAAAATCCAGTTCGCCGACGCATAGGACGCTGGCGCGCCGCGCCGCCGCGAGCCACGGGTGGCGTTGCGGAAAGCCCGGACTGTAAATCGCGAGGTCGTGCGCCGCCGCCTGCTCCGCGCCGAAATCCATGCGCGCGCCGCCGACGCCCCGTTCGTCATAGACGACCGCTTCCGCCCCGCGCGCTTCGAGCAAACGCGCCGCCGCGCCGCCGCTCACCCCGCCGCCAAGCACCGCCACCGGACGGTTCGTTCTCGCGGCAATGTCTGCGGGGAAATCTCTGTGCAGGTCTCGAAGCATGTGTCCGCCGCCAGAAAACACTCCAGCCGCCCGCGACGCAAGCGTGCGGTGCCGCCGCCGCCGGACAATGCCGTAAAATTGCGGCACGTCCGCCGGCACCGGCGGTTACCGGCGGTTACTTCGCGCTTACCGTGTTTGTCGTGCATGCCGCCGGTGGTTCGGGGGCGAGGGCTTCGGTGAAGGTGTATTCGCGGCGGTAGTCGGGGCGGGCGGAGAAGGCGCGGTTCCGCCAGCCGAAGTAGGTGCCGTAGTATTGGGCGTTGGTGTCGAGGAAGTTGGTGACGCGGATTTTCTCGGCGGTGGTGAGGCGTGTGGGGAGTTGGAGGTCGGCGTGGGCGCGGCGGAGGCGTTCGACGCGGGCGCGTTGGGCGGGGTCGGCGAGGGCGATGTCGGGGTAGAGCAGTGCGGCGAGGACGCTGGCGTGGCTGCCGAGTGATTTGGCGGGGAGGTAGTGGATGTTGCCGGTCTTGGGGTGGTTTTCGCCGATGACGGGGCCGAGGAGTTTTTTGTTGTAGTTGCCGCGTCCTTTGCGGCGTTCGGGGACGAGTTGTTCGTAGGAGGTGTTGAAGAGGCGGGTCTGCGTGCCGGTGAGGTTGAGGCCGCCGGCGGGGCGTTTGCTGTTTTTCTTATCAGTATCGGCGGGCGAGTGGCAGTTCACGCAGTGTTTGTCCCAGACGGGCTGGACGTCGCGGGCGTAACTGAGCGTGGTGCGGGCGGGGCGTCCGTCGGGCTGGGCGGCGGGGACGCGGGCGGGGCGGCGCATTGCGAGTGGGGTGGTGTTGCCGGTGGCGGCGGGGGCTTGGCTGGTGGCTTCGTGGCAGCCGACGCAACTGCGGACTTCGCCCGGGGTGTAGTTGACGTAGGTGCGTTCGGTTTGGAGGGCGCGGTAGTCGGCGTCGAGGGCTTGGAGGATGATGGCGCGGTTGGCGGGGACGAGGAAGCGGGCGGAGCCGTCGGGTTCGACGGGGACGATGCCGTGCTGGACTTTCAGTCCTAACGCGGCGTCTTTGCTGATGACGGCGTGTTGCTGGTCGTATTCGTCGAAGTAGGCGGTGGTGTCGGCGGCGTTTTTGGGGGTGCGGTTTTCCATCGCGGGTTCGCGGCGGGCGCCCCACGGGCGGGGGATTTGTTCGAGGACGCGGAGGTATTTGACGGTGCCGGCGGGGACGTTTTCCATTCCTTTATAGACGTCGGTGACGATGCACTCGGCGAGGTTCTTGGCGGCGAGGGTTTCGTCGGGGTGGGGGACGAGCGCGGGCGGGCGTTTGCGGGGGGCGAGTGGAATGGGGCGGAAGGCGGAGAGGCCGGCGTCTTGTTTGAAGACGGGTTCGACGGTGCCGCCTTCGTGGAGGAGGTAGAGGTGGTAGGCGTCGGGGGCGGTCCAGACGGGGCCGGCGGGTTTGTGGGAGACGAGGAATTCGGTGCGCGAGAGTGGCCAAGTTTCGCGGAAGAGGGGACCGCGACCGCGTCCGTCGTGTTTCCATTTTGAGGCGGGGTTTGCGGGGTCGCGGAAGTGGAAGCCGCCTTCGGCGCGGATGTCCACCGCCGGTGTGATGTAGGTCATCGGGGCGGTGGTGCGGACGTCCTTAGTGGTGTCAATGCGGACGACGGTGCCGACGCAGTTTTGGGGGCAGTGCGGTGTGCCGGTGAAGACGTATTCGTGCGGGGAGTTGGGGATGGGGCGGCCGAAAATCATCGTGGTCGGGAACGCGATGTCGTTGCCGTAAATTTCGGAGGAGTTGGAGCCGTCGGGGTTCATTGCCCAGAGGCATTTGACGGAGACGGCGCCTTTGTCCACGTATTCCCAACGGGTGTAGAGGATGCGTCCGTCGGGCAGGAGCGCGGGTGCGTTTTCGGAGACGGCGGAGTAGGAGAGCGGGCGCGGGGCGGAGTAGGCGGCGGTAGCGGTGCCGGTGGTGCCGGTGGTGCCGGTGGACGCGGTGCCGGCGGCGTCTTCGAGGGCGTCAATGCGGAAGAGGTTTGTTGTGGTGAAGATGTCGGGCGCGTCGCAGAGGATTCCGAATTTGCAGCGCGTTGAGATGAAGGCGATGCCACCGTCGGGCAGATAGCACGGGTCGAGGTCGTCGGTGCCGTGGTGGTATTCGGGGAAGCGGAAACGTTTGACGAGCGCGTCCTCGTCGGCGGGCGGGAACGTGATTTGGCGCAGCGCGGAGCCGTCGGCGTTGACCTCGAAGAGGCGGTAGCCCTCGAAGCGCGAACGCTTGCAGGCGAAGACGATTTTTTTGGCGTCGAACGAGATGTCGAACGCGCCGAAGACGCTGCCGGCGAGCGAGGGCACGAGGTCTTGGACGGTGCCGGCGCGCAAGTCGAGCAGTCGCAGATTTCCGCCGGGCAGCCACGTCGAGTTGATGTATTCGGTGTAGTAGTGGTTCGAGTTGTAAGAGTGGCGGGCGACGAACACGACGCGCTCGACACCCTTCGCGAGCAACTTGTCCCACGTCGCGCGCTCCGCCGGCGAGGGCTTGTAGGGCACCGGTGCCGAAGCGGCAGTGCCGGCGGGGAGCGGGGAATGGGGAGCGAGGAGCGTGTTACCGGTGCCGGCGGACGCACCGGACGCGACACCGGCACCACTGGCAGCGCCACCGGCGGCGAAAAGAGCGATTGCGAGCGCGCCGGCGACGCTTCCGCGAAAGAGGTTCTTCAACATACCCAGCGAAGACACCCGCCGCCGCCGGTGGTTGCGTCGCCCAACCCCCGCAGAAACCCTGACCTTCCGCTCAGGCGGAGACCGGAGTCCGTCTCCGTCGCCGAATGGAACCGGCGGCTCATTGACGAAGTTCTCGCCATGCCGCCGTGTCCGCCGAAAGGAAACAGGGATACCACCATGGAACTCCACATGATGGGAAGGGGCGATTTCTATGCCGCGAACTGAACCGCCTCGCGTCGTCATGGACGCTTGCGTGACCGTCAACTTCCTCATGCACGATGAGCACGCCATCCGCCGTTGCTCTTTTCGAGCGAATGCGGAGCGGCTTTGTCCCCCTTGTTCCCGTTCATTGGAGGGTTGAGGTCGCAAATTCTCTCCGTCTTGCGGAACGGCAAATGCGAATGCCGAAAGAAAGAACGGACAGATTGGTTGCAATCGCCCTGACACTCGAAGTTCATACAGACGCATCCGACACCGGTGCTCTTGAAAAATCACTCATTCTTGCCCGCAAGCACGACATCTACCTTTACGACGCCCTCTATCTCGAACTTGCCATTCGCAAATCCGCCGCCCTCGCTACCCTTGACAGCAAACTTATTGCCGCCGCCCGCGCCGAAAACGTCCAAGTTCTCTAATTGCCGCTGTCGGTGCCACGTCCATTGACCACGCTTATTCCGTCCCCGCTGCCCACTTTTTATTCGCCGCCGGCGCGCGCCGCCGGTAACGTCGCGACCCGCTATGGCAAATCCGGTTCGCTTCAACAACACCGTCCTGCGCGACGGACACCAGTCGCTTGCCGCGACGCGCATGTCGCTCGCCCAAATGACGCCCATCGCGCCGACGCTGGACGAAATCGGCTTCGCGCGGCTCGAAACGTGGGGCGGTGCCACCATTGACACCGCGTTGCGCTTCCTCGGCGAAAACCCCTTCGAGCGGCTCGCCTCGCTCAAAAAACTCGCCCCAAAAACGCCCCACATGATGCTCCTGCGCGGGCAGAACCTCGTCGGCTACAAGCACTACGCCGACGACGTCATCGAGGCGTTCGTCAAAGCGTCCGCCGCGCGCGGCATGGACGTTTTCCGCGTCTTCGACGCCCTGAACGACCCGCGCAACCTCCGCGCCGCCGTCGCCGCCGTCAAAGCCGCCGGCAAGACCGCCGAAGGCGTCATTTGCTACACCACCAGCCCCGTGCACACCATCGAGGCGTTCCTCGCGCTGGGCGACGAACTCGTCGAGACCGGTTGCGACACCATTTGCGTCAAGGACATGGCGGGACTCATCGGACCGCGCGCCGCGTTCGACATCATTTCCGGCCTCAAAGCCCGCCACCCCAAAATCCCCGTCGTCCTGCACAGCCACGACACCGCCGGCCTCGCCGCCACCACCTACTACGCCGCCGTCGAAGCCGGCGTTGACCTCGTGGACACCTCCGTCGCCCCCTTCGCCAACGGCACCGCCCAGCCCGACACGACCCGCATGGCGGAAATCCTGCGCGGACACCCCCGCGCCCCCCAGCCCGGCTACGACCCCAAACTCCTCGCCGCCGTCCGCGAACACCTCGACGGCGTCTATGCCGAACTGGGCAAGTTCACCAACCACAAGAACGAAATCGTGGACAGCGACACGCTCATCTACCAAGTCCCCGGCGGCATGCTCTCCAACTTCCGCACCCAACTGAAAGACCTCAACCTCGCGGACAAGTTTGACGACGTCCTCGCCGAAATCCCCGTCGTTCGCAAGGCGCTCGGCTGGATACCGCTCGTGACCCCCACCTCGCAAATCGTCGGCAACCAAGCCGCGCTCAACGTCAAGTTCGGACGCTGGAAAAACTTCACGCCGGCGGCGATGGACATCGCCCTCGGCTACTACGGACGCACACCGGCACCGGTTGACCCCGAAGTGCAAAAACTCGCCATCAGCGTCGCCAAAAAAGAACCCATCACCGCCCGCCCCGCCGACCTGCTCCCGCCCGGCTTGGACGCCCTCAAAAAAGAACTCCGCGAGAACGCCATCCCCGACACCGACGAATACGCCGTCCTCTACGCCATGTTCCCGCAGCAAGTCCGCGCCTACGTCCACCCCGCGCCGGCAACCGCGAACGCCGCCGGTGCCGGTGGCGCGAACGCCGCCGCTGGTGCGAATTCCGCCGCTGGCGCGACCGCCGGTCCGAAAACCTATACCATCACCATCAACGGCTCCGCCTTCACCGCCCGCGTCGAAGAAGCGTAAGCCAACTGGGAGCGCCGACTTTCAAGTCGGCGCTCCCAGTCGGCGCTCCATAGCCGTTTTGCACGCGGAACAAGTCGGACGCCAAATGGCGTCAGAGGAAACCGCGCGTGAGCAGGTCGTCGCCGGCGGCGTCATCGCCGGCAAATAATTCGCGGCGGACATCGCGCAGGACAAAGGCAGGTGCGGCACCGGCGGCACCACCGGTGGCGGAAAGCGCGCGTTCGGCGGTGCCGGCGAACGCCGGCAGCGCGTCGGCGTCGGCGAGAATTTTGGGCGCGGTGTAGTAAAAAAGGTAGTCGGCGAGACCGGCGTCGAGCCACGCGCCGAGGAAGCGTCCGCCACCTTCGACATAGACGCCGGCGACGCCTTCCCGTGCGCACCGCCGATGGAAGGCGGCGAGGAAGTTTTCGCGGGGCAGCGTCCAGACCGCCCCTGCATGACCGGCGCAACACTCGGCACCGGCGGCGGCAGCGATGGCACCGGCGGTGCCGGCGGCATCTCTACCGGCGGCGGTCACGAGCGTGGTTTGGGCGGCGGCGAACGGGTCGTCGAAGACGCGCAGACCGGTCGGACGTCCGGCGCGGCGGGCTTCGGCAAGCAACGGCGGTAATCGGCCGGAGCGGTCGAGGATGAAGCGGCGCGGGCACCATTCCGGCTCGCCGGCGACGCGCGCGGTGAGGCGCGGGTTGTCGGCGAGAACGGTGGCGGCGCTCGTGGCGATTGCGGGGAAGTAGTGGCGCCAGCGGGCGACGTCGGCGCGGGCGGCACTGCCGGTGAGCCACTGCGAGGCACCGCGGCGCGTGGCGATGCGGCCGTCAAGCGTCGCCGCCGTTTTGAGCGCGATGAACGGCGGCACCACCGGCGGCGCATCACCGGCGGCGGCGGCGACATCCGCCCATGAATGAGCGGCACAGCACTTGCCTTCACCGGCGGTGGCGGCTTCGGCGGCGCAGCGGTGGTTGAAGATGAGGTTGAGGTCAGCGCAGTCGGCGGCGAGGACGCCGTTGATAACTTCGACGCCGGCGGCGCGCAGGAGCGCGAAGCCGCGTCCGGCGTGGGCGGGGAACGGGTCGGTGGCACCGGCGACGACGCGCCGGATTCCCGCCGCAAAAATGGCGTCGGTGCACGCGCCGGTGCGTCCGCGTGTGCTGCACGGTTCGAGGGTGACGACGAGCGTGGCGTCCGCCGCCGGCGGGCGTCCGAGGGCGCGCAGGGCGTTGATTTCGGCGTGGGCGTCGCCGGCGCGCTCGTGCCAGCCCTCGGCGGCGATTTTGCCGTTTTCGACGATGACGGCGCCGACGTGCGGATTCGGATGGGTGTGTCCCCACGCGCGGCGGGCGAGCGCGATTGCGCGGCGCATGAACGGCTCGAATGGCGCACCGGCGGTGGCGGCGCAATCATCACCGGTGGTGCTCATTTGAGACGCCCGTCCTCAAGCGTCAGAATGCGGTCGGCGATGTCGAGAATCCGGCTGTCGTGGGTGACGAGGACGATTGTGGTGCCGTCCTCGCGGGAGAGTTTTTGGAGCAGTTCGACGATTTCGCGTCCTGTCTGCCGGTCGAGCGCGGCGGTCGGTTCGTCGGCGAGAATGATGCGTGGTTTGGCGACGAGGGCGCGGGCGATTGCGACGCGCTGCTGCTGTCCGCCGGAGAGGTGTTCGGGCTTTTCGCGGGCGTAGTCGGCGAGACCGACGCGCGCGAGGATGTCGAGCGCGGCGGCGCGCGAGCCGGCACCGGTGGGCGCGGGCGCGTTGGCGAGGGGCATCTGGACGTTCTGGCAGACGTTGAGCGATTTGAGCAGGTGGTGGTCTTGGAAGATGAAGCCGATGGTGCGGCGGATTTGCACGAGGTCGCGCCGCGTGGCGCCGCGCAGCGGGCGACCGTTGACGAAGAGTTCGCCCTCCTGCACGTCGCGCTGCGCGCCGAAGAGTTTGAGCAGGGTGGACTTGCCGGAGCCGGACGGTCCCATGATGAGGACGATTTCGCCGGCGTTGATGTCCGTGGAGATGTCGTGGAGGACTTTGTGGCGCACCTTGTGGCGCCCCTCGCCCTTCTCGAACGTGTGCGCGAGGTTGCGGGCGCGAATCACGGGGACGGGGGCGTTGCCGGTGGCGGCGGACGGCGTTGCTGGCGGCGGCGGTTGCATGCTGGTTCGCGGACGAAATTACAGCGGCGGGCGGGCAAAAACAACGCGGCAAACGGGCGCGCCGGCAGCGCGTCTGCAAACGCGCCGTTGCCGGCGGGCACGGGGCGTTTCAGGATGCGCGCCATGCCCGCCGAAACCATTTCCGAGAAAACGCGCGTCGCCTTGTGGGAGACCGCCGGCGCACTCGCCGACCAAGCCGGCGACTTCCTGCGCGAACGCCACGCGCGGGCGGAAATCGAGGTCGAGACCAAGCCGGACGGGACGCCGGTGACACTTGCCGACAAGGAGTGCGAGCAGTTGCTGCGGCGGTTGCTCGCGCAGCGTCACCCCGAACACGGCGTCATCGGCGAGGAGTTCGGCGAGGACCGCGCCGACGCCGAGTTCGTCTGGATTCTCGACCCGATTGACGGGACGAAATCGTTCGTGCACCGCGTGCCGCTCTACGGGCTGCTCTTCGGCGTGCTGTGGCGCGGCAAGCCGTTGCTGGGCGTCATCGAGCAGCCGGTCACGCGCCAGCGCGTCACCGGTGATGGCGCGCGCACGCTCTACAACGGCGCGCCGGCGCGGGTTTCGCAGACGCGGCGGATTGAGGACGCGCTGCTGTTGACGACGGACATCGGCGACGTGGCGCGGCACCAGAACGCGGCGGCGTTCGAGAAACTCGCCGCGCGCGCGGGGCTGTTCCGCACGTGGGGCGACTGCTACGGGCACCTGATGGTTGCCGCAGGGTTGGGCGACATCATGACCGACCCAGTGCTCAACCTCTGGGACGTCGCGCCGCTGCTGCCCATCCTCACCGGTGCCGGTGCGGTGGCGACCGACTGGCGCGGCGGCGACGCGCTCGCGAGCCGAAACATCGTCGCCGCCAACCCATGGCTGCATGAGCAGGCACTCGAAATCCTCAACGGGCGGGCGTGAGCAGCGCGGCGGTGGCAGCGCGTCAACGGCGGCGGCGCGTCAACGGCGCGAGGAACGCGCGGTGAGCGAAAATCGCGGATTTGCGGCGTGAAATGTAACATTTGAGGGCGATAAATGCGTGAATTGTCGTATTTTTCGCAGTGGAAGTTACTTGTGAATAAGTGGTGAAAAAGCGGGAAACGGCTGTGAATAACTTGTCGCCGGTGGTGCGAAATTTTCCCTTTCCCACGCTGCGAAAAAGCCCTTTTTCGCCCGCCGCCAGCAGTGCTCCAACGGAAGGTTTCGCACCTATTTCGCGCCGGTCCATGCTCGCCCAAAAATCCGAATCACTCTCCCAATTCTCCATTCGCAGCAATCGCAGTAGCCATGCTCCCCGTTTCCCCGCTTTTCGCGCCCGCGCTCAACGACGGTCTCTCCGCAACGAAACTCGCCCCGCCTCACGTTCACGGCACCGGTGCCGGCACCGGTGCCGGCGGCGGCGGTGGCGGTGGCGGCAGGGGCGTCGGTGTTGTCGGTGTTGCCGGCGGCGGCGGCAGTGCGGGTGTCGGCGTTGTCGGCGGGCCGCGGGACAGGGCGGTGATTGCGGGCGGGGTGTCGGCTCCGCCGCCGGTGGTGGCTTACATTCGCAAGCGCGATGGGCGGCGGGAGATTTTCTATGCGGAGAAGATTCAGCACGCGATTCAGGCGGCGGTCTTCGCGGCGGAACTCAACGACCATTCGTTGGCGCCGATTGCGGCGCAGCGGGTCGTGGCGCGGGTGGCGGAGGTGTTCCGCGCGGAGACGCCGTCGGTCGAGGAGGTGCAGAACGTGGTGGAGCAGGTGCTCGTCGAGATGAACCGCTACGAGGTGGCGAAGGCGTATATGCTCTATCGGAAGGAGCGGAGCAGGATTCGCGACTCGCGGGGGCGGTTGATGCAGACGCTCAACGGGCTGGTCGCGGACGCGGCGGAATTGGGCGACATCAAGCGCGAGAACGCGAATGTGGACGGCAACACGGCGATGGGGACGATGCTGAAGTTCGGCTCCGAGGCGTCGAAGGAACTGTCGCGAACGGTGCTGCTCAATCCGGCGCACATCGGCGCGCACGACGCGGGGGATATTCACATTCACGACCTCGATTTCCTGCCGATGGGGACGTTGACGTGCTGCCAGATTGACGTGGAGGAGTTGTTCAAAAACGGCTTCGCGACGGGGCACGGGAGCATTCGGCCGCCGAACGGGGTCGCGAGTTGCGCGGCGTTGGCGGCAATCATTTTGCAGTCGAACCAGAACGAGCAGCATGGCGGGCAGAGCATTCCGGCGTTCGACTTCGCGCTCGCCGGCGGCGTGCGGCGGACGCACCGGTCGAACTTCCTCGCGAACCTCGCGCGGCTGCTGAAGTTCGACGGTCAACTGCCGGAGAAGGAGACGCTCGCCGGCGCGCTCGCGGCGTGGGAGGCGGCGTCGCCGGCGCACAAAATCGAGTTCCCGAAGCCGGCGTTGCCGGAGACGGTGCGCTCGCTCGCCAACGCGCTCGCGGCGGCGGGCTGCGGCGTCACCGGCAGCGGCACCGTCACCGGCAGCGGCGCGAACGGCGTCACCGGCGGCGTCACCGGCAGCGGTCGCGTTCTGCACGAGGACACGCTGAACACGGTTTTTGAACTCGCCGCCGAGGACACCGTCCGCGCCACCGAGCAGGCGATGGAAGGGTTCATTCACAACCTGAACACGATGCACAGCCGCGCCGGCGCGCAGGTGCCGTTCACGTCAATCAACTTCGGGACGGACACGTCGGCCGAGGGACGCCTCGTCACCGCCAGCGTCCTGAAAGCCGTCTGGAACGGAATGGGCGCCGGCGAGACGCCGATTTTCCCCATCACGATTTTCAAAGTGAAAGAGGGCGTGAACTACAACGAAGGCGACCCGAACTACGACCTCTTCAAAGAAGCAATGCGCGTCTCCGCCAAACGCCTCTTCCCGAACTTCGTCTTCGTGGACGCGCCGTTCAACCTCCAATACTACCGCGCCGGCGACTACCGCTCCGAAATCGCCACGATGGGCTGCCGCACGCGCGTCTTCGGCTCAATCTTCCCCGAAAGCGACGGTCGCATCACCTCGCGCGGAAACCTCTCCTTCACCACAATCAACCTGCCGGCAATCGCCCTCAAACACGGCATCGCGCTGCGCCACCGCGACACGCCCGACATCGCCGGCTTCTTTCAGGAACTCGACGAAAAAATCGCCCTCGTCGCCGCCCAACTCCTCGAACGCTTCGAGATTCAGGCCGCCAAGACACCGCGCAATTTCCCCTTCCTGATGGGACAAGGCGTGTGGCTCGGCGCCAAAGGACTGCGCCCCGATACCCCCCTGCGCGACGTCATCAAACACGGCACCCTCTCCATCGGCTTCATCGGACTGGCGGAAACCCTCGTCGCCCTCATCGGCGAACACCACGGCGAGAACCCCCGCGCCCAACGCCTCGGCTTCGAAATCGTCGCCCATATGCGCAAACGCGCCGACGAACTCTCCGCCCAACACACACTCAACTTCTCCCTCCTCGCCACCCCCGCCGAAGGCATCGCCGGCCGGTTCACACGCATTGACCGCCGCCGCTTCGGAACCGTCCCCGGCGTCACCGACCGCGACTACTACACCAACTCCTTCCACGTCCCCGTCTATCACAACATCGGCGCCTTCGAGAAAATCGAAGTCGAAGCCCCCTACCACTCCCTGTGCAACGCCGGCCACATCACCTACATCGAAATGGACGGCGACCCGACCCACAACCTCGACGCCTTCGAAAGCATCATCCGCAAAATGAAAGAAAGCGGCATCGGCTACGGCAGCGTCAACCACCCCGTTGA
>JAISSQ010000130.1 GCA_031273045.1 Puniceicoccales bacterium
GTGGTTGGGGCGTTGGCGGAGTAGTCGCCGATGGCACCGCCGGTGAAGATGTAGGAGTCGGTGGAGTTGGGCGTGTTGATGGTGACGGCGGCGGGTTTGACGGTGCCGGAGACGGTGACGGTCTTGGCGCCGGCGCCGGCGGTGTTGTCGAAAATGACGCTGTCGCCGGAGAAGAATTGGTTGCCCGGCGCGCCGCTCCAGTTGGTCGCGGAGGAGGCACCGGCGCTCCACGTGTTGCCGCCGGCGGCGGTGTAGGTGAGGGTCGCGGGAGCGGTGTTGACGATGACGGCGAGAGTGGTGGCGGTGGGGGCGGTGATGGTGACGGCGCCGGTGCGGTATTCGGAGGCGTTGCGGACGCTCCACTTGGAGGCGTCGGCACCGCCGGCGGCGAGGGCGAGGAAGGTGTAGGCGGTGCCGGCGGCGAGGTTCGGGGAGGCGTAGAGGGCGGCGACGTCTATGAGCGTGCCGGAGGTGATTGTGGCGGCACCGGTGACGGTGAGCAGCGGGTAGTCGGCGAGGGCGGCGCCGTCGGCGGGCGCGGGGGCGGCGAAGATTGCGCCGGCTTCGGTGAGGAGGGAGGACAGGGAGATGTCGCCGGCGAAGACGCCGTCGGCCTTGACGGTGACGGAGGCGTTGAGGACGACGGCGGCGGCGGCGGGGGTGTCTTCGCCGCGCAGGAATTTCGCGTTGGCGGCGGCGGGGACGGTGACGGTGCCGGTGGTGGCGGAGTAGGCGCCGGCGGCGTTGATGACGAGGTTGCCGGCGAGGGAAATCGTCGAGGAAGCGGCGAGGATGGAGGAGGCGGTGGAGACGCGCGGGTCGCGGTGCACACTGTCGAGTTCCAGCGTCGCGCCTTTCGAGACGGTGTATGCGCCGCCGGTGTTGGTTCCGGTGAGGACGAGGCGTCCGGCTTCGACGGTGGTGCCGCCGGTGTAGGTGTTCACGCCGACGAGGGTTGTGGTGCCGGTGCCGCGCTGGGTGACGTGGCCGCCGCCGTTGATGTTGTAGTGGAGGACGACTTCGCCGTTGTCCTTGCCGGAACCGGCGAGGCGGTTGATGACGAGGGCGGTGTTTTGCTGGTCGCCGAGGTGGAACGTCGGGAGCGGGAAAGTCGGGTCGGCGGGGAAGTCCTCGGTGATGTTGCCGGCGGTGGTGGCGAGACCGTTGCCGATGTTGAAGGAGAGGGCGTAGGTGCCGTAGGGCTTTCCGCCGGTGCCGACGTTGGAGGTGTCGAGCAGGTTGACGTTTCCACGGAATGTGTTGCCGGAGCCGAGGAGGGTGAAGTTGTTGGTGGTGCCGTTACGCGTGCCGCCGATGCCGCCGTCCTCGCAGATAATGGACAGTTCGGTGTCGAGGGCGGACTTGGTGAGGTCGGACAGGAGCGGGCCGTAGAGGTAGAAGCCGGAGTTGTTGTTCTCGAAGAGGAAGGTGCCGCGCGTGGCGGTGGCGTCGCGCTGGGTGATTTTGAGGAACCCATAAACGGTGAGGGAACGGTCGCCGGTGCCGCGACCGGCGTTGTCGCCAATGCGGAACGCGCCGTAGTCGTCGGAGCCGCCGCCGCCGTTGACCTCGAAGGAGGTCTGGAAGGTGGTCGCGTTGGAGTAATAGAGGCAGGCACCGGCATAGAGGACGATGATGGTGTCAGGGTCGCTGTAATTGGGGGTGGCGGAGAAGTTGTTGCCGGTGCCGGCGTCGGGACGGCGACCGCCGGTGAGGGAGATGATGTTCGCTTTTTTGAGGAGCCAACCGGAGTCGGCGCTGCTCCACGAGATTCGGTAGGACGGGTCGGTGAGGGTGGCGGCGGCGAGCGCGGTTGTGCTGGAGGAGATGCCAACGCCGGTGATGAGGGCGTTGCCGGCGCCGGTGACGAGGATGTCGAGCGCGCCGCCGAAGGTCGGGGCGTCGAGGAAACGCAGGACGGTTTTGACGGAGGTGGAGGAGGAGGTGTTGAGGAGGAGTTTGACGCCGGCGGCGAGGGAGACGGCGGTGTCGGCGGCGATGGAGACAGTGGCGTCGGCGGCGTGTGCGGCGTCGGCGATTGCGAGGGTTGCGCCGGCGGCGAGGGCGAGGGTGTCGAAGGCGTAGTTGCCGGCGGCGAGGGCGAGGGTTGTGCCGGCGGCGGCGGCGACGGAGGGTTTGCCGGAGGCGTCGGCGGCGCCGGCGAGAGAGAGGGTCGCGGCGTTGGCGAGGGTGACGGCGCCCGGGCCGGAGATTTTGCGCAGCGCGGAGACGGTGCCGGCGGTCGCGGGGGCGTAGGCGAGGGTGGCACCGGCGGTGGTGAAGCGGAGGTCGCCGGCGTTGGCGGCGCCGAGGGTGATGGCGGTGGCGCCGGTGACGACGAGTTCGGAGCCGGCGGGGAGGGCGAGGTCGAGGGTGCCGGCGAGGTTGAGGCGTCCGTCGAGGAAGACCTTTCCGGGGGCGTCGAAGGCGAGGGTTGCGGCGTCGGCGAAGTAGAGGTGGTTGGGGAAGTGGCGGTCGCCGGTGAGGGCGGCGCCGGCGAAGGTGAGGGTTTTGCCGGCGGGGAACGCGATGTGGGCGAGGGCGGAGGCGGTGAAGTCGGAGCCGACGTTGAGCAGGGCGTTCGCGCCGGTGCCGGCGGCGGAGACGAGGTTCCACGTGCCGGCACCGCCGACGGTGATGTCGGCTCCGGCGTTTTCGGGTGCGACGGCGAGGGTGTAGCCGCCGATGTCGGAGTCGTATTGGAGTTGGACGTTGGCGGCGGCGCGCGGGGCGATGGTGCCGGTGGCGGCAGCGAGAAGGGCGTCGAGGAGGGAGCGGCGGGGAGCGGGGGCGGTGGGGACGGTGGAGGTGGCGCGACAAGTCGCGCCGGCGGCGGAAAGCGGCGAGAACTCGCCGCACTCCATAACGCGGTTCGGAGCGTCGGGCAAAACGAAGGAAGGCGCAATGCGGTGCGGCGCGTCCAAAATCGCGGACGACGCCGTCGCACGGTATGGAGTGCGGTGACTTGTCACCGCTTTGGTCGCCGGCGACTTGTCGCCGACGGCGGTGCCGGTGCCGTCATCCGCGCCGACGCCGGCGAGGAAGGCGGTCGCGCCGAGGGCGGCGGCGGCGGAGAGGAGGCGTCGCGGCAAGCGGCGCGGGAAGCGCGCGGGCGAGACGCGGGCGATGGGCGCGTTGCCGGTGGCGGGGGCAACGGCGGCAGTGCCGGCGGTGGCGTTGGTGGCGTTGCCGGTGGCGGCGGGTTTATCGGGGGAGGCGGCGTGTGTCATTGGGAGAGGGGAGAGTGTGGTCAGTGGTCGGATTAAAGGGCTTGGACTTGGTCGAGGGTGAGACCGGTGAGTTCGGCGATGTCGGCGGGCGAAAATCCCTTCGCCTTCATTTTGCGGGCGGTTTCGAGTTTGGCTTCCTTGCGGGCGACTTCGGCGGCTGTGTCGAAAGCGGCCTCGGCGGAGATTTTCGCGTCCAAACTGCGCCAGTAGTCGAAACGTTCCTTTTCGGACAGGTTCGCTTTCTCGGCGATTTTGGCGGTTCGCGCGAAGACCTCCTCGTGGAAGAGCGCGGGCAGGTCGGAAAAGTCCTCAATGTCGCGCAGCAGGCAGAGCCATTTCAGCAGGTGCTCGCCGAATTCGGCGCGCTGCGCTGGGTTGTCGAGGTCGGCAAGCGGCAGTTGGACGAAGATGAAATTCGCTGCGTCGCTGATGCGCTCCTGATTCTGGTCGAAGATGGCACCGGTGCGGCCGAGGAGCCGGTGCTTGAACCGCCGGTAACCCGACGCGCCGGCGCACGGTTTGTCGTATTCGTGGTCGAGAACGCCGATGAAAAACACGGGGGCGAGCGCGTAGGCGTCGCTTGCGGCGCGACCGTCGGGATGCGGTTCCTGCGCGCGGATGACGCTGCTGACGTAATAGACCGCGCGGTCGAAGAAGTGGCGTTGCGAGGCGCGCTGCATTTCGACGATGAAGTGCCGCCCGTCGGCGGTTTCGCACAGAATGTCGAAGAAAATCGAGACGACGTCCCTGCCCCCGCTCCTGTCCTCCTTGTCGCGGAAACGCAACGCGGCGATTTGGTGGTCGGGCGGGAGCAGCGAGTTGAGGAAATCGCGCAACAAATCAACGTGCGCCTCCTCGCCGAAGAGCCGTTTGAAGCCGAAATCCGTCGTCAAACTGATGTAGCGCGCGTGGGGACCCTCGGAGAGAAAACTGCGGGCGGTGGCGCGGACTTTTGCGGCGACCTCGGCGTAAGAGATGCCGGAAACCGCGCCCACGGAACCGCGGGCATTGCCAAAACCGCCGGTGCCACGTTGCCGACGCGCCACCGGCGGCGTCCCGTTCGTTTGGCGGACGGGTCCGGCGGCGCTACGGGAAGCGGCTGTGCGTTTGGCTACGGGCATGACGGATGCTGATTGGGAAAGCGAGTGGGCGGAACGGGGGGACGCTGACGGCGTGGGAAAATGCGATTTCCCGCGCCCGTGGCAAGGGCGCAAAACGAAAACAATGCCCCCCGGCGGCGGCGGACAGGCGTATTCCGCGCATTCCGCAGATTTCGCGAGTTTCGCAGTCAAAAAACGACCTAACGCGCCTCGCGCAGGGTGGCGAGGGCGCGGGCGAGGAGGGGGGCGGATTTTATGCCGGGGGCGGTCTCAATGCCGCTGTTGAGGTCGAAAAAGTCACCACCGGTGGCGCGAAGGGCGTCGGCAAGGTTGTCGGGACCGAGGCCGCCGGCGAGGAGCCAGCGAACGCGCGGGAAGCGCGCGCGCAGTTCGCGGAAGCGGGGCCAGTCGGCGGTGCGTCCGGTGCCGCCGAACATGCCGGTGCTGTGTCCGTCGAAGAGGACGGTTCCGGCGATTTTGCAGACCCAGTCGGGCCAGGGGGCGCCGGCGGCGACGCGGGGGGCGAGCCAGAGGCGTCCGGTGCCGGCGAGGCGCGCCCATTGTTCGGCGCGGCGGCGGCTGTCGGGGGCGGTCGGGTCGAAATGGATTTGGAAGTAGTCGAAATCACCACCGGCGGCGGCATCAGGGGTCACACCACCGGCACCGGTGGCGGCGGCGAGTTTGGCGTCGTCGGGCGCGACGTCCACGAACACGCGCCGGCCGCGCGGGATGGCGTCGAGGAGTGCCGGCAGGGCGGCGTCGGGGACGTAGCGGGGGGATTTTTCCCAGCGGTTGACGCCGATAAGGGCGACGCCCAGCGTGAGGGCGTCGGCGGCGTCCTGCGGGCGCGTGATGCCGCAAACTTTGACCGTCACCGGCGGCGTTGCCGGTGCTGCCGGTGCTTCGGTGGTGCTACCGGCATCGGTGTCTTCGCCGGCACTGCCGGTGCCGGTGGCGCGTTGTTCGGGCGCGTTGCTCATTCGGGGCGTGAATGTCGCATGGTTCGCGTCTGGCGGAAATTCCGTTTTTGGGTTCCTTTGGTGGTCATGCGTTCAATGCGTTCCCAAAATCCGGTGTCGTTTCTGAAACTTTTTTCGGTCGTGAAGGGTGCCGGCGCGCTGGCGGCGGCGACGTTCGCGCTCGCGTTCGGCGGAGGCGGTTGCGCGCCAGTGCCGCAGTCGGCGTCGGAGGGCGAAAGCGCCACCGGCAGCGGTGCCGCCGCCGCGCGCGCGTGCTCGCTGGCGGCGCCGGTGCGGTTGCGCACGGAGCACTTGGGCGGTGTGCCGGTGGTGGAGACGCGCGAGCCGCTGTTGTCGTGGGCGTTGGAGCCGGCGGGGGACGCGGCGTCGGCGGCGTTCCGCAATTTGTCGCAGGGGGCGTATCAGGTTCAGGTGGCGTCGGCGGCGGCGAAATTCGACGCTGCCGGTGCCGCCGGTGCCGGCGAGGGTTGCGGCGATGTTTTCGATTCGGGGCGCGTCGAGAGCGGGGAGCAGGCGCCGGTGGTGGCGCTGGGCGACAAGTTGATTCCGAACAAGACGTATTTCTGGCGCGTGCGCGTCTGGGACGGCGGGAGCGGCACCGGCACCGGCGGCACCGGCGGCAACGGCACCGGCGGTGCGTCTTCGTTGCCGTCCGCGTGGTCGGCGCCGGCGGCGTTCATCACGGCGCCGGAGGCGGGCGCGTGGTCGTTGGCGGCGTGGTTGGGCGTTGCGGAGAACGGCGTCGGCAAGGGCGAGGGGCACGCTTCGCGGGTGGCGCCGTGGTTCCGCAAGGTGTTCCGCGTGGCAGGGGACGCGCTGCCGGCGGAGGCGCTCGTGCACGTCGCCTCGTTCGGCTACCACGAACTTTACGTCAACGGCGAGCGGGTGGGCGACACGGTGCTCGACCCGGCGATTAGCAATCTCGCGCTGCGCGTGTTCTCGCGCACCTACGATGTCGCGCGGCACCTGCGTCCCGGGCGCAACGTGATTGGCGTGTGGCTGGGGCACGGGTGGTCGGGCTACGGCGACTGGCTCGACACGCGCAAGGAGGGCGTGCACGTGAGGCGCGCGCCGCACGGACCGGCGTTCAAACTGCTCGCGCCGGCAATAGGCGTGGTGTCGGACTTCTCGTGGCGCGCGCACCCGTCGCCGTTCTCAAAGACGGGACCGTGGAGTTATTTCAACTTCGGCGGCGAGTCCTACGACGCGCGGCGCGAGCAGCCGGACTGGGCGTCGCCGGCGCTCAACGACGCGGACTGGCAGCCGGCGGTGCCGCTGACGAACGTGGGCGAAATCGCCGTCACGCCGCAGAACGTCGAGCCGAACCGCGTCACCGCGACCTTCCCCGCCGCCGGTGTCGAGCGAACCGGCGCGAAGAAGTGGCGCGTTGACATGGGGCGCGTGTTCACGGGGCGGCTGCGGCTGACGCTCACCGGCGCCGCCGGCGACGAGGTGAAAATCCGCTACACGGACAAGGGACCCGACGATCCCGCCGTTGACGACGCGCGGCACGAGAGCGCCTACGGGCAGGAGGACCGCGTGGTGTTGAGCGGACGCGCCGGCGGCGACGTCTTCGCGAGCCGCTTCAACTACCGGTGCTTCCGCTGGGCGACCGTCGAGGGCGTCGCGACGGCGCCGGCGGCGGTGTCCGGCGAACTCATCCGCACGGACTACGCGCGGGCGGCGGCGTTCAAGTCGTCCTCGCCGCTGTTGGACAAGATTCACGCCGTCGTCACCCACACCTACGAGTGCCTCACGCTGGGCGGCTACATCGTTGACTGCGCGCACCGCGAACGCCTCGGCTACGGCGCCGAGGGACAGGCGAGCATGGACAGCGGCTTCCACAACTTCGACCAAGCGGCGTTCTACCGCAAGTGGCTCGGCGACTGGCGCGACGTGCTCATGCGCGACGGCCGCCTCACCAACACCGCGCCCACGACGTGGGGCGGCGGCGGTCCCGCGTGGAAACTCGTCTGCGCCACCCTGCCCTGGGAGCACTACACGCACATCGGCGACAAGCGCGTCCTCGCCGAGAACTACGACATGCTCGTCCGCCACCTCGCCATGCTCGAAGACCGCATCACCAAGAACCCCCGCAAGATCCTCCCCATCTTCACCAAGGACAAATGGCAATACATCGGCGACTGGTATTCCGCGCTCTACTTCGACCCGCAGGAACAGTCCAAATACCTCCCGCCGGCGGTGCGCGACATCAACCCCGTCACCGAAGGCGAGCGGCGCGGCTACGAACGCATCGGCGAGCAACCGCCCAAGGAGAAGCGCGGCATCGCCTACCCGCAGCGGCAGTTCTTCTCGAACTGCTTCACCATCCTCGGCTTCCAGACCGCCGCGAAAATCGCCGCCGAACTCGGCAAAGCCGACGACATCGTCAAATACACCACCCTCGCGGACAACCTCCGCAAAGCCGTCCACGACACCTTCTACGACCCCGTGAACAACACCTACACCGGCGTCTCCGAGCAAAGTTACCTCGCCGTCCCCCTCCTCATCAACCTCCCCCCGCCCGAACTGCGCGGGAAACTCCGCGAAGCCCTCTTCGACAACATCGCCAAAAAACGCGGCGGACACCTCACCACCGGCGTCCTCGCCTCCCTCCTCCAATACCGCTACCTCACCGCCGAAAACCGCGACGACCTCGTGTGCGCCGCCATGCTCAAGGACGACTACCCCAGCATCGGCTACTTCTTCAAATACGGCCTGACGACCGTTCCCGAAGCGTGGGACATCGTCGGCAGCGGCTCGCGCTGCCACACCTCGTTCCTCTCCTCCGCCGCGTGGCTCGTCAACGGCCTCGCCGGCGTCCAGCCCGACCCCGCCGCCCCCGGCTACAAACACTTCCTCCTGCGCCCGGGCGCCGTCGCCGGCGTTGACGCCGCCTCGGTCGAGCGCGACACCGTTCGCGGCAAAATCGCCAGCGCGTGGCGCGTCGCCGAGAAGAACGCCACCACCGGCGGCGTCAAATGCTACACCCTCGACGTCACCATCCCCCCCAACACCACGGCGACCATCATCCTCCCCTTCGCCCGCGGCACCTGCCACATCACCGAAAGCGGCACCCCCTTCGCGCCAAAGCCGGCGGCACCGGCAGTGCCGGCAGTGCCCGCGCCTCAAAGTGCTGTGCCGCCCGTTAACGGGCGGGAAACCGCCGCCGGAGACGACGCCTCCGACGACATCCGCGAGACCTTCACCCTCGGCAGCGGCACCTACCGCTTCACCGTGGTTCCCGTGCCCAAATCGTGAACGGCACCGGCGGCGGCGGAAGTAGCGAAGCGTTGGAACAGCGTCCGCCCCGCGAACACCGCCAGAAAAATCGCCGAGCAAACAAGCACCACCGCCGCGCCCGACGGCACGGGATGGTAGTAGGAAAGCACCAGACCGCCCACGCCGGAGACGGATCCGATGAGTGCCGCCACCGCCATCACGCGCGGAAGCGTCCGCGCCACGAGCAACGCCGCCGCCGCCGGCGTCACGAGGAGCGCGGTCGTCAGCAACGCCCCGACGAGGCGCACGCACGAGACCGTTCCCAGCGCGACAAGCACGAGTAGCAAAATCCGCAACATCGCCGGCGAGCACCCGCAGCGCCGCGCGTGCTCCTCGTCGTAGGAGGACAGTTCCAACTCCTTGTGGAAGAGCGCAAGAACCGCGAGAACGAGCGCGCTCGCGCCGCCAATCATCCACAGGTCGGCGTCGGTGACGCCCAGCGCGCTCCCGAAGAGCAGGTCTTGGAAATCGCGATAACTGCGCCGCAGCGACATCAGCGCGACACCGGCGGCGAACATGAACGAGAGCACAACGCCGATGGCGGTGTCCTCGCGCAACTCGCGCCCGCCGGCAATGCCGCCGACTCCCAGCGCGGTCAGCAACGCCGCGCCCAGCGCGCCCCAGTAGATTGAGAAGTCGCGCAGGTAGGCGAACACCACGCCGGGCAGGACGGTGTGCGTCAGCGCGGTGCTGATGAACGCCATGCGGCGCGTGACGACGTAGGCGCCAAGCACGCCGCAGTTGATGGACGCGAGCAGGACGCCGAGCAGGGCGCGCCGCATAAAATCTTCCTGAAACAGTTCCGGCATCTTGGGGGGAAAGGAGTGAAATCGGACGGCGGTAACGGCGGCGGCGGTGGCGGGCGGGAACGGGGCTACGGGGAAAAATTGGTGGGACAGCCGGGATTCGAACCCGGAACCAATTGCTTAAAAGGCAACTGCTCTACCGTTGAGCTACTGTCCCGTTTCAAGGTCTGGCGGGCGGCACCGCGCCAAACAAGCAAGGCACGCAGGGAACCGCGCCCCGCCGCCCAAGGCAAGCGCGTTTTCCGGCGGGGCGGCGCCACCGGTGGCGCGCTACGCCGCCGTTGTTTCAGGGGTGAGCGAGGCGCGGGGGACGCAGCGTTCGGCGCGGGTGGCGGTGTCGTGAAGGCGGACTTCGCCGCGCGCGAGTTCGTCGGGTCCGTAAATCAAAATGGTGCGCGCGCCGGACTGCTCGGCGGCTTGGATGAGTTTGCCGAACTTGCCGTCCTTGAGGGCGTATTCGACGGCGGCACCGGCGGCGCGCAGGCGGGCGGCGTCGGCGAGCAGCGCGGGGCGGCATTCGGGGGCGAGCGCGATGGCGTGGAAATCGGCGGCGGCGGCGGCGGCGGGCAGCAGTCCTTTTTCCTCAAGGAGGTTGCGCAGGGTGACGTCGCCCATGCCGAAGCCGGTGGCGGGCATTTCGGGACCGCCGAGTTTCTTGACGAGCGCGTCGTAGCGACCGCCGCCGGCGAGAGCGCGTCCGTCGCCGGCGCGCTCGAACGCCTCGAAGACGAAGCCGGTGTAGTAGGCGAGGCCGCGGACGATGGTGAGGTCGGGGGTGACGAAGTCGCGCAGTCCGAGGGCGTCGAGGGCGTCGAGCAGGGTCTGCCAGTCGGCAAGGCGCGCGGCGATTTTGGCGCCGTCATCGGAAGCGGACCGGTTCGCGAAGAACGCCCGCATTTCTTCGAGCGAGCCGAGCGCGGTGAATTGGCGGACGGCTTCGAGGATTTTCGCGGGGTCGAGCGCGGTGCCGGCGAGGGCGGCGGCGGCGGCGGCGAGCAGGTCGGCGGGCGCGAGGCGCTCGATTTTGTCCACGACGCCCAGCACGGCGGCGGCGGCGGTTTCGGGCACGCCGAGCGAGCCGAGGAAGAGGAACCACAGCGTGCGGTCGCTGAGGCGGATGCGGAAGTCGGCGGCGGTCAGCCCGAAGGCGCGCAGGGACTCGGCGCACAGGGCGATGATTTCGGCGTCGGCGGCGGGCGACGGGTCGCCGAGCAGGTCGGCGTTGTATTGGTAAAAGGCGCGGAGGCGTCCGCGCTGCTGCTTCTCGTAGCGGTAGTTCTCGCCGATTGCGAACCACTTGACGGGGCGGCGCATGGCGTTGGCGCGCGCGCCGACCATTCGGGCGAGCGAGGGCGTCATTTCGGGGCGCAGCGTGACTTGGCGGCCGCCCTTGTCCTCGAAGTTGAAGAGTTGGCGGACGATTTCCTCGCCGGATTTCTCGGTGAAGAGTTCGAGCGGCTCAAGGGCGGGCGCGCTCCATTCGAGGAAGTTGAAGCGGCGGGCGGTGTCGCGCCATCGCGCGCAGATTGCGTTCAGGACGGCGCAGTCGGCGGGATAGAAATCGCGGAATCCGGGCAGGGCGTTGAAGGTCGGCATGGGCGTGCTGGAGCGGCGGTGGTCAGAACTTGTTTGCCTGCGCGAGAGCGGGTTTGCCGTCGAGCAGCAGGAGCAGGTTTTCGAGCGCCATGCCCGCCTGCCGCTGCACGCTCTCGTAAGTGCGCGAGCCGATGTGCGGCGTGATGACGCAGCGCGGGGCGGTCAGCAACGGGTGGTCCGCCGGCGGCGGCTCCTCGTCGAGAACGTCCGCGCCGTAGCCGCCGAGGTCGCCCCTGCGCAGGGCGGTCACGATGTCGCCGGTGACGACGAGTTCGCCGCGCCCGCAGTTGAGCAGGATGGCGCCCTCGCGCATTTTGCGCAGACGCTTCCGGTCAATCATGCCGCGCGTCTCGTCGGTGAGGTTCGAGTGGAGCGTAACGACGTCGCACTTGCCAAGGAGCGTGTCGAGCGAGCGGACGCGCTTGACCTTGTGCGTTTTTTTGCGGGCGAAGGCGGCGGTGTCGGGCGTCCAGAACGGTTCGTAGGCGAGGATGTTCATGCCGAACGCGCCGGCGCGGATTGCCATCTCGCGGCCGATGCGCCCCAGCCCGACGATGCCGAGCGTCTTGCCGGCAATCTCGTGTCCGGTGCGGCGCGTCCAGCGTCCGGCGCGGGTCTCGGCGATGTGGAAGTCGAGTTGCTTCACGAGCGTGAGCAGCAGCCCAAAGGCGTGCTCGGCGACGGTCGTGTGGTTGACGCCGGGCGTGAACGCGACGGGGATTTTTTTCGCGGTGGCGGCGGCGACATCAATCTTGTCCAGCCCGATGCCGTATTTGGCGATGATGCGCAGCGGGGGCGCGGCGCGCTCGATGACGGCGGCGGTGATGGCGTCGTCGCCGCACAGGAAGGCGTCGAAGCCCTGCGCGGCGAGTTCGAGCATCCGCGCCTCGGAGAGGGGGCCGCGCTCGCGGACGACTTCGTGGCCGGAGGCGGCGAGTTTTTCGAGGTGCGGTCCGGGGGTGTCCTGAAAGGACGTGGTGGTGAGAAGAATTTTTGCCATTGGAATTCGGAGCGGAGGCGCATGGTGGCGGCGCTGCGGCGCGCGGGCAACACCGCCCTTGCGCCCGCGCCGCCGCCGCCGGCACACTTCGCGGCATGGTCGAAAGTCGCGGGTGGGGAACATGGCTCTTTGAGTGGGCGGCGCTCACGCTCGGCGTGCTGGTCGCCATCCTGCTGGTGCCGGGCATTTACTACGACGCGGAGCCGGCGTTGCGCCTCCCCGGAATTGAGGTCGCCATCCCGCGCGCACTGGCGCTGGCGGTGCTGGTGTTGAGCGTGCTCAACGCGGTCGTGCGCCCGCTGCTCAACTACTTCCTGCTGTTGCTGGCTGCGCCGCTCATCGTGCTCACGCTCGGTCTCGCCGCGCTCGCCGTGCTGTGGGTCGTGAACGCGCTGTTGCTCTACGGTGCCGGTCAAATCGTCACCGGCTTCCACGTCGCAAACCTCTCGGACGCCATGCTCGGCGCGCTCGTCATCAGCGTCGTCTCGTGGCTGCTGAACGCCCTCACCGGCGATGCCGGCGCGGCGAATCGGGAAAGACGCCGGCGCGGCGGGCGCGAGCAGTAGCGGCGGCGGTGGCGGCGGCGTCCTACACCAATTGCGGAACGAAAATTTTCGCGCCGGCGACTTCGCAATCATGGAACGGCACGCCGTAAAGGTGCTCCAACGCGGCGGGGGTGAGCACCTCGGCGGGCGCGGCGGCGGGCGAGACGCCGCCACCGGTGACGAGCGCAACGCGCGTGGCGCAGGCGAGCGCATGCGCCGGCTGATGCGTCGCCATCAGAATGCCGGCACCACCGGCGGCGAGGCGGACAAGCGTCCGCAACACGAGCGACTGGTTCCCGATGTCGAGCGCGGACGCCGGCTCGTCGAGCGCGAGAAAACGCGCACCGGCGGCGAGCGCACGGGCGATGAGGACGAGTTGACGCTCTCCGCCGGAGAGTTCCGTGAACGGCCGGTCGGCAAGCGCGGCAACGCCGACGGCGTCCAATGCCTCACCGGCGGCGGCGCGGTCGGCGGCGGACGGTCCGCCCCAAAGTCCCCAACGGGCGGCGCGTCCCATCAGCACGATGTCGTGGGCGCGGAACGGGAACGACGGATTGAAATTCTGCGGCACCGCCGCGAGCCACGAGGCGCGTTCGCGCGGCGGCAGCGAGCGCAACGGCGCACCGCCGGCGAGGATTTCGCCGCCGAGCGGTTCGAGTGTGCCGGCAAGCGTTTTCAGAAACGCGCTCTTACCGCCGCCATTCGGACCGAGCAGACAGACGAAGTCGCCGGCGCGGACCGTGAGCGTCACGCCCGACAGCACCGGCTGCCGGCGGACGTAGCCGCACGCGAGCGAACGCAGGTGCAACGCGCCCAAGTCACCGGCAGTGCCGCCGCCGGTGCCGGCACCACCGTTGCCGCCGCTGCCGCCGCTGTCGTCCGCAGAATTCGTTCGCACTTTGTGTCCGTTGTTTCGTGGTTCGTGGTTCAAAAGAAAGCCCCGCGAACCAAGCAGACCCCGTGCCGCCGGCGGGCGGGGAGCGCAGTCCCCCGCCCCAACGTGGGTGCAGCGGTTCTCCATTCTCGCACAGGGTACCATTGCCTCGTTGTCAGGCGGCCACACACATGGAGCGCCGACTTTCAAGTCGGCTCGGCGATGGTGCGGCGGAGCCGCCATTCTTTTTTTAGAGAAGCAAGGCGGCTACGCCGCATCTCCCCCAAGCCGACTTGAAAGTCGGCGCTCCCAGTTGCGGGTCGGAGACCCGCGCGGCTGTGGTGCCGGCGCGCCCTTGACTTCCCGCGCCGGTGGCGCACGTTTCCGCGCCGGTCGCCGAATCCTTCGCCATTTCCGCCAACCTCCATTCCGTTCCGTCATGCCCACGCTCCAAATTCTCGAAGACGCCTTTGCGAAACGGCGTCTTTTTTCCGGCAAGACGTGGCAACTCTCGCCGTCGGCGTTTCCGCTCACCGCCGCGCAGGTCGCCGAGATTCGCCGCATCGGGGACGCCTGCCACGCCTTTTACCACGCGCAGGAACTGCTCTACGCCCGCTCCGCGCAAAACAAGAGAATCCTCCGCAACAGCGAACGCCTCGTCCCGTGGGTCGCCGCGTTTCTCGACCGCGGGAAGCCCGACGGGTTGGTCGCGCACGGTCGGCACCGCGCGGTCAAAAACGCCTCGCCGGTGGTGCTCCGCCCCGACCTGCTACTCACCGAAAACGGCTTCACGCTGACCGAACTCGACAGCGTGCCGGGCGGCGTCGGTCTCACCGCGTTCCTGAACGAAATCTACGCGCCGGACACGCCGCGCCTCGTCGGCGGCACCGCGCAGCCGGAACTCTTTTACCGCCACGTCGCCGCGCTCGCCCCGAAGCGCGGCGCGGACGACGTCAGCGACGACCGTCGCGGCAACATTGCCGGTGACGCCGCCGCCGCCGGTGACGCCCAGCCCCTCATCGCCATCGTCGTCAGCGAGGAAGGCGCGACCTACCGCCCCGAGTTCGAGTGGCTTGCGGAGAAACTCCGCGCCGCCGGCAGGCGCGTCCACTGCGTCGCGCCGGACGAACTCATGCCGCTCGGCGACGGACTGCACATCCCCGTCGCCGGCGCGCCGCAGCGCGTGGACGTCATCTACCGTTTCTTCGAGTTGTTCGACCTCGGAAACGTGCGCGGCGCCGACGCCATCTTCGACGCCGTCGAGCGCGGGCAGGTCGCGCTCACGCCCCCGATGAAAGCGTTTCAGGAGGAGAAGATGAACCTCGCCCTCCTGCACCATCCCGCCCTCGACGCCTTCTGGCGCGAGACGCTTTGCGCCGCCGACCTCGACACGCTGCGCCGAGTCGTCCCGCGCACGTGGATTATGGACGACGCCCCGCTGCCGCCGGTGGCGGTGCTGCACGCCCCGACCGTCGGCGGTCTGCCCGTGCGCGCGTGGACGGAACTCGCCGACGCCTCGCAGCGCGAGCGCGCCCTCATCATCAAGGCGAGCGGCTTCCACGAAAGCGCGTGGGGCGCGCGCAGCGTCACGCTCGGCAGCGACGTTTCGCGCGAGGAATGGCTCGCCGCCATCGAGGACGCCACCGACCCCGAGAACGAGACCTTCTACGTCATGCAGGACTACCACAAACCGCGCCGCATCACGCACCCGATGTTCCGCGCCGACGGCACCGCCGGTGACGCCGCCGCGCGCGTCCGCCTGTGCCCGTGGTTCTTCGCCGGCGCCGCGCCGAACTCCCCCGTCGAACTCGGCGCCATCCTTGCCACGCTCTGCCCCGCCGACAAAAAAATCATCCACGGCATGAAGGACGCCGCCCTGCTGCCGTGCGCGGAGGTGGATTGAGCGGCGGCGCGCGCCACCGGCGGCGGCGTTGACCGCCACCGGCAGCGGCGATTACCGCGCGCCGGCGAGGGCTTCGCCGAGGTAGTCGAGCAGGGCGGAGAGACGGGCGGTCTGCGGATGCTCGGCGGCGGCGAGCAAGTCGCCGGCGGCGGCGTGAAGCGCGACGGCGTCGAGCAACGGCCGGAACACGCCGTGCCCGTCCTCGAAACGGGCGACCAGCGCGCCGGCGATTCCGGCGAGCAAGTCGCCGCTGCCGCCGCGCGCGAGAACGGGACCGCCGGCGCAGACGAGGATTTCGCACGCAGCGGTGAAATCGCGGTCGCAGCCGGAAACGACTTCCCACGCCCCGCCGCCGGCGACGACGGTCGGCGCGCCTTTGCGGGCAATGGCGACGTTCCACGGCAGCGCCGTCGGCAGTGCCGGCGCGATGCGCTCGAACTCGCCGGCGTGGGGCAGCAGCGCGAGCGACGGCCCGCAGGACAGGGGCGAGGGCGGCGTCTTCTCCGGCCGGCGCAGCGCCGCCGCGACGATTTCCGGGCGCAGCGCGTCGGCGTCGAGAACGAGCGGGCACGGCGCGGAGCCGGCGATGCTTTCGAGCAGCGCGAGCGTCTCCGGTTCCGCGCCCATGCCGGAGCCGCACAGCAGCGCGGTCGCGCGCGGGAGGCGTTCGCGCAGCAGGTGCTCGCCTTCGAGGGCGAGACCGCCGGCGGGCGTTTCGGGCCACGGCACCCACATCGCCTCCGGCGCGGCGGCGGCGAAGGCGGCGTGGACGCTTTCGGGGCAGAACGCCGTCACCAAGCCAACGCCGGCGCGCAGGGCGGCGCGGACGTTCAGCAGGAGCGCGCCGGGCATTGGGCGCGAGCCGCCGAGGATGAGCAGGTGCCCGTGCCGGCGCTTGTCCGCGAGGGGCGGGCGCGCCTCGTTGAGCGGGCTGCCGGCGAGGATGGCGGGCGCGGTCGCGGCAAACATGCGGGCACCGGTGACGAATTCGGAGGGGGTCTCCCCGTGCGGCGGCGGCGCCGCAAAGCCGATTTCCACGAGGCGCAGGCGGCCGCGGACGGAAGCGTTTTCCGGCGCGAGGAGCGGTGCTTTGACGAGGCCGCAAGCGACGGTGAGGTCGGCGTGCAAGGCGAGGCCGGACGGCATGTCCACGGCGACGCGCAACAGGAAGTTCGGGTGCTCGTTCACCCAGTCAATGAGGTTGGTATGGAGCGCGCTCAACGGCGGGCGGAAGTTGTGGCCGAAAACGCCGTCGAGCAGCACGTCGGCGACGGGACCGTCGCCATCGCACGGAGCGGCGGCACCGCCGGTGGCATCGCCGTGGTCGTCGTCCTCGCCGCCGTATTCGTCGTCATCGTCTTCGTCGGCTGGCAGAACGCTCGCGCCCTCTTTTTCGAGGGCGGACAGCGCGGAGCGCGTCGCCGGCGCGAGTTCGTAGCGCGGCGTGAACAGTTGGACGGTGATTTGCGAGCGGTCTTCGCACAGCAGCGCGGCGGCGAGCAGGGCGTCGGCGGCGTTGTGCCCCTTTCCGGCGAGGACGTGCACGGTGCGCGGCTCGCGGCGGAAGGTCTCGCGGAAGACGGCGAGCGTCTCGCGGGCGACGCCGGCGGCGGCGCGGCGCATGAATTCGCGCTCGTCGCAGCCGCGTCCGCCTTCGTCGAAGTCGGCAAAAAATTCCCGTTCGAATTCGCGCGCCACCGAGCAAGGGAGGACCGGCGTGAAAAGCAGGTCTTTGTTCATCGCGGGCACGCTACCAGCGAGCAAGGCGGTTGGCAGACGCAATTTTTAGAACAGTCAAAAAATGTCCAATGCGACGAGGGCGATGAGTTGACCGGCGAGGAGCATGGCGACGAGGATGTAGGTCCACGCGCTGAAAGGGTCGTGGGCGAGCGGGCGCGCCCGCGGAGCCACTCGGCGCGGGCGAACCACCGGCGGTGTCGCCACCAGTGTCGCCGCCGGAGACGGTTCCGCCGCCGGAGCCGTGTTTTGGACGGCTTCGACGGCGGACGGGGCGGTTGGAGGCGTTGCGGGGTCCATGAGGTCGCGGTTCGTAACGCAGTTTCCAACGCGGTTCGCAGCGCAACTTACAACGCGCCGACCTTTTCGAGGTATTGGCGGTTGGTCTCGTAGTTGTCGGACTTGACGAAGATGAACGTGTCGAGACCGGCGGCCTTGAACTCGGCTTCTTTTTCGCCCGGATTGCCGGCGAGGATGACGGTGAGTTGCGGCGCGCGCGTCTTGATTTCGGAGCAAATCGCGGGGACGAGCGTGGCGTAATCCTCGTCGTGTCCGCAGATGACGATGAGTTGCGCGCCGGAGGCGACGGCTCTCTCGGCGATGACAACGGGGTCGGTGCTGCCCTCGGCGCCGGTGATTTCAAATCCGCCGGTCTCGAAGAAGCCGCGCGTGAAGTCGGCGCGCGCCTTGTGGCGGCGCAGCGCGCCGATGTTGGCGAGGTGGATTTTCGGACCGTGCCCGTTCTTTTCCTTGTAGGCGGCGGAGGCGGCGCGCAGTCGCTCGTAGGAGACCGCGAGGCGTCCGGCGGGCAACGGCGGGACGACGACGACGGCGTTCGCGTCCGGCGCGCCGGAGCAGCACGGCGCGTCACCGGTGGTGGCGCCGGCGAGCGGTTTTTCGGCGATGTTGGGATACTGGTTGGTGCCGACGAGCGAGAGCCGGCGCTGCCCGAAGAGTTTCTCCTTCCCCTTGCGGGTCGCGGCGATGCGCTCTTGGACGAAACCGGCGTCGAGCGCGGCGGCGAGACCGCCCTTGCCCTCGATTTCTTGGAAGAACGCCCACGAGGCGGCGGCGATTTCGTCGGTGAGTTTCTCGACATACCACGAGCCGCCGGCGGGGTCTATGACCGACGTGAGTTCGCACTCCTCCTGCAGGATGATTTGCGTGTTGCGCGCGAGGCGGCGCGACGCCTCGTCAGGCGTGCGGACGAGTTCGTCGTAGGCGCCGACGGTGATGCTTTCGACGCCGGCGAGGACGGCGCCGAGCGTCTCGGTCGTCGTGCGCAGGATGTTCACGTGCGGGTCGTGCTTGGTCTTGTTGAACAGACCGGTGCGGGCGTGCAGATGAAGCGCGCGCGCCTTCTCGCTGCCGCCGAACTCGGCGACGATGCGCGCCCACAGCGGGCGGGCGGCGCGGAGTTTGGCGAGTTCGACGAAGAAATTGCCTCCGACGGCGAGGTGGAACGCGAACAGCGGCGCCGCCTCCTCGATGCCGACGCCCCGCTTGTCGAGCGCGCGCAGGTATTCGACGCCGGTGGCGAGGGCGATGCCGAGTTCCTCGACCGCGCTCGCGCCGGCGTTGTGGTATGCGCCGGTGTGGACGCCGATTGCGGTGAACGCCGGCAGGAAAGTCCGCGCGTCACGCACGATGTTGGCGAGGTCGTCGTAGAGGTTTTCCAGCGATTTGGGGAGCGAGCCGCGCGCGGCGAGAACGCCCAGCGGGTCGTAGTTGAGCGAGCCGCGAACCTGTTTTGCGTCCGCCTTTTCGACCGTCAGCCAAGCCCAGAAGAGTTTCGCGATGTCGCGCGCCCGCAGTCCGGGGTGGAAATGCCACGCGACCGCCGCCGGCACCACGCCGCGAAACGCGGTTGTGATGTCCTTGGCGCCATCAAGGCGCAGCGCGTTCGGGCGTCCGAAGTCCACGGAGACGGCGTTTTGCCCGACGCCGAGGTCGTGCAACAGCGCGGCGTTGTAAGCGGCGGGGTCGGCGAGCGGGATTTCCTGCGCGACGTCCCACGCTTCGGCGCGATAACCGGCGGCACCGGTGCCGCGCAAATAGCCGTCCTGCCCGGGAAGGGTCGCGGCGGCGGGCAGCGAGTCGAGCACGGGGCGCTCGTAAATCGGCTGGAGCGTGATGTTCTCCGGCGTCTTCGTGAGCATGATTTTGTCGAACGGCGCGCCTTTGAGCAGTTTTTCGGCGGCGGCTTTCCACTCCTCGTGGGAAGTCGGCGCAAACTCGGCGGCGAGTTTTTCGGCGGCGGTGGTTTCAGTGGTGGTTTCGGACATGTGCGTTGACAATCGTTGAAAAAGGATGTGGCGCGACAGGGAAATGCTTTGTGGCGAAGGGGCAAGGAAAAGGATGAAGGATAAGGGATGAAGGATGAGGGATAAGGGATAAGGGAGGGATGCATTCTTGGTGCCGGCGGTTATGCTGGCGGTTGCTCATAATTAAACGGGGGTTTGCGGGCTGATGCTTCGGGGGCATTCGCCGGCGTTGTTCACGAACCCGTATCAAAATACCGTAGGATTTTATACTCTTTTGCGGGTTGTGTTTTGTAGGTGAAGAGTTTCTTTCGCAACCACTTGCGCATGCGAGGCGATTGCCGTTCAAGTGCCGTTCAGCAGCGCGTAAGTCGTTCCCTATGAAACCCTCACTCATTGGTTCCGAAGCAAATAATCCCCTTGCGAGTCGTGGCGTCCGTAACGCCGCCATACCCTCCCGCGACGCCACCGGCGGTAACAACGCGACGCCCCGCCCCGCCGTGTTCGGACTGCGGCGCGCGCCGAGGCGGTGGCTCGTGGCGGCGGCAACTCTCGCGGCGGCGGCGACCTTCTCCGCGCCGTCCGAGCACGTCGCGCCCTTCGCGCCTGTTGCCGGGGGCGCGACTTACACGTGGAGCGGACCGTCGTCGCCGTTTAATGAGAACTGGTTCTTCGCCGGTGGCACCGCCGCCACATCAAACTGGGAACTCTGGTCTTCGACAACCGCGCACGCGCCGGCGTCGGCCGCGCCAAATGGCAACGACGCCTTCGCGCTGTTCTGGTTCAACGGCGGCGCCGGCACAACCACCTCCTACGCGCGGCGTTCGCTCAACCTCACCAGCAATGTCGAACTCGATGGTCTCGAATTTCGAAATGGGGCGACGGTTGACCTCGAAACGATTGCGCTGACGGGCGCGGGGCACGTTACGTTCGCGCTCGGCGGCACCGGCGCGGGCGTCGCCGCGAATTCAGACAACGGAAATCGCGCCGATAACAACTACGCCGACATCCTTTTCAACGCCGGCAGCGGTCTCTCCTCCGGCGCCCAACTGCTCTTTGCCAACACGGTTCACTTCGACACCACCGCCCACGCTGCCGACACGCTCCACAACACCTTCGTCATTCGCAATCTTTCGACGGCTTCGGGCGGTATCGAATTCGCCGGCGGTATTGACGGCACCGGCACCGCCACCGGCACCGGTCCCGCAATCGTCATTCTCGACATCCGCTCCGGCATTCGCGCCGCCACCGCCGCCGCCTCCGCCTCGTCCTCCGTCCTCCTGCGCGACGTGTTCGCGAAACGCATTCTCAAAGACGGCATCGGAATGCTCGAATTCGCGCCGTCCGCCTCCGAATCCGTCCGCCTCGCCGACCTCGCCGTTGATTTCAACGAAGGGCAACTCCGCTTCAACGCTGCCGCCGGCAACACCGTCTTCGCCGACGGCACCTTCATTTTCCTCGCCGGCAGCGACGGCTCCACCGGCAGCGGCGTCGCCTCGCCCACCACCTCGCCCGGCCCCGTCCTCCCGACCTCGCCCACCGGCACCGTCACACGAACCTTCTCTGTTCGCGACACCGACCAAGTCGTCAACGCCGCCCTCGATTTCGGCGGCACCGCGTCGGACAACCGCATCGGCATCGCCCTCAACGTCGCCCAGACCGCCGCCGGCGACCTCTCCTCGCACTCGCTCACCATCGGCCCCGTCTCCGCCGCAAACGCCGTCGCCCTCGAACTGCGCGGCGAACACACCATCACGCTCGACGGCGACGCGCGCCTCATCTTCGGCGCGAACCTCGCCTACGTCACCGACCTCGTCGCGAACCCGCTGCCCACCACCGCCGCCGCGACGCCCGCCGCCTCGCGCTTCATCGTCAACGCCGGCACCGGTGGCGGCGGCATCGTCGAATTCAAATCCACCGCGAACGCCTTCCGTGCCATCACCGTCAACGCCGGCGAACTCGTCACCAACGCCCCTGCCGGTCACTTTTACATCAACCGGACCACCGGCTTTTTCGGCGCGGGGCAGGACATCGTGATTGACGGCTCCGCGTCCAAACTCCGCATCACCGGCGCCGGCGAGGAGGCGACCGTGTTCGACCTCGACAACGAGACGTCCACCGCCACCGGCGGCACCGGCGCGAAAATCACCATTCGCGGCGCCGCCTCGTTCATCGTTGAAAACGCCGCGCTCGCGCTGCGCCACGGCACGCTCGACCTCGCCAAAAGCGGCAACGTCAACTTCCTCGGAAAGACCCTCATCGGCAGCACCGCCATCATCAACGTCCCCGAATACGGCTTCCGCATCGCCGGCAACATCGCGCTCCTCCCCGGCGAGGCGGGCACCACCTCGCTCGACCTCAACTTCCCCCTCGTCCTCTACCCCGCGCTCAACAAGGTGCAGCACCTCACCATCGAGGAACTCACGACGCAGGGCACCGGCGCCGGCACCACCGGCACGCTCACCGTCACCTCCGTCCTCAACTCCGCCGAAGGCGTCGCCGGTGTCATCATCAAGGAGAACGACGGGCAGACCATTTTCACCAACACCGCCGGCAAGAACACCGGCAACCGCGCCCTCGGAACCGTCTCCGGCGTCGCCGGCACCTACGGCGGGACCGACACCGCCGGCGGCTTCACCATCGAAAAACTCATTCTCGCCAGCGGCTCCGCCGACGCCGCGCACCCCGCCGGCCTCGTCCTGCGCAAAGGCGTCCTCACGCTCTCCACCGGCGTCGCCCTCGAATTCACCGGCGCCTACTCGATACTCGGCTTCGAGGGCGGCGCCATCGAACTCACCGCCGCGAACCAAATCCTCGCCCCGCAAGTCGTCGTCAAAGCCGGCGTCCGAGGCAGCAGCGTCCTCACGCACAATATGCCGCAGGGCACCGCCGCGAACCCCGCGTTCGGAAACATCCTCATCAACGCCGGCTCCGACCTCGAACTCGACCTGCGCAGCGTCACCACGACCAACAACCCCGACCCGCTCACGCACAACGAATTCGCTATCGGCGTCATCAACAACGCCGCCGCCGGCGCAATCCTCCGCGTCCGTGGATTCGACGACGCGACCCTCATCCCGCGCCGCGCCGCCGGCAACGACACCGTCTATGCAACCTCCGTCGCCAACACCGCCAACGTCTGGTTCTTCGGATACAACAAGGGCGCCGACGCCACCTACAACGCCGCCGCCAACGCCTACGTCCTCACTCCGAACAACGGCATCCTCACCTCGACTTGGACTTCCCCGAACTCCGACACACCGTGGCACTACGCCTCCAACTGGGGCGCGCACGACGCATACGAAGTCGCCGACGGTCCCGGCGTCGCCGCAACCATCCCCTCGCTCGGCGACGGCTTCAACATCACCACCGCCGCCGTCGGCTCCGCCGTCCTCCAAAGCGTCACCCTCGGCTCGCTCACCCTCGGCACCACCGGCGGCCAGAACGGCGCGACCATCGCCGCCGACCTCACCTTTGACACCGGCAACAACTCCACCGCCGCCAAACTCACCATCGCCACCGCCCTCTCCGGCACACCCGCCGCCGGCCGCTTCTACGGCACATTCTTCTCCGGCTCACTCACACTCGCCAACGACCTCGTCATCTCCGCAACCACCGCCGGTCCGACGCCCGATTCCCTCAAGGTCTCCTCGCAACTCATCTTCGGCGACGCCGGCGCCCCGCTCTTCATCACCGAGACCGGCGGCTCACGCTCCGTCACCATAGACGGCGCCGCCGTCCGTTTCTACAAACAGCAACTCGGCACACTCTCCGCCACCGCCAACTACGCCGCCTATCACTCCAACTGGTGGACAGGCGGCACAACGCTCGCCCACGGCGGCACCGCCGCGCTCTGGGTCGGCTACGACACCAACGGAAACTACGCCGGCATTGACTCCGATTTCCCGTGGCTTGGCATCGGCGCCATCACCATTCCCGACAACGACGCCGGCGCGCTCGTCGCCGTCGCGATGCGCTCCGACCTCGTCGCCAACGCCCACGTCCGCATCTCGAACGAACTCATCCTCGGCGAGAACGCCGAGTTGCGCGGCTCCGGCATCATTTTCCCCGCGAAACGCTTCGACGGCACCGCCGCCGCCAACGGCACTCCCAACTTAGTCGCCAACAACATCACCCTTCACGGCACGAACACATTCACCGGCGCCTACTACGACCCCCAGACGCTCTCTTACAGTTTCTACTACTACAACACCTTCTCCGGCACCGCCGCCGACCGCCTCGTCTTCACCACCACCTACGGCAACTCCGCCGAGATGCGGAACTACATCACCACCGGCGGCACCGGTTCTCCGAACCTCTACTCGCCCGTCGTGATGGATAACAACGAAGTGCGCGTCTATTCCAGCGGCAGCCAGCAGAAGCCATTCTACTTCGGCACCGGCAACGAAGTCCTCCCCGCCGTGCAGCCCACGGGCTTCGAGGCATACTACAAGACCGAAGCCAACCGCTACTACGCGCTCGGTAAGAGCGGCGACCTCACAATCATTGACCGCAACCGCGACAAGACCACCACCGGCAACACCTCCGCAAACGGCACCGGCAAGGTCTATCCCTACGGCTCGCCCGCCACCGGCAACACCACCGGCACCTACCCTTACTACTCCGTTAACTCCGAGTTCCCCTACATCACCTACAACTCCGTCGCCAACTCCGCCCAATCGTTCGCCACCGCCGGCACCACCTATGGCGGTCCCGCGCCCTACCTCTACATCGTCGGTTTCGCTGCCGGCACCGACATCATCTACGCCGGCGGAAACATCCGCGTCTTCCGCGGAACAACAAACGAGTTCCACATCGGCGACCCCGACGGCGGCGACGTCTATTACGCCGGCACTCGCATCTCAATCTACGGCCTCAACGGAAGCGAATTCCCCGAAGACCCGGACACCACCATTCCGGGAACCTCCGTCAAAGCCAGCGCCGCCATCGGAAACATCTACCTGCGCACCGACACCGGCTCCGTCGCCTTCGGCGGCTCATACGTCCACCCGCTTTTCTCCTACTACACGCAGGACTCCGGCACCTACTACTGGTCTTCCGCTCAACTCGACACCGCCCAGCGCGACTACCTCATCGCCCAAGGGCGCAACCCCGCCGACCTCGTCCTCGGCGCCTATTGGAACAGCGACGGCACCGCCACCGACACCTCCGGCGGCACCATCAAACTCCGCTACTACCTCCAAGAAACCGGCGGCTCCATCCGCATCATCAACCCCTCAATCAAACAACTCCAACTCTCCCTCCTCTACGACATCACCGGCGGCGTCACTCGCCTGACCCGCGACGACCAACTCGCCACTCCCTACGCCCGAATTCGCGGCGGCTCCCTCAACGCCGGCGGCTACTCCCAAAACAAAATCGGATACATCTGGGCTTACAGTTCCGGCGGCGGCCTCCAACTCGGCGCACGCGACAACGGCTCCGGCACGCTCATCGGCGGAAACATCACTACCGACTACCTCCGCGTCTTCGACGAATCCAAAACCAACTACACCGCCACCGCCGGCGGAACCGTCTCCCTCTACAACAGCAACACCGCCTCAACCTACGCCCTCTCCGGCTCCCTCGTCATCTCCGGCGCCAACACCCATTGGGCGGACGTGGATGCCAACGGCGTCATCACCCCTGACCCAGACCAGTTCATCCGCTTCATCAGCAAATCCAAAACCTACGACGCGTTCTCCTTCGCAAACCCCGACATCAACGCCCTCCCCGCGACCACCACCGCCGACGACGTGAACGCCGCCAACGCCGAACGCTACGCCGCCTACTTCCAACTCGGCCTCTCCAACGTCGCATTCTCCGGCTACTCCTCCGGCGCAATCATCGTCCCCTACACCGTCGCCGGCATCGAGTATTACTACCTCCTCCCCGCCGGCTCGCTCACCAACGAATGGCAGGGCGACCAAGTCAACGTCGCCTCCGTCGTCACCCCGACCGACTACCTCTGGAGCGACCCCAACCACTGGCTCCTCGGATACGTCCCCGACGGCGCCTCCGCCTCCGCCACCATTCGCGACCTCGACACCACCCTCGCCACCGCCTCGCGCGCCATCTACATCGACCAACCCGTCACCCTCCACGAACTCTACTTGGAGAACACCGGCGCGACCCTCTACCTCGTCCCCAAGAACTACGCCACCGACGTCCTCACAATCACCGGCACCGCCGCAAATCCGGGCATCATCGCAATCGGCGGCGTCGCGAAAGTCATCGCCGGCACCATCCACCTCGAAGGCGACACCATCCTCAAAAACAACTCCGGCGTCGGCAACCGCTCCTACCTCCTCAACAACTTCACCGGCACCGGAAACCTCACCATCACCGGCGGCAACGACCGCTTCACCTTCGCCGGCGACAACTCCGGCTGGTCAGGCAACTTCACCCTCTCGCCGGCAACGAACATCAACTACTACCTCGACTTCAAGGCCGACGCTCACAACGCCGTCTCGACCACCGGCAAATTCATCATCGGCGACCCGAACTACCCGAACTCCACCCAGTATTTCGGCCTCCGCCAAGACCTCCGCTACTACACCACCTACCAGCCCTCAAACCCCACCTCGTGGAGTATGTCCGGCGTCCTCACGATGGACCTCGCCGCGCCCAACTACATCGAAGGCGCGCTCCACGGTCAGAACCGCGTCTATCTGAACGTCCCGGGCGGCTGGGAACTCAACGCCCGCCTCTACGCCGACTACTTCATTGATAACTCCGGCTACCGCGTCTCCTTCTACTTCAACGGACCCGGTCAACTCAACGGAACCATCCAGCACCAAATCGGCTCCGCCTACGACCAGCAGGCAGTCGGCCTCCTCGGCGTCGTCTCCGGCACCGGCGGCATCAACAAAAACGGCCCCGGAGGTCCCCTCGCCCTCCCCGAACGAAACACCTTCACCGGCGGCTTCCTCTGGAACGACGGCGACGTCGCCATCGGCCCCGCAAACGCATTCGGCGACCCCGCCGGCGTTGTCACCTTCGCCCTCAACGACGTCTCCGACTACATCGAGAGCGCCTACTTTGAAATCGTCGGCCCCAACCACGTCCTCAACGGCGTCTCCGACGGCATCGCCGCCTCCCACGCCAAAGCAACCCTCTCGTGGCAATACGGCAAAACACAGCAGGGCTACATCGCCGGCTCCGAAATCCCGAACAAACTCATCGTCAACAACGGCCACGCCGCCTCCTATCGCGGCGTCTTCTACTTCAACGCCGACAGCGCCGCCGTCGGCAACTCACTCATCGGCGCGTGGACCATCGCAAACGCCTCCACCACCGCCGCCGACGGCACCGTCCGCGACATCATAATCTTCGGCGCAAAACACGTCCTCGCCAACTTCAACGCCACCACGCCCGGCTCCTTCGTCCAGCCCGACTTCTGGCAGTATATGCTCGGCGCAAACAACACCTTCTCCGGCGGCATCAACCTCATCGCCTCCAACCTCGTCATCGCCGGCTCCTCAACGTTCAACGCCGCCGGCACCGCCCTCGAAAAAGGCCCGCTCGGCACAGGAACAATCCGCCCCGCCGTTGACGGCACACTCTGGATTTTCTCCGCGACCGACACCGACCTCCACCTCGGCAACACCTTCGACTGGGCGACCTACACGCCGCTCGCAGGGCAAATCCGCTTCGGCGGCGCGCTCACAGAACTCCCCGAAATCGTCGGCGAGACACGCCCCAACGTCGCCCGCCGCCTCATCCTCGACGCCCCGACGCTCACCCTCCGCAAAAAAACCGTCACCTCCGACGCCGCCTCCGGCGCCGTCATCTTCGACGTCGCCGCCGGCGCCACCCTCGCCGTCGCCTCCCTCATCAAAGACGCCACCGGCGGCTCCGAGCAGGTCAACAAAGACGGCGCCGGCGTCCTCGAACTCACCAACGCCGCCAACTCCTTCACCACCGGTTTCGACGCCCGCGAAGGCACGCTCCGCCTCCTCGCCGGCTCCTCAAACACCATCACCCTCGGCGCCATCGGCGTCCCCTCGCTCCTCGGCGCCCCGTCCGCCGCCCAACTCTTCACCACCGCCGCCGCCGTTGACGGAGAGACCGGCGGAACCATCGAACTCGCCGCCTCCTCCGCCGCCCCCACGACCGTCAACATCTCCGGCGACCCGTTCGCCATTGACGACCGCGGAACCGTCGCCGCCACCGGCGCCGACATCACCGTCGTCCTCGCCGCCAACGCCATCCTCTCCACCCGCGAAGCCGCCCAGCCCTTCATCGCCCACGACCCGCTCCACCTCGCCACCGACCTCGCCTACAACACCGCCTACCTCGGCAACGCCGCCGACCAGTCGGGCATCTTCCAAGCCGCCAAAATCGTCGCCAACAACGGCGTCAAAATCGGCGTCAAAATCCGCTCCAACGACCTCCGCATCGCCCCCAACGCCACCGTCACCACCACGCGCGACGACGTCCTGCGCGAAGCCCGCGTCGTCCTCTCCCAAGGCGCGAAACTCTCCGTCGGCTCCACCAAGCAAGTCATCGGCACCCTCGCCAACACCGCCGAAGGCGCCGCCGGCAGCGTCTCCGGCACCGTCGTCGGCACGCTCGAATTCCCCTCCAACCTCACCGGCTACTCCGCCACAGACCCGTTCATCATCTACGTTGATAACTTCGACATCCTCAACGAGACGCTCATCGAAGTCATCAACTGGGACCACAACTCCGTCACCACCGGCGGCGTCGTCAAGATGACCGGCGCCAAAACCCTCCTCGTCACCCGCAACGAAGGCAACGCCCTCAAAGAAGGTCAGACCGTCACCGGCGTCCGCTACTCCGGCAACATCACCGGCGGCGGCGCCGCCGAGGTCGCCCCGTTCGCCACCGTCATCGTCGCCAAAACCGAGAAGCAGTATAACGGCGAATACCTCTACGAATTCATCCCCTACGGCTCCGCCGTCTATTGGCGCGGAACGAACGTCCCCGCCACCGGCAACTCCGCCGGCATCTGGACGCAAATCATCTCCGGCTCCTCGCAGTGGCACGACGGCTCAAACGCCGCCACAGGCCTCGTCCCCAACGAAGCCGGCGCGCAAGCCATCTTCGACCACACGCGCTACGGCTCCGGCGTCCGCTCCCTCGACGGCCTCACAATCCACCTCAACGCCGACACCACCATCAACTACATCCAGTTCGTCGAAAACACCGAGTCCTTCACCATCGGCGACCCCGCCGACAAGCCCGCCGGCACCGGCACCCAACCCTACCGCTTCATCCTCCAAGCAACCTCCGCAACCGCCGTCGGCGAGTTCTCCCAATCCGGCCCGGGCAACATCACCTTCAACCTCCCAATCGAACTCAAACAAATCGAGAACCGCCCCGACGGCGTCGCCAAGGAACTCCTCGTCACCCAAGCCGCCGGCAGCGGCGCGATGCGCTTCAACGGCGTCCTCTCCGGCACCAACGGCGCCGTCTCAATCACCTCCGGCTGGTTCGCGACCACCGCCGCGCTCCTCAACTCCACCGCCTACAAAACCTCCGGCTACAAGACCGGCTACGTCGGCTTCAACGCCGCTAACACGCTCTCCTACGGCATCGGCGCCACCGGCGCTGACCTCCGCCTGACGCCCGCCGCCCTCAACTCCGGCAAAATCACCCTCAACAACTCCGTCATCTCCTTCACCACCGCCGACTACGAAAAGCGCGTCAGCGCAACGCTCGGCATCTCAATCCTCGAACTCAACGGCGACGCCTTCATCGGCAACGAAGGCATCCCGCTCGACGCCTCCGCAGTCGCCACCGGCGGCTCCGTCGTCGCGTTCCCCAACGCCGAACTCGTCCTCAAACCCGCCGGCAAAGACGCCGCCGGCAACGCGCTCACCTCCACCACGCTCACCGTCAACGGCGGCTCATTCTCCGTCGGCATTCCGGGAACCACGCGCCCAATCTCCGGCGGCGCAAACCAAACCCTCGTCATCACCGGCTCCGGCAGCACCGAGATTGACCTCGTCGTGGATGTCGCCCTCGTCCTCCAAACACCCTCCAACGTCCTCAACTCCGCCGGCGGCGCCGGCAGCGTCACGCTCGACGCCTCCGTCAACGCCGGCGCTTCGCTCGAACTCGCCTACGACGACGCCCGCTACGCCGGCTCACTCAACAACATCGGCGGCACCGTCCTCATCACCGGCGACGGCACCTCCGTCGCCTCAACCACCAACTCCGCCGGCGGCTCCATCACCGTCTCCGCCGACGACACCGTCCTCGGCTCAATCAACAACGCCGCCGGCGCCTCAATCGCCATCACCGGAGACAACGCCACGTTCTCCGGCGGCACCAACTCCGGCACCATCACCATTGACAGCACCGCCGCCGGCTCCGGCGCCGCCACAAACATCAACGGCGCCCTCACCAACGCCGCCGGCGGCTCCATCTTCATCAACTCGCCCCTCGACTTCGCCACCGGCGGCTCAATCACCAACTCCGGCACACTCGAAATCAACGCGCCCGTCACCGGCTCAATCTCAATCATCGGCGCCGGCGGCACCGTCATCATTGACACCTCAAGCAGCGGGCAGGTCTTCAACAACAACTCGTTCGCCGACCTCCTCATCGTCCGAAACGGCGCGCTCGACTACGACGCCACCGTCAACAACGCCGCCGCGAACACCCTCCGCATCGAACCCGGCGCAGGCGTCGCCGTCACCGACGACCCCGCCACCGGCAACGGCACCGCCTCGTTCAAATCCGTCTCCCTCGAAGGCGCCGGCAGCCACCTCCTCATCACCAACCCCAACACCGCCGCCGCCCTCTCCGGCGGCACGCTCACCGCCGGCGCGACCAACATCCACATCGCCACCGGTGCCACCCTCGAAATCAAACCAGACCGCGACGCCGACATCTCCTTCTCCGCCCAAATCTCCAACGGCGCCACCGCCGGCGACAAGGGCGGCTCCGTCGCCGTCACCGGCGCGGACCCCGCCCAAAAGTTCACCTTCACCGCCACCGCCGCCGCCGCCGGCACCGTCTCCCCGTCCTCCACCTACACCGGCGAATACTCCTTCGCCAACGTCACCCTCAACTACGACTCCAACGCGCAGGACTGGCTCCACGACCGCAAAGTCACCGTCGGCGACGGCTCCCTCACCGCCGCCGGCGCCCCCGCCGCCACGCTCCGCGTCACCGCCGCCACCGCCGCCGGCGCCACAATCGGCGGCACCACCGCCCCCGGCTCCGGCGCAAACACCGGCCTCACCCTCAACGCCGCAACCCTCGAACTCGCCGACCTCGCAGCCGTCAACGCCGGCGGCCTCCTCGCCTCCCAAATCAACATCACCGCCGCCGGCGCCGCCCTCGCCGCCCCCTCGCTCATCCCCACCTCCCTCAAACCAACCACCGGCGCGAACGCCGTCCCCAACGTCCTCTTCTCCGACAAAGCAGAGACCGCCCTCTACGCACAACTCGCCCGCGTCGCCGCCGGCGGCTCCGTCAACCTCGCCGCCGGCGCCACCCTCACCATCGCCGGCAACAACGCCACCCTCCCCGCCGCCACCCCCGCCCAGCGCGTCACCCTCGCCACCACCGGTGCCACAACCGTCGCCGCCGCCCTCTTCGCCCTCACCGGCGAAACCACCGCCACCGGCGCCTCCAACACCACCACCACACCCACCGGCCTCTTCATCAAAAACCGCCTCGCCGCCCTCGAAATCACCGCCGGCACCACCCTCACCCTCAACGCCTACGACTACGGCGCCACCGGCAACCCAAACCTCAACGCCGCAATCATCCAATCCGCCAACGCCGGCACCAACTACGCCGCGCCAACCACCACCGGCGCAAACCTCACCATCACCGGCGGCACCCGCGTCGTCCTCAACCAATCCAACGCCGCCGCAATCGCCGACGGCTACGCCTCCGCCTTCGACCTCACCGGAACCCTCGCCCTTGAAACCACCGGCACCACCCTCGTCCTCACCCACGCCAACCACCTCCGCTCCGCCTCCACCATCTCCCTCGCCACCGGCACCACCCTCACCGACTCCGCCTCCCCAAGCGCCGCCCCAAGTGCCGCCCCCGCCGCGAGCACCGCCGCCGCCGCCGCTGCGCCAGCAGCGTCCTATCCAGTCGCAGCGGCGCTGTTCACAGCGCCTCTCGCCGCGCCAGCGCCCGCCGGCAGCCCCCAAACCTTCCGCCACCTCACCGGCAGCACCGCCTCCGCCCTCACCATCACCCTCGGCGACCTCGTCCTCCTGAACCCAGCCGCCTCCACCCTCTTCGCCGGCCACCTCTCCCTCGCCTCAACACGCGCCCTCTACTTCGACGGACGCGCCGGCACCGATTACCTCGACGCCTCCACGCCCGCCCTCGCCGCCGCGCCCGCCACCGCCCCGTTCACGCTCACGCTCTCCGCCGCCGGCAACGCCCTCGCCGCCTCCGCCTACATCCTCGGCGGAACTCTCGCTCTCGACGCCGACGCCGCCCTCGGCTCCGCCGCCGCCGTCCTCGGCGACCCCGACCTCGCCTCCCCCGCCCTCTACCCGACCTCCCTCGTCAACGCCGCCAACGCCGCCAACTTCGCCGCCACGCTCGCACTCCTCCCGAACGTCACCGCATTCTCAAACGCCGTCTCCCGCGCCGCCGGCACCGACCCGCTCACCACCGCAACGCTCCGCATCACCGCCGACACCGCCGCCGGCGCCACGCCGCTCGTCCTCGGCTCACTCCTCACCGGAATCTCCGCCGCCGCGCCGCTCGACGTCCTCATCACCGCCGGCACCGTCAACCGCACCGGAACCGTCGCCACCGCCGCGCCCGACGCCGTCACGTGGACCGTCGGCGCCACCTCCCCGTCCCTCACCACCGCCACGCTCAACGTCGCCGGCGACGCCGCCGTCTCCGTCCCCGCGCGCCTCGGCACCGGTGCCCTCACCGTCAACACCGGCAGCACCATCGCCCTCACCGCCGCCGCCGACCTCTCCCTCGCGAACCTCCTCACCGGCGCCGGCACGCTCGCCGTCAACCTCGCCCCCGCCGGCCTCACCGCCGGCGACACGCCCCGCTCCCTCTCCTTCACAAACACCGCCCAGCCCGCCATCGGCACCGGCTCCTTCACCGGCACGCTCTCCCTCACCAATGCCGCCTACTCCCTCGGCTCCGCCACAAGTTCTGTGCCCGCCAATTATGGCCGGTCCGCCGTCATCGCCCTCAACACCGGCTCCTTCCTCGATGCCGCCGCCGCCGCCCACTCCATCGGCGGCATCACCCTCAACGGCGGCGCGCTCGCCCTCTCCGCCGGCTCCCCGCTGAACATCTCCGGCTCCGCCACCGTCTCCGCAAACTCACGCATCGTCCTCGCCGGCGACGCCGCCACCGCCGCCGCCGCCGGCACCGCCGCATTCGTCACCGGCACCTCGCTCGTCTCCCAAGCACAGACCGCCGGCACCCTCGCCACCCTCGTCAACATCACGAACCCGTCCCTCTCCACCGGCTTCACCGCCGCCGACATCGCCCGCCTCACCCTCGTCACCGGCACCGCCGCCGCGAGTTCCGCCACCGCACTCGCCGCCCCGTTCACCGCCGCAAACACAACCACACTCACCGGCGTCTCCCTCCAAAACGGCAACGCCACCGGCGACTACGCCGCTGCTCTCGCCGCCGGCACCGCCGCCACCGGCACCGAAAAAGACCTCCTCCTCAACGGCAAACTCACCGTCCTCCACCTCATCGGCACCGAAGCCGCCGGCACCGCTACCGTCCTCACCGGCATCTCCTACGACCCGAATATGGGTATTTTTGCAGCCGACGATTTCCCCGCCAAAATCACCGGCGCCGGCGACATCCGCGTCGAAGCCCTTGCCAGCGGCGGCATCAAATTCTCCAACGCCGCCAACGACTACACCGGCATCACCATCGTCTCCTCCGCCAACGCCGCCTCCACCGGCAACGGCACCGGCGCCGCGGGGCTTTCCACCATCGACACCAACTACGCCCTCGGAAACACCAGCCAACTCCTCATCACCACCGGCAACTCCAACAACAACGCCGCCCTCGTCACCTTCAACACCAACCAACACATCGGCACCGGCGGCATCATTCTCAACGGCTCAACCACCGGCACCGGCAGTGCCTCGCTCTCCATCAATATGGGCGGCGCCGGCACCGGAACCCTCACCACCACCGGCCCGCTCATCTCCACCGGCAACAACCAAAACAAAATCACCCTCGGCAACGGAATCTCCTACTCGAACCTCGTCATCGGCGGCACCACCTCGCTGAACGAGCACACCGAAGTCCTCCTCAACGGCGGCACCGCAACCTTCAACGGCGGCACATTCGCGAACGCATTCACCACCAGCACGCTCTACACCTCTCCGCACCTCTCCACCGTCAACTTCGCCTCCGGCATCAATCTCCTCACCGGCGACTCCGGCTCCGTTCAGAACGCCCGCCTCGTCGCCACCACCGAAGCCCACGGCACCACCTTCAACGTCCGCACCGGCGCAACGCTCATCGCCGCTTCCCAGAACGCTCTCGGAAACGCTGACCCCACCACGTCCGCCGCCAACTCCGGTGCCAACTCCGGTGCCGACATCTCCATCGCCGCCGGCGCAACCGTCCAACTCGCCGCTCCCGCCGCCGTCCTCGTCAACAAGTTCACCGCCGACCCCGCCGCCGGTGCCACCGCCGCCGGCGCGCTCATCGTCCAAGGCGTCGCGCCCGCCAGCGGCTCACCCACCGGCACCGCAATCACCCTCGCCCCCGCCGCCACCGCCGGCAACGACCTCCGAACTATCTCAATCGTCGGCGACGACGGCTCCGCCACCGGCGACACCGGCGCCGCCTCGCTCACCATCGCCTCGCCGAACGCCATCGGCGCTTCCGCAACCGTCAACACCTCCGCCGGCGCAAGTGCGTCCACCGCCGCACTCATCTACGCCGGCGGCTCCGCCAACATCACCGCACCCGCCCTCCTCCCGAACCCAATCACCGGCTCCGGCGAATTCCGCAAGACCGGCACCGGCGCTCTCCGCGCCTCCCGCGTCTCCACCGCCGCAGCAGTCATCTCCGAAGGCGAACTCATCGTCGCCGCCAACTCCGACCTCGCCGCCGGCACCACCGTCATCTTCCGCCCCGACCGCGACACCGACACCAAGCCCGCCGCCGCCGCTCTCCACATCACCGACGGCGTCTCCGCGTTCGCTAACCCGCTCCACCGCGACGCGCTCACCGCCGGTGCCACCGACGAAGAAAACTTCACCTCCTCCGTCTTCATCACCGCCCCAACCACCGCCGCCGGCCTCGCCTTCTCTTCCGCCATCACGAGTGCCGCCGCCATAACTCCTGCGCCCGGCATTTATGGCGGGTCTATCGAAATCAACCTCACCGCCGGCAACATCGCCCTCGCCACCACAGTCACCGACAACGGCACCGCCGTCGGCACGCCCGACGCCGCCGCCTCGTGGTTCATCGGCACCGCCGCCAAAACCGCAAACGTCACCGCCGCCGGCGACGCCGCAGCCGCCGTCCCCGTCCGCCTCGGCACCGGCGCCATCGCCATCGCCGCCGGCAGCACCCTCGCCCTCTCCGAAACCACCGCCTCCGCCACTAACGCCGCCCTCTCGCTCGACAACCTCCTCTCCGGCTCCGGCACCCTCGCCATCAACCTCGCCAACGCCGTCACCGCCGCCAACGCCGCCTCCGCCCAAAACACCCTCACCTTCACAAACATCGCCCAGCCCGCCGCCGGCACCGGCGGCGCCTTCACCGGCACGCTCTCCCTCACAAACGCCCTCTTCTCCCTCGGCACCGCAGGTTCTGTGCCCGCCCGTTATGGCAGCGGTGCCACCCTCGCCCTCAACGCCGGCTCCTACCTCGATGCCACCGGCGACGCCCACACCACCGCCGGCCTCACCCTCAACACCGGCACACTCGCCCTCTCGCTCCCCGCCTCCGCAACCACCGCCGCACTCACCACCGGCGCCGTCTCCCTCGTCCCAGCCACCGACACCGCCGCGACAATCGTCCTCCCCGACCTCGCCGATTTCTCAAACTCCGCCGCCGGCAACGCCCTCGCCTCCACCGCCGCCGCCGACCTCCTCGCCCAAGACGACGGCTTCACCCTCGCCACGCTCATTGACATCACCGCCGCCGCCGGCACCGACCCCGACGCCGCCGTCCGCTTCTCCCCGTCCGACATCAGTTCTGTGCCCGCCATTTATGGCGGGTCTTCCCGCCTCACCTTCACCACCGGCGGTGCCGCCGGCACCACCTTCTCCGCCTCCGCCCCCATCACCGCCACCCTCCCAATCAACGGCGACCCAGCCGCCCCAACCACCACCACCGCCACCGGCACCTACACCATCGCCCCATCCATCGGCACAACCGCCGCCACCCCAACCGACGCGGGCAACCTCGGCGATCTCCTCCTCTCCGCACGCCTCACCGTCCTCGACCTCCTCCCCTCCCAAACCACAACTCTCGCACTCCAATCCGCCCTCCCCTTATCAGACCCCGGCTCCAAATTCACCGCCATCATCACCGGCTCCGGCAACCTCGCCATCGGCACCGCCGGCGGCACTCACGGCACCATCACCCTCGCCCCAGCCACCGCCGCCGGCACCGCCACCGCCTCCACCTACACCGGCACCACCTCAATCACCGATGTCAACGTCCGTGCCGCCACCTCCTCTGCCCTCGGCTCCACCTCTGCCCTCTCAATCACCACCACCGCCGCCGCCAACGATAACGCCCGTCTCAATATAAGCGGCGGTAGTGCGCATACTGTCGGTGCTGGCGGCATCACCGTCGAAAGTGCCCCCGGCACTCGCGCCTACCTGCTTATC
>JAISSQ010000131.1 GCA_031273045.1 Puniceicoccales bacterium
TTGGCGAGTTTGGCGAGCGGAGCGAGCCGCTCATCGGGCACCTCGACGACGCCGACGTTCGGCTCGATGGTGCAGAACGGATAGTTCGCCGCCTCCGCCTTTCGCGAGCGCGTGAGCGCGTTGAACAGCGTGCTCTTGCCCACGTTGGGCAGTCCTACAATTCCGGCTTGAAGCATGCCGCGAGGGTTGGCCTTCGCCGCCGCCGCGGGCAAGCGGGAACTTGGGCGGACACCACCGGCACCGCCGCCGCCCTCGCCCCTTGACCGTGCGGCACCGGCGGCTTTTTTGCGCGCCGTGAAATCTTCCCATTCCCGCACCGGTGCCGGCAACGACACTGCCTCCTCCTCCGCCGCCACCCGCACCGTTCCCGCCGCCGCCGCCAGCGATGACCCCCACAATCCCGACGACAAAATCGCCAAGACGACGTCCTCCGACGCCGCCGAGTTTTGCAGTTTGCTGCGCTCGGCGTTGCCGCCGGCGTTGCGCGAAACGCTCCACCTCGAACCCAAGCGCATGCGCCTCCTCGACGGCGAGTTCATCGCCAAAAACTTTTCCCTGCTCAAAACCGACCTCCTCTGGCGCGTCGAATACCGCCCCGAAATCATCGCCGCCGGCGACGCGCCCGAATGCGCGTTCGTCGTGCTGCACTTCGATTGACTTCATCACGCTGGAACTCGCCGCGCACACGGACTCCGAGTTGGCGCGGGGCGAGCAGTTCGCGCCGCTGACCCCGCTGGCACGCCTGACGCTGCTCGCAATGCAGGCGAAAGCGCGCGGCGGCGACGCCCTCGCGAGCGACTACATCTGGAACGAGTCGCTGATGTCGCGTCTGGGCGAAGCGCGCTTGGAGCGACTGTTGCGCTACATCTACACCGGTAGCGTTGACAATGCGAAGATTGACGCCAGAATTCGCCGTCTCAACGACCATCACGCCATGAAACGTCTTATGACCACCGCAGACCAATGCCGTCTTGCGGGCTTCGTCGAAGGCGAGACCAAAGGCGAAGCAAGGGGCAAAGAAGAGGGCAAGCGCGAGGGCATGCTCGCGGGGATGATTCGCGGCATCCAAATGGCGTTCGGCATGCGTCCTGCCTCGGAGCGCGCCCTGCTTCGCAAAACCCGCGAGGAGTTGCAGGCGATGTTCGACGCCCTTGTCGCCCGCGAGCCGCGTCTCGCGGGGGCGTTGTAAGCAAAGGCAACGCAAGGATGGTTTCCGTGCCGGCGACATCCGCGCCGGCGCTGGACATTCGGGGCGGCGGCGCTAACGTCCGCCTTATGACCAGCAAATCTTCCTCCCGCGCTGTCCGCGCAGGTTCTTCCGCCGGTGCCGCCGCCGGTGCCGTCGTTCGTTCGCTTTCGCGCCGCGCGTTTCTCAAAAACACCGCCGCCGGTGCCGTCGCCACCGGCGGACTGCTGTTGTTGCCGAGCGGGTTCCTGCGCGGCGCGGACGCCCCGTCGAACCGCATCAACGTCGCCTGCGTCGGCGTCAACAACCAAGGTTGGAGCGACTCGCACGGCGTCGCCAACGCCGGCGGTCACATCGCCGCGCTCGTTGACGTTGACGCCAATTCGCTCGCCACGTCGGCGAAGAGTTTCGCCAAGAACAACCCGCGCACGTTCCGCGACTACCGCGAGATGCTCGACAAGTGCGGGAAGGACATTGACGCCGTCACCGTCTCCACGCCCGACCACACGCACTTCGCCGTCGCCTACGCCGCCGCCGCGCTCGGCAAGCACATCTACGTCCAGAAGCCGCTGTGCCACACCGCCGACCAGGTGCACCGCCTCGCCGCCGTCTGCCGCGCGCGCGGCGTCGTCGCGCAGATGGGCAACCAAGGCGCGTCGAGCGCGCACACGCGCCTTGCCCGCGAATACTACGAGGCGGGGCTGCTCGGCGACGTGACCGAGGTGGATGCGTGGACGGTCGCCGCGACGGCGTGGCCGCAGGGCGTTGACGATTTTCAGCCGCCGGCACCGGCGCCGAAGCACCTCGACTGGGACCTCTGGCTCGGCCCCGCCTCGGCGATGGACTACCGGCGCGGACTGCATCCGTTCACGTGGCGCGGCTACTTCAAATTCGGATGCGGCGCGCTCGGCGACATGGCGATTCACCTGATGTTCGACCCCTACATCGTGCTCGGTCTGACCTCGCCGACGAAGATTGAGGTCAACAGCACCGGTGCCGGCAAGGTGTCCTACCCGAAGTCCTCGACCGTCATCTTCCACTTCCCCGCCGCCAACGGTCGCGGTCCCGTGCGGCTCACGTGGAACGACGGCGGCCGCCGCCCCGCCCCGCTCGATTTCCCGAACGCGCCGAAACTCGGCGGCAACGGCTCGCTCCTGCGCGGGTCGAAGTTCGCGCTCACCGCGTGCGGCTGGAACGGGCATTTCGAGGCCTACGGCCCGAACGCCAAAGGCGTCAAGAAGCCCGCCGAGAAATACCCGCGCATCAAGGGCGGTCACTACCGCAACTGGATTGACGCCATCCGCGCCGGCTCGCCGGCGACGCTCTCCTCGCCCATCACCGGCATCTGCGAGCCGTTCGCCGAAGTCGTCATGCTCGGCTGCATCGCGCAGCGCCTCGGACGGACGCTCAACTGGGACGCCGCCGCCGGTGCCTTCACCGGCGACGCCGAGGCGAACGCGCTGCTCAAAGCGCCCGCCCCCCGCGCGGGCTTCCTCGCGTAAGATACTCGCGGGGGCGAAAAGAAAAAACGCGCACCCTGAAAATTTGTGCTTGCGCGCTTCCGCAAAAAGGTTTGCCTCCTCCGCCTTTCAACCAGTTCCGCGTCAGCGCGCCTCGCCGCGCCGGTGCCGCAACCAAGACACACGACATCCTTTCCTCACGACATTATGAGCAACTCCATCCGCATACGACTTCGCGGGTTCGACTATCGAATCCTCGACCAGTCCGCCGCCGACATCGTTGACACCGCCAAGCGCTCCGGCGCGCGGGTCGCCGGTCCGGTGCCGCTTCCGACCGTCATCGAGCGTTTCACCGTGAACCGTTCGCCGCACGCGGACAAGAAGAGCATGGACGCTTTCGAACTGCGCACGCACAAGCGGGTGCTCGACATCATTGACCCGACGGCGGCGACGATGGAGGAGTTGCGCAAATTGAACCTGCCTTCGGGCGTGGAGATTCTGATTAACACCTGATGCCGCCGGCAACGCGCCTCACGCTTTTCGCGACACGAGTCCTCCACGTCTCCGCACACCCATTTTCATCACCACACAACAACCACCAACCACAGGAAACCACACCAACCCAGAAACGCAGCAAACCGCAGGTCAGGCCACGCAGCCGGTTCCTTAAAATTTTTTGATGTAGCAGTAACGCTTGCCCAACCAAGCCGCGCTCTTCCGAAAACACACAAGTCACCTTAAAGCAGGTCTGTGCAAACGGAGGACGGAACGGAAAGGGCGACAAAGCAACCCGAAGTGGGAATACGCCGATGAGGGCGCGCCGCCGGTAAAAGGGCGGGCGAGCCGACAGGAGCCGAAACCCGAAAAAACCAAACAGGGGTTGTCCGCCGCCAAGAAGTGAAGTTCTCCCATCTGCCTCTTGAAAAACATGAGCATTCAACTGATTGGCAAAAAAATCGGGATGACCCAAATCTACGACGAGAACAACGCAATCGTTCCCGTCACGGTCGTCCAAGCCGGACCGTGTCCGGTGACACAAATCAAGACCGCCGACTCGAAGGACGGCTACAACGCGGTTCAAATCGCGTTCGGTCCGCAGAAGGAGCACCGGTTGACGAAGCCGGAACTCGGACACCTGAAGAAGGCGGGCGTCGCGGCGCACTCGCACTTGGCGGAGTTTCGCACCGCCGGCGCGCCGGAGTTCGCCGTGGGCGAGGTGCTCACGGTCGGTCGTTTCGCCGCCGGTCAGACGGTTGACGTGATTGGCGTGACGAAGGGGCGCGGCTTCCAAGGCGTCGTCAAGCGTTACAACATGGATGGTCAGCCGGACTCGCACGGTCACATGACGCACCGGCGCATTGGTTCGATTGGTATGCGCCAGACGCCCGGTCACGTGTTCAAGGGCAAGAAGATGCCGGGACACATGGGGCAGGTTCGCCGCACGGTGCAGAACTTGAAGGTCGTGAAAGTGGACGAGGCGAAGAACCTCATTCTGATTAAGGGGAGTTTCCCCGGCGCAAACGGCGACCTCGTCGTCATCCGCCCCGCCAAGAAGGCACCCGCCAAAAAGGCGTAACCCCCGAAACAGCAACGTTTAACGAAAAACGAAAAACAAGGAGATTTTCACGAACATGAAACTGAAAGTTTACAGCGCCGACGGCGCGAAGTTTGCCGAAAAGGAATTCGCCATCCCGACCTTTGAGGGCGAGGAGGCGGAAAAGGGCGTCGCCCTCTTGAAACAGACCGTTATCGCCTATCTCGCGAACCAACGGCAGGGCACCTCGAAGACGAAGGACTACGGAGAAGTCGCCGGTTCCGGCAAGAAAATCCTGCGTCAAAAGGGTTCCGGCGGTTCCCGCCACGGCGACAAGCGCGCGCCGCAACTCTACAAGGGCGGCGTCGTGTTTGGTCCCCGTCCGCGCGACTGGTCGAAAGGCATCACCGCGAAGGCGAAGAAACTCGCCCTGAAGCGCGCGCTGTTCGACATCGCCACCGACGGCGGCATCTCGGTCATCGAGCGTTTTGAGGTCGCGCAGCCGAAAACGAAACTTTTCAACGCCATCGTGGGCAAAATCACCCCCGCCGGTCGTGTCCTCATCGTGGACGTGGCGTGGAGCGAGGATGTTGTTCGCGCGTCGGACAACATTGAGCGCGTTTACGCCACCTCCTCGTCCGCGCTCAACGCCCTTGACCTCGTGCAGTTTGGTCAGGTCATCATCACCGAACAAGGGCTGCAACAGGTGCTCGAACGCGCCAACGCCGCATAAGCGCCGTTGGCGCCATTTGTATCCACCTGAAACTCAACGCTTTATACGCCATACGAACATGAAAAACCCATCGCGAGTTCTCAAAAAGCCGCTCATCACGGAAAAGACCAACCTGCTGCAAGGCGAGCACAACAAATACACCTTCGCCGTCGCCGGTGACGCCGACCGCACCGAGGTCGCCGCCGCCGTCGCCGCGCAATTCAAGGTGAAAGTCGCCAAGGTGAACATCCTCAACGCCAAAGGCAAAGTGAAGGAAAGCCGCCGGCAGCGCGGCGTCGCGGTCAAGGAACCGGACGTGAAGAAAGCCATCGTCACCTTGGAGAAAGGGAGCAAAATCGAGTTCATCTAACTCGTTTTGAGACCCTGAACAACGTCACCGGCAACGCCAGCGCACGACACACGAGACACCGATAACCCACTAACCAGCAAAGACATGGCCATCATTCCCACCAATCCGAACACACCCGGTCAGCGATTTCTGATTCGCAACAAGCAGACCCTTTCCAAGAAGCGTCCCGAGAAGTCGCTCACGGAGAGCATCCACAACCACAAAGGCGGCCGCAACTGTTACGGACGCATCACCTCCCGCCGGCGCGGCGGCGGTCACAAGCGGCTCTACCGCAACGTGGACTTCCGGCGCGACCTGCTCGACGTGAACGCCACCGTGCTCGCCTTCGAGTATGACCCGAACCGCTCGGCGAACCTCGCGCTCATCCAATACGAAAACCCCGAAAAGACAAAGAGTTATATCCTTGCGCCGGACGGGTTGAAGGTGGGCGACACGATTTTCGCCACCAAGAAACAACTCACCGAGTTCACCGTCGGCCTCTCGCTGCCGCTGCGCAACATCCCGCCGGCGACGAACATCCACGCCATCGAAATCGAACCCGGTCGCGGTGCCGCCATCGCGCGCGGTGCCGGTGTCTTCGCGCAACTCCTTGGCGTTGAAGGCGCGCAAGCGATTCTGAAAATGCCCTCCGGCGAGCAGCGTTACCTCAACGCCGATTGCCGCGCCACCATCGGCATCGTCGGCAACATCGAACACCAAAACCAATCCCTCGGCAAAGCCGGTCGCAACCGCTGGCTCGGCAAACGCCCCCGCGTCCGCGGTATGGTGATGAACCCCGTTGACCACCCCAACGGCGGCGGTCAAGGCAAGTCCAAAGGCGGCGGCGGTCGCCAGCACCTGCGCTCCCCGTGGGGACAACTCTCGAAGGGCTTCCCGACGCGCACGAAGTCGAAACCCTCGAACTCCCAAATCATCGTCCGCCGCAACGGCAAGAAGGTCAAAAAGGGCTGAAACCGGACAGACCGACCGATTGCAACGCACGAAACATCAACAACTTACCGCGTAACCCACACCGCATAAACACACATGTCCCGCTCAATCAAAAAAGGGTTCTTCGTTGACACGTCCCTGATGGACAAAGTCACCGCCACGCAGAAGACCGGTTCCCGCAAACCGATTCAAACGTGGTCGCGACGCTCGACCATCACGCCGGACTTCGTCGGCATCAACCTCAACGTCCACAACGGCAAGGTGTTCGTGCCCGTCTATGTCACCGAAAACATGGTCGGACACAAACTCGGCGAATTCGCGCCGACGCGCACCTTCAAGCAGCACACCGTCCCGACGAAGAAGACCGTCTAATCCAAACAAAGAGCCGTTCCGAACGCCACCGGCAGTGCCGCCGGTCGCCCCGACCGCCAAACGCAACACCTTCCACCGCAATCGCTTATGTGTCCGAACACACGCAACACCGCCACCGCCGCCGGCGCGAGAAACATCCTCGCCGCCCGCAGCGGGCGTGTCCGCGCGTGTCTCGCCGCCGCAAGCGCACTCGCGGGCGTCGTGTGCGTCTCGGTCGCCGCGAACGCGGCGGAAACGGTGCCGGCGTCGCCGGTGCCAGCGGTCTCGAAAACGGTGACACCGGTGGCACCGGTGGCGGCGAAATCCGCCGTCGCCGCGACCGCCCTGACCGCCAAGCGTCAAGTCGTTGAACGGCCGGAGTTTGTGGAACGCGAACTGAGCGGAAACGCCACCGGCAACACCGCCACCGCCGCTCCCACCGCCGCCGGACGCTCGCCCATTTACGCGCTCCCGCACCGCACGATTGACCTCACCCGCCACGCCGTCGTCGAGCGCGTCGTCAGCGGCAAAAACGCCGATTTCGTCATCATCAAAGGCGGATACGCCGCGAACCTGCGTCCCGGAATGACCCTCACGCTGGAACGCCCCGATGCCGCCGCGACCGCCGCCGCCGCCGCTGCCGACAAAACCGTTGCCGGTGCCAATCGCACCACCGCCGCCGGTGCCGCCGGTGCCGCTTCGTCCGCCGCCGTCGCCACCGTCCTCGTCGCCGATTCCAACACCACGCGCACCGTCGCGTTGATTTTGGACATTCATGACACGAAGACCGGCATCGTCCCCGGTCTCATCGCCAAACACAAAACATTAAGCGCCAACAAATAACGCCGCATCCCGCATCCGCATCCGCAAAACCTTTAACACACACACCACACACACCAATATGTCAGCCGTTCAAGCCATCACACGCAACACCCGCATCACCCCGCAGAAGGTGCGCGAAGTCGCCCGCGTCATTCAAGGCCTCCCCGCCGAGAAAGCCGTTGAGACCCTGCGCTACATCCCGCGCAAAGCGGCCCGCCTGCTGCGCAAGACCTTGCAAAGCGCCATCGCGAACGCCGAGAACAACCACTCGCTCAACGCCGCCGAACTCGTCGTCACGAGTGCCCGCGCGAATCAGGGACCGGTGCTCAAACGCATCCGCCCCTCGGCGAAAGGGTCCGCGCACCCCATTCGCAAAAGCACCTCGCACATCCACGTCGAACTCGATGTCGCCGCCCCTGCGGAAACCGTCGTGAAACCCCGCCGCGCCAAGAAGGCCGCCGCCAAGAACGAAGAAGCGTAACCCATTCACCGGCAACGCATAAACGCGCCTCACCAACCACTCTCACACACACCAAAACACACAACGCACATGGGTCAAAAAGTTAATCCAATCGGCTTCCGCCTCGCCGTCCGCCGCAACTGGGAATCCCGCTGGTATGCCACCAAGGATTTTCCCACCTTCGTGAAGGAGGATTTCAAAATCCGCCAATACATTCGTGAAAACCTGCGCGACGCCGCCATCCCGCGCATCTACATCGAGCGCGCCGGCAACCGCGTCCGCGTGAAACTCTTCAGCGCCCGCCCGGGCGTCGTCATCGGACAGCGCGGCGGCGGACTTGAAGCCCTGCGCGACACCCTTCAAAAGATCGCCGGCCGCGAGGTTATTCTTGACGTCCAAGCGGTTAAGAAGCCCGACATCGTCGCGCAACTCGTCGCCGAGAACATCGCCCTCCAACTCGAACGCCGCGTCGCGTTCCGCCGCGCGATGAAGAAAGCCGTCCAAGCCGCCACCGCCGCCGGCGCCGAAGGCATCCGCTTGCGCCTCGCCGGCCGCCTCGGCGGAGCCGAAATCGCCCGCGTCGAAGCGTCCCGCGTCGGCCGCGTCCCCCTGCACACCCTCCGCGCGAACATTGACTACGGCTTCGCGGAAGCCCGCACCCTTTACGGCAAACTCGGCATCAAATGCTGGATTTGCGCCAAGGAGAACGAACTCCAATAACGCCACCGGCGCCGCCCCTCCTCGCACACATCGCACACATCGCACGCATTGCAAAATTCGACACAAGTCATTCCACCACAAACCATAAGAACCACTTAAACACCTACGCACATGGCCAACATTCAACCCGCCCGCACGAAGCACCGCAAAGTCCAGAAAGGACGCAACCGCGGCAACGCCACCGTTTGCAACTCGCTCGCCTTCGGAGATTACGGCATCCAAGCCCTCGAACGCTGTCGCATGCCCGCCAACCAAATCGAAGCCGCCCGCGTCGCCATCTCCCGCTCCCTCAAACGCAAAGGCAAAATGTGGATGCGCATCTTCCCGCACATCCCCGTCACCAAAAAACCCGCCGAAGTCCGCATGGGTTCCGGCAAAGGCGGCGTCGAGTTCTACATCGCCACCATCAAACCCGGCACCATGCTCTTTGAAGTCGCCGGCGTCCCCGCCAGCGCCGCCCGCGAAGCCATGCGCCTCGCCGACAGCAAAATCCAAGTCCGCTGCCGCTTCGTCTCCCGCGAAGAACTCGAAAAATACTAATCCGAGCACCGGCACCGGCACCGACGAACAAGGACAAACCTTTAATCACGAAGAACTTATAAAATGAGCGCCAAGAACAAGACCACCAGCAAAGCCGCGAAAGTCCGCGAGTTCACCACGAGCGACCTCGAAGTGAAAATCGCCGCCCTCCGCGCCGAACTCCTCGACCTGCGCATCAAACAAGGCACGGGACAACTCGAAAACCCCATCCAACTGCGCCACCTCCGCCGCGACATCGCCCGCCACATCACCATCGGCGCCCAGAAAAAAGCCGCCGAGACCGCCCCCGCCGGCACCACCGGTGCCGCCGCCGCCCCCGTGGACAAACCCGCCGCCAAAACCACCGCCGCCAAGGCGAAAAGCACCAAGGCGAAGAAAACCGCGAAATAACGCGCCGCGCCACCACCGCCAATCACAACTCACTCATTAACAAGAACATCCTTACACAAACATGAGCACCGAAACCACAACCGCCGCCGCTCCCGCCGCCGCCGCCCCGCGCAACAAACGCAAAGACCTCACCGGCAAAGTCACCGCCCGCTCCGGCGACAAAAGCATCAAAGTCACCTACGAATACAAAATTGCCCACCCCCAATACGGCAAAGAAGTCAAACGCAAAACCGTCGTCCACGTCCACGACGAAAAGAACGAGTGCGGCGTCGGCGACACCGTTGAAATCGTCTCCACCCGCCCCCTGTCCAAACTCAAACGCTGGCGCGTCGCCCGCATCATCGAAAAGGCGAAAATCGTCGGAGCCGCCGCCGCCGCCGTCGCCTAACCACCGGCGTCGCAACAAGTTACGATTGCCGCATCGCGCGACCCTCCGCACCGTACACACCACCGATACCGACACACACCACACCACTTGTAAAAAACCACAACCAACCAAAGAAAGTTCACGAACATGGTTCAAATGCTCTCCCGCCTCAATGTCGCCGACAACACCGGCGCCAAGCAGGTCCAAATGATTCGCCGCCTCGGACAAATCACCGACACCGCCGGCGTTGGCGACATCATCGTCTGCTCCGTCAAGGACTCCACGCCCGACGCCACCGTCAAAAAAGGTTCCGTCGTCAAAGCCGTCATCGTCCGCACCAAAGCCCCCATCCGCCGCCCCGACGGCTCCTACCTGCGCTTTGACAGCAACGCCGTCGTCATCCTCGACGCCGCCCTCGCCCCCAAAGGCACCCGCATCTTCGGACCCGTCGCGCGCGAACTCCGCCAAAAGTTCATGAAAATCGTTTCCCTCGCGCCGGAAGTGCTCTAACCCGCCTCACCGCAACACGTTAGCACACACACACGACAAACGACCACGAAACACCACACCTCCGCAACCAACACGCACCGCACAACATGAGCAAAGCCAACACCATCAAAAAAGACGACCTCGTCGTCGTCATCGCCGGCAAGAACAAAGGCGCCACCGGCAAAGTCCTCGAAGTCCTCCGCCCCAAAGTTGACAAAACCCGCGCCGGACTCCCCCGCCCCCGCACCAGCACCGGCGTCCGCTACATCATCGAAGGCGTCAACATCATCACCAAACACGTCAAAAAAGAAGGACGCGAAGAAGGCGGCCGCGTCGAGCAGGAAGCCCCCCTCCCCGCCTCCAAAGTCGCCCTCGCCGCCACCTACAAAGGCAAGAAAAACGAACCCAAAAAGACCGCGACCGACGACGAAAAGTAAGAAAAACCACACCACCGGCGCGAAAAATCAGCAAAAACAAGCGAAACCTCACGAACAAAGCACACGCATACGCACCAACCAACCAATAAACCATTAACCAAGACCAACCCACCCAGAACCAACCACCTTTCCTGCGGCGGACGCACCCTATGACGGACGCCACGCCCGCGGAAAACTCAACACCACACAGCAACACCATGTCACAGCAGACGCAGACCACACCGGCCCACAAGCCCGTCCTCAAACAACTCTACCAAGAGAAAATCGTCCCCGAACTCATCCGCCTCCGCGGCTACAAAAACAAGCACGAAGTCCCCGCACTCGTCAAAATCGTCGTCAATTCCGCCTTCAAAGCCGACGCCGACAAAGGGCACCAAGCCGAAGTCGCCAAAGAAATTGGCAAACTCACCGGCCAAAAACCCATCGTCACCAAAGCCCGCAAAAGCATCTCCAACTTCAAAGTCCGCCAAGGCATGCCCCTCGGCGTCGCCGTCACCCTCCGCGGTAACAACATGTTCGAGTTCCTCTACCGCCTCACCTCCATCGCACTCCCCATGATTCGCGACTTCCGAGGCGTCTCCAACCGCCTCGACGGCAAAGGCAACTACGCCATCGGCATCGCCGACCACACCATCTTCCCCGAAACACAGACCGACGGCACCCAACGCCAGAACATCGGACTCGACATCGCCATCGTCACCACCGCCGAAACCGACGACGAAGGCCGCGACCTCCTCCGCCTCCTCGGCGTCCCCTTCCGCAAGTCCAGCAACACCCCCGCCGCCGGCACCACCGGCACCACCACCGGTGACGCCTCGGACACCGCTTCCCCCGACACCCCCGCTCCCCGCCAAACCGCCGCCGCCTAACCCCGCCGCCGCCACCCACCCAGCAACCAATCAACCGCACACACACATACCGAAACAACACACAAACCGTTAGAAACCAAGCACATGGCCAAGAAATCCATCATCGAACGCAACAAAAAACGCGTCGCCCTCGCCGCCAAATACGCCGCGAAACGCGCCGCCATCAAAGCCGTCCTCGCCAACCCCGAAACCACCGACGAGGACTTCTTCGCCGCCCGCCGCAAACTCGCCAAAATCCCGCGCAACGCCTCCCCCGTCCGCCAGCGCAACCGCTGCTCCCTCACCGGCCGCCCCCGCGCCTACATCGGCAAGTTCGGCCTCTCCCGCCTCGCCTTCCGCGAACTCGCCACCTTCGGCCAACTCCCCGGCGTCACCAAGGCCTCCTGGTAAACCGCCCCCGAAAGCGACACCACCGGCAACGCATAACACACGCAACCGCAAGCACATAACGCAAGCAGACACAACCACAACAACCACAGCACACTCACACACGCTTTAACCTAAAACCATTCCGAAAATGGCATCCCACGACACAATCGGCGACTTCCTCACCATCATCCGCAACGGCTACACCGCCGAACTCGCGACCGTCACCGCCCAATGGTCCAAAGTCCGCGAAGGCATCGTCCGCATCCTCAAAGAAAACGGCTACATCAGCGACTACACCAAAGGCGACTCCCCCGCCGGCCTCCCCGTCCTCGCCGTCCAACTCAAATACAACAACCGCGTCCCCGCCATCGCCGGCATCAAACGCGTCAGTTCCCCCGGCCGCCGCGTCTATACCGGCTACACCGAAATCCCCAAAGTCATCGGCGGCATGGGCATCTCCATCCTCACCACCTCCCGCGGCCTCCTCTCCGACCGCGACGCCCGCCAGCAAAAAACCGGCGGCGAACTCCTCGCGCAGGTCTGGTAAACCACCCCCGCCCGTCACCGGCACCGTGCGCCCTGCCCCCAGCGACGCGCACAACCGCCGGCGGCACCGTCATCTTCCTTCCCAAGGAATGCCGGTGCCGCCGGCGGCGTTTTTAACAGGATTAACATGATTTACAGTTTTTGGCATTTGTGCCGCTTGTGCGTCCCCGTTGAAGGTTATGGCGGCGTTGACATTTTTCTCGGTGAGGGCGGCACGGGCTTTGCCCTATTCTATTCCGGCTGGCATTGGAGGAAGGTGTTGCGGAGTTTGGAGTCGTCGAAGGCGGAGAGGGCGCATTCTCGGGCGGCGTTTTTCGCCAGGGAACTTCCGGACAGGGAGCCGTCCAGTAAGGACGCAAGCATCTGATCGCGCAACTGAGGAGAGGACTGGATGAACTTTGAAATGTAGTCCAATCTCATGTTTCTGTGGATTCCCTTCATGAAGAAGAGCGCAGCCAGGATGGCGAGGCTTATGAACGGGTGGTAGTCCATGAGGAACAGGTAGATGGCGGCGCAGATGCCGAGGGGGATGGTGATGAAGAGGAAAGCCAGATGGGTTTCGTAGGCGTTCCCGAAGAGAATCCTGTGGGGACGCCGCAGGAAGTATTCGTAGATGTAGAGGATTTGGAGAAGTCCTTTTTTCATTTTGGTCTTTCTATGCCCGCCCCGTGTGAACGGGGCAGGCGGGTGGTGGTTAGTTTCAAGCGAGGTGTGCCCCGACAAAATGGGTCGGGAATACCGAAGAAACGGGCGTCGGGAGCGGGGTGAACATATAGGGAAAGTGCTGGGGAAGCGGCGCAAATGCTGGGGTTGTTCGAGGAGGTTGCAGCGGAAGCGTTTTGTGCTTGTGGCGCGGACAATGCCGACGGGCGTGAGCATCGTCAACTCTTTTTTCGCTTCGGTTGAGTGGCGGTGCTCCGGGAGCGTCTCGGCTACTTCCACGCCGCGATTTTGCGCTGTTCGTCGTCAATGACGATGGCGAGGGTGAGCGCGCCGGGGAATTGCGCGGCGTAATCGCGCTCTTTGATTTGTGTCAGTGCTTCGGCGAGTTTCGCTTCGGCGTCACCGGCAGTGGCGGCGATTTTTATTTCGACAACCAGCGTTTTTCCGTAGCCGCGAATGACCATGTCGGCGCGTCCGTGTCGGTTGTGAATTTCGGCGTCAACGGAAAGTCCGGCACCGCGAACAAAGGACAAAAGTGACGAGCGGTAGAGCCACTCGCGGGGACCGATTT